>DAOTTY010000303.1:0-3973 GCA_034437575.1 Anaerolineae bacterium | reverse complement strand
CTCAAGCAAGACCCTGCCAAAGGCAGTCTTAAACAGAAACGCTATCGCGCCGCACTTGATGACGGCTTTTTATTTCAATTACTCTTACAAATTTGAAGCGATTGCCCTGCGTTGTTGCCCAGGGCTATTGCAAAGTCAAGTTTTCACATTGCGGGGACGCTGTTCTGTACTCGTGCCCCCCCAAATTCACCGCCTACAAAGGGGAGTCTTGCCAAGCCTTAACTCGATTTATACGTTTGGTGCCCCGCTGGCCTGTACAATGAGATACAGTATTTCGTTGGGTTACAAGGCTACCGCACATGGCACAGGCACCGCTGCATTACCATTATCGGCTCACACTCACATCCAGCCCCACCGACCTGTGGGCCTACGTGGCCGACACCGACCGCCTCAACCACGATGTCGGCCTCTCCCCCATTGTCCATGTAGACACAGGCGACCTGCACAACAGCCGCAAAACCGCCCAACAAACCATTCGCGGCCATCTGTTGCAGCAGTGGACGGAAGAACCGTTCCAGTGGGTCAAGCCGTATCACTACCACACCCTGCGAAACTACACGCAGGGCTTGTTTCACAGCATCCGCCAACAACTGGACATGCAGCCTACCGCCGACGGCACCCTGCTGGACTATCAGTCATGGGTGGTGCCGCGCTACGGGCTGCTGCGCCGCCTGATTGACAGCAGCTTCAGCCGGATGCCCTTTGAGCGGGCCTTCTACAGCTACGATGCCGACATTCAAGCGCGGGCCACTGCCGAAGGTGCCGCGCCCACCCTGGCCGTTAGGCCGCTGCTGCAACCGGAAATTTCCTCGCTGGTCGAAGGGGGGCAGGCGCGGTTACAGCAGCTTCAAAACGCGCTGGTGAACGCCGGGGCGGTGCCCGCAGTCGCCAACCGCCTGACGCGCTATCTGGCCCAGGCCGACGACCTGAGTGCGGCCACCATCCGCCCCTATGAACTGGCCGACATATGGCACGAACCCCGCCGCGACGTTTTGGACGCCTGCCTGCTGGCCACTCGTATTGGACTGCTAGACATGCGCTGGGATTTGCTGTGCCCATTGTGCCGGGGTGCGAAGGTGTCGGTAAACCAGCTAGCCGACATCACCCAGGAAACACACTGCGAGGTGTGTCACATCGACTATACGGCCAACTTCGAGCAGTCCGTCGAGCTTACCTTCCGGCCCAACGCGCAAATCCGGGCCATCGCAACCACTGAATACTGCGTCGGCGGGCCAGAAACAACCCCGCACATCGAAGTCCAGCAGTTGCTCGCCCCTGGCGAATCCAGAGAGGTCACCGGCCACCTGCCCCCAGGGCGTTACCGCGTGCGGACGCTTGCGCTCAAAGGCAACCAGCACTTCCGGGTTGCCATCGGTACCGACGACCGCATTACCCTGCGGGCCAGTGGGGTCGCCGGGTGGCTGAACGAAGAACCGTACATCCGCCCCGATGCTGCGATCACGCTCGTCAACAGCACCGACGCCGAGCAGCTTTTCGTGATAGAACATCTCACCTGGAGCGATCAGGCGGTTACCGCAGCCGACGTGACCACGCGCCAGGTCTTTCGTGATTTGTTCTCGTCAGAAGCCCTGCGCCCCAACGAGCAAATCGCCATTAGCAGCCTCACGTTTGTCTTTACCGATTTACGGGCCTCAACCCAGATGTATCAGGAGCTTGGCGACGCGCCCGCGTTCGGCCTTGTGATGGATCACTTCGATGTGCTGCGTGACGCCATCCACGCCGAGGACGGGGCCATTGTCAAAACCATTGGCGATGCAATCATGGCCGTGTTCCGCCAGCCCGAAAAAGCAGTTGAGGCCATGCTGAACGCCCAAGCGCACATCGCCCAGCCGGGCAGCCTCAGCCGGGACATCAAGCTGAAAGTGGGCATTCACACGGGCCGGGCTATTGCCGTCACCCTTAATGACCGCCTGGACTACTTTGGCACCGCCGTTAACACCGCCGCCCGCCTGGAAGGGCAGTCTGACGGAACCGATATTATCATCTCTGAAACCGTCTATCTGGACCCGAACGTGCAAAAGCTGCTCCAAGAACTGGATGACCTGGACATTGCATCCTATCAGACGGCCCTGAAGGGCTTCACGGGCGAACAGTTTACATTGTGGCGGCTGGTACCCGGCGCAGCCCCCATCAAGACATAATAGTCAGGTGAAGAAAGCCCTTTCACCCCACCCTGTAATTTGACAGGAAAACGTTTTCTGGCTATTCTTTAACTGTATTAAATGCACAATAAAATTGCTTTTTGGGAAATGAGACGTTGTTTTTGGCCAAAGTCACTATACAAGATGTCGCTAAACGGGCTGCCGTGTCTATTTCGACCGTCTCCCGTGTGTTGAATAACAACGATACTGTTGCATCAGACCTACGCGACCGCGTGCTGGCGGCCACCCGTGAGTTGGGCTACGAACCTGACCGCGCCGCCCAACGCCTACGCTCGCGTAAAAGCGATGTCATTGGCCTCATCGTCGCAGACATCCAAAACCCCCACTTTGTTGCCGTTATCCAGGGCATCCAGGACGCCGCCTACCGTCACGGTATGAACATCATCTTGTGCGACACAGACGAGTCGTCCAAGCGGCTGGCCGAAACTGTTCAGGTGCTGCAAGCAGAATCCGTTGCGGGCCTGATTGTGGTGCCCACGCCATCCGGCGATGCCGATACCCTGCGCGATTTACAGCGCAATAACATGCCCGTCGTCGTCCTTGACCGCCCCGTTGATGGCGTCGCGGTAGATACGATCACATCAGATAACGTCGGTGGCGCGTATACTGCCGTGCAGCACCTCATCAAGCTGGGGCGCAGGCGCATTGCCGGCATCTTCCCGGATGTGCAAACCGGCGACGAACGCCGCCAGGGCTACCGTCAGGCCCACCTCGACGCCGGATTAGGCCACCCGGACGACGCGCTCATCTGCACGGGCAGCTACCGCTCCGAAGGCAGCTACGAAGTCGCGCTTGATCTGTTCCAAAACCAGCAGGTTGACGCGGTGTTCACCGCAACGAACTTTGTCACGCTAGGCGTGATACGGGCCATGCGGCAGCTTAATATCCGTGTGCCCGGTGATGTGGCGCTGGTTGGCTTTGATGACGTACCCTGGGCTGACGAGCTATTCATTCCCTATACGGCCATCGCCCAACCTACCCATCAAATCGGAGAAACCGCCGTTGAAATGCTGCTCAATCGCATTAGCAACTGGGAGCGAACGCCCCGGCGGGTCAAACTGCCGGTAGAACTGATCGTCCGGGCGTCCTGTGGGGCGCAGGGGCCACCCAACCTGTAAATCAACAGCGGGGCTACCTGCCACCGCTGATGATGATGTGCTGGCCATCGCTGGCACAAAATTTACAAGCTTTACGCACCAGGAGATTTTATGTTTAAGAAAGCACTACTTTTACTTGGGATTTCGTTGCTGGTCCTCAGCGTGACGGCTGTGGGTGCCCAGGACGACGAGATCATCGTCGGTCTGATTACCAAGACCGAAACCAACCCGTTCTTCGTTAAAATGCGCGAAGGTGCCCAGCAAGTTGCCGACGACCTCGGCGCTGAGCTGCTGACGGCGGCTGGCGAGTTCGATGGCGACAACGAGAGCCAGGTCACCGCGATTGAGAACATGATCGTTGCAGGCGCTCAGGGCATCCTCATTACCCCGTCTGATACCACCGCTATCGTCCCGGCCATTGAGCGTGCCCGCGAAGAAGGTGTGATCGTCATCGCGCTGGACACCGCCACCGACCCGCAGGACGCCACCGACGCCCTGTTCGCTACCGATAACTTCCAGGCTGGTGTGCTGATCGGTGAATACGCCGCCGCCCAACTGGGCGACGCGCCGCAGCAAATCGCACTGCTGAACCTGGCCCCCGGCATCACCGTCGGTGAGCAGCGCCGCGCCGGGTTCCTCGAAGGCTACGGCATCACTGGCGACGACGAGCAGATCGTCTGTGAGCAGGACACA
>DAOTTY010000302.1:0-2169 GCA_034437575.1 Anaerolineae bacterium | reverse complement strand
TCCATCAAAACGGCACCGACTGCCACGACCCCGACAGCTTTGAGTGGGTCAAGTGGCGCATTGATCGGGTTTTGGGGCCTAACTACAGCGGTCCGGGGAGTGAGGTGATGTCGCGCACGAGGTGGGTGCCCTACGCACGGGCACACAGTTACCAGTCCCATAACTGGTCCGAAGTTGAGTACGCTCATATCCTCGCGCACATGTTCGGTGATGAGGGATTTAGGTGCGACAGAGACCTGTGTGTGTTCTTGGAAGCCATGCCAGGGGTTTTTACCTTTGAGGGCACGGTGGTTTTGGAAGCGCATTGGGAGAGCGTTGGTCCCAGTCCCTATACCAAGCGCTACGAGATCGCAGTTAGCGGCATGATCGACTATCTACCGCCGGCAAACTTGCCGGATAACTAGATCAATCGGGAAGGGGTTTTTCTATGGATCACGCGCAGTGGTGGCGGTGGCAGCGGGTTGCGCAAAAGCTACGAACGGCCAGCCCTCAAGAGGTCAGGCAGATGCAACGGCGCGCCGACCACCATATGCGGGGGCTGGAACGGCACGCGTTGGTAACCGCAGCCGCTCGCTTTGGGATCATGTACCCCAATGCCCTGACCACCTCCCTACTGCGGGTGGCGCTCAACCCCTTTTATCCCTGGGTCCACGACGTGCCTGTGGCAGTCTCTGACGTGGCTCTGGACCGCCTGGCGTCCAAGGCTAACGGCAACGGCCACGTAGGAAAGGTCAAGGGCCAGGTTGAACAAGGGATCCTCACGGTTCAAGCCAGGCTGGCCGAGCAGGACCGGGCGGGGGCTTTTGAAGCCTTTAGGGCACTAAAGGCCCCTGCCCACCTGCTCACGGTCCACGCCTGGGAGCACTCACTGTTGGACGTGGTGTCACACCTGGGCACATTGTTACTCAGTCCAACGGGGATGCTCCCCTCGTTCTTGGTCTCTCACATGGCCAGGGACGTGGGCGGGCCGGTGATCCGACTGCGTTGTCCCGTTTGCCGCCGCGTGCTGACCCCTCAAGGGGTCTGCCACGTACACGGGCGTCAGGCGGACTTTACGGTTTGGGGGGCAAGCGCGTGATAGAGGTTTACTTGCTAAAGGCACCGGCCGGCGGGGCAAACTTGCCTGTGGGCTGCGTGCTGATAAACGGCAGTCGGCGGCATGAGTTTTTCTTGTCTCAGCCAGAAGCCGGGGCGTGGCGGGACATCCTGCGGGAGACAAAAGACCCTGCCCAGTGGCGTGAGGCCGTGCGGAGGCTTCCAGGCTATGACGTGGAAGCTTTGATGGACAGAGGGCGCCGCTTTGAAAAAAGCGTCGAGGCGTGGACGACCTACGTGGCACTAGACTGGGAGGCGCGCGGAGCGATACCGCGCCCAACCACTAGGGAGAGATAAATGAAGGTAATTTTAATGTGGAAGATGGCGTGGTTGAGCCAAACCTTTCAATTGGCCCGAACGTTGAGGCACCAAGATGAGGCAGCGCAGCGCGTTTTTAATGTTTGCCAAAGTGCAATCATTGGAGTACCCGGTCACGCTAACGCCAGCGCAGCACAAGCTATGCTGGGCTACAGCTATCGTTCAATGCGCCGGCAGACCAAACAGTTTGAAAGCTATTGGGGCCACTATCCCCTAGAGACATTGATTGCCACTCGACGGGCGCAGCTACGTACCACCCTGTACCCTGTGGCGACCCGTCAAGTCAAGTGGTGGGGGTGTGTGCCATTGCTCATGGAGCGTGAGGCGATCCCGCTCTGGATGGAATGGCACACCTGGGATCGCCTGGCGCTACCTGACCTTTCGACGTGGTGCGGACGATTCCAGTCCGCGTCTGCTGTCTCAGGGCGGGACTTTTTAGAAACATCGGAAGTCATGGCGTGTGACACGAACGCGCTGCTGAACCTGTGGAGCGCGGCGCCCGTGGCGGTGCGAACGCTGGAAAACGAGACCGGGCATTTCGTCTCTATGCTATTCGACGGGGCCGACGTGGCCCGGCTGGAATGGAACCGCTGGGTGCTGTATGAGAACTGATTTTTTTGACGCTGCTCGTGCCGTTTGCGGCAGGGGCAAAGGGCGTCGTAAAGGGCAAGGCAGGCGTTGATGCGTTTGAGTATCTTGGAAGGGGGAATCTGGTTTCCCGGCTCAGGCGGCCGGCCTTTCCTGAAACCGATGACC
>DAOTTY010000301.1:0-7090 GCA_034437575.1 Anaerolineae bacterium | reverse complement strand
ACGGCTTGATTTCAGGCATTTCATCCTTCTCCTTCGCGTCTTTTGACGGTGATTATCCTTTCTCGACCCGACATTACCAACTTTCTTTCATTTTTGAAGCGATTGCCCTGGGCAACAACGGCTCACCCTGGCACAAATGACCCCACATCGCTATAGTCCAAGCGGTTTGTGACATATGGCAAAATGAGGACACTCCCCTGATGGACCGTCTGACGAACAACCCGATTATCAAGTTTGCAGGCAACCGTCCGCGCCTGTCTGCCTGGATTGTCTTGTCGCTGGGCATGGTCATTTTGCTGGCCATCGAAGCGCGAGACGTGGGCCTGCTGCCCACGCAGTGGCTTTCGCTGATTGTGGCAACGGTGCTGGTGGCCGGGGCATGTGTGTGGATTATTAGCTGGGAAGACGATGACGAACAGGACGCCGCCCTAACCACAACCAACATGGATACCGTCGATCAGAAGCCGAACAACGACCCCGCTGCCGATACCCAATAGTTGACGCTGGCCTTCCGCAGCTTTGGCTTTACACACAGCCCCACCCCTTAAATTGTCCAATCGGCCTCACGCGCTTGCCGGGTGCTGCCCTACATCAAAAAAGCCTGGCGTTTGTGGCTTACCCGCGAACGTCATTTTGATGTTTGTGGCACCATCTTGCCCGGTAAAGATGTAGGCGCGGCTGGGCGTGAAGGCGTTGCTACGGTATGGATGCGGGTAAGGGCGTCAGGATCGACAGCGTCAGATTCATACACACCTAATATACTCTAGCAAGGACATTCGGAAAATGGAAAAAGCACGGGTCGTCACGCAAGAAGGCTACCAGACTACGATCACAAATGGCCGCCACGAGTGGCACGCAGATGTGGGGGAAGCTGCGGGCGGTGTGGATAGCTCCCCCAACCCGGAGGAAATTTTGCTGGGGGCATTGGGGAGTTGCACGGTGCAAACGCTGCACATGTATGCCAATCGCAAGGGCTGGGATTTGCAGCGAGTGGAAATTGATCTGGAATTCCACAAGCTGCGGGCGGAAGAAGTAGAAGACTACGACGGTGAAGCCAAGTTTGTGCATCGCATTCACAAAGACATCCGCCTGATTGGTAACCTGGACGAAAAGCAGCGTGCCCGGTTGATGGAAATTGGGGAAAAGTGCCCCGTCCACCGTATTTTGCTTGGCCCTACGTTGCTATCCCAGACTAACGTGACGGCCAACCTGCCAGAAGAGGCATAATAGGTAATTTGGCCGGGTAATGACCCATCCAGATGGGTCATTTTGACTGATTTCTGATGGTCTTGTGGCATAGTGGGTACATACTCAACGACAAAGCAGGAGCTATCTGATGCCCTTTGGACAAACTTACAACGCCACCGATGACCTGAGCGAACTGAAGCAGATGCTTAGCTCTTTTGAGAACTACCTCAAAGGCAGCAACTTGTATGGCAGTGTGGGCGGTGGCTTTTTGACGGGTGGGCGCAACCCCCAGTTAACCGTTGGCGCGGTGCTGATGCGCCTGCGCCGCCTACATGTATTGGCTGACGACCTGAATGAAAAACAGCGGAACGAGCTAGCCAACCTTAGCGCTCAACACGACGAGATCCGCAACGATAACGTCACCCGCTACGATGCCAAGATAGACCGAGAAGCTAACAGTCGCATCGACGCGATGCAGCGCTTTTTCGAGGAGTGCCGTGATGATCCTAAAAACTGTGGCAGCATCTATGGGCCAGAGGTGCTGCGCCGCACCATCACGCAGGAATTACTCAACGTGATGGGTGACGACATCATCGGCACTGAGTTGGAGGCCAAAGTCAAGAAAACTGACCGGATGCTTCGCAGCTACGTGCAGGAATCTGAGTTTTTGTGGGCAGACGAACTTGAACCCGCCTACCCCCGCAACGTGTACTGGTGGATGTATGTGGCCCCGCAAAAGCGTTAACTCCTGGTGGGTCATTTGGCGATAGCACGTAACGACTCAGCTTGCCCCCCACCCCGGCGCTAAAGCGCCACCCCTCCCTCATTTTGGGGGTAAGGGGCTAGGGGATGGGGGAATTCAGCCGAGTACCTGAGCAGTTACGATAGCACCGCAGGATAGCGTGGACTCGCAAGTTGCTGGCCCGCCCGATTGACACGCCCATCAGCGTGCCGTTGTGACCCCAAGTTGTCAACTACGTTTGCCGGTCACAGGCCCACAGGTCACCATCCCAATTGGCCATGATACCAATGATGGCTCGCTGCCCCCGCAAGATTAGCGAATACAAACCCAGTGGCCAGTAATATTGTTAGCTTATTGCGAAATTGCATCGTTACTCCTAGAATACTTGTCATTCCAACCGCCATTTAGTGGGGTTGCGGATAGGTGTGGTATTGCATCCCATGTATCTATGACGGTTTTGCGGCAACAACTTAGGTGCTAAACGCACCTTACGATGTCGCAGCCCCCGCCCCCTAAATCGCCCGCTCCCAGTGCCAAAGGCACGTTTCGGAAAGGGCTAAGCCGTTACTTTTTGCGACTGATAGCAAATTGTCTGAAAAAGGTAAATCGTAACAAAACTGTTGCACAATAAAGGCAACCTGAACGTGAGCTTGTTTACGGATTAGAACGATGCCAGCAGTTAACACTCCGCACGAAGCGGTTACTCAACAGTACATGCGGGCGTTCCATGCCCTGCACGGCAGGCCGCCGCGCATCCGGCACATGAGCGGAGTCTGGTTTCAAGTCAATGGTGAAATCGTTCACAAAAGCACCGTCGAGGCGGAAATTGAACGCTTGCGAACATTGGCCCGCAAGCATCGCCGTTTTGAAAAAGGCATGGTCAATAAGATCATCGAGCGGCTGCGGAGCTTGTGAAGCGCGTAAATTCTTCCCTTAACTTGTAAATTCTATGCCGGGGAAGCTCTATCTGTGGCAAACGCTGTGTAAAATAACGATTGATAACATTTTCACAGCAGGAAAAGGCGAATGAGTACGCGAACCGAGCAAACACTTACCCCACTGGACATTGCGGAAGGGTACCAGCAAATCTACCACGCAATACACGGGCGGACGCCTCATGTGCTGCACATGGGCGGCTATTGGTACAAGGTCAACGGCGAAATCGTTCACCGCACCACGCTCATTCAGGAAATAACACGCCTGCGCGAACTCCGACGGCAGCAGTACAAACAAAAACTAGACGGCAACGTGCTGTCCCGGCTCATCCGTAAGCTGCGTGCGGTTTAGCCCCGCCCCATTTGCGCCCGGTACCATGCAACCGTGCGTGCCAACCCCTCATCAAAAGCCACAACGGGTTCATAGCCCATCAACTCTGCTGCCAAACTAACATCAGCCCGTGAGTGTTTGATGTCGCCGGGTCGCGGCTCCACCAGCTCCGGTGCAATGGCTGTGCCAATCAACGCATTTAACCGCTCCACCAGTTCCAACAACGTGACGCTCCCACCGGTTGCCAGGTTCAGGGTGTGGCCGTTGGCTTTCGGGGCGTGCATAGCCAGCGCCAACCCGTGAATCACGTTGTCAATGTAGGTGAAGTCACGGGATTGGGTGCCGTCCCCGTAGATGGTGGGGGCCTGCCCGTGCAGCAGCCGCGTGATGAACTTGGGAATCACAGCGGCGTAATGGCTGTTCGGGTCTTGGCGTGGGCCAAACACATTGAAAAAGCGCGTACACACCGTTTCTAGCCCATAACTGGCTGTGAACGCCCGGCAGTAGTATTCCCCGGCCAGCTTCGCCACCCCATATGGCGACAGCGGCTCAGGGGCCATCGTCTCCACTTTGTAATCCGCTGCCGCATCACCATAGGCCGACGACGACGCCGCATACACTACCCGCCGCACGCCTGCATCACGGGCCGCTACCAGCACATTCAGCGTCCCGGTCACATTGTGATGGTTCGACTCCAGCGGGTCTTTGACGCTGCGTGGCACCGACGGCAGCGCCCCGATGTGGAACACCGCCTCAGCCCCGTCAAATGCCGGACGGATGGCGTCCAGGTCAGTAAAGCTGGCTGCGTGCAGGGTGATGTCACCTTGCAGCCGGTCCAGGTTGGCCTGCTTGCCTGTGGATAGATTGTCGATCACACGCACAGCAGCGCCGTCGTGCAGCAGGCGTTCCGTCAGGTGAGAGCCGATAAACCCGGCCCCGCCCGTCACTACGATTGTCAGGGGCATTTAGCGGTCCTTGTTCAATTGAAAGCGGCGGCGGATGACCATCAGCGCGACGAAGCACACGCCCAGCCCGGCCAATCCCATCACGCCCAGGGCCAGCGCAACAGGCGCAGTGGCGCTGCTCATGGCAAAGCCCACTGTGCCGTAAATCAGGCAGAACGTGTACAGGATTAGCAGCGTCCAGCGCGGAGAAAAACCCATGCTGCGAATACGGTGTGAGGTGTGGTCTTTACCAGCCTGGCCGGGGGAACGGCCCTCACTGATGCGGGTGAACACCACCAGCGTGATGTCTAGCAGGGGCAGGGCCAGCACCATTATGGGGATCATCCACGTTAGGCTGAGCGGCTGCGCCACAAAGCTCAGCTTGATGCCCAGCACCGCCAGCACCATGCCCAGCACCAACGCGCCCATATCCCCCATGAAGGTGCTGGCCGGGTTAAAGTTGTACACCAAAAAGCCCAGCGCACTCCCGAAGATGGCCGCCGCCAGGCTGCTTACCAGCGTTTGCCCCTGCGTAAAGGCAATCACCATGAAGAAAAACGCCGCAATCGACGCCAGGCCCGCTGCCAGCCCGTCCATGTTATCCAAAAAGTTGACCGCGTTCATGATCGTTAGCATCCACAACACCGTCAGCGGAACGTCAACCCATTGGGTGCTAAACAACCGAATTTGGATACCTGCTGCCGTCAGGCCCAGTGCAACCCCAACCATTGCCACTAGCTTAGGCCAGATGCCCAGCTCAAAGCGGTCATCATACAGGCCGACTGCCGCCAGCACCGTTGCCCCGGCCACCACTGCCAGCAGTTCGCGGTAATGGCGCGGTGCCCCAAACATCAGCAGGGCCGCGCTAAAGGCCGTGTACATCGCCAGCCCGCCCATCAGCGGCTTGTGTTCCGCATTGGCTTTACGCGCACTTGATGGGCGATCTACGACGCCCAGGCGCATGGCAATCTGCCGGGATAGCGGCGTCAAGCTCATGGACATAGCAAAGCCGACGATGAGAATAGGAAAAAACTGTATAGCTTCCATGCAAAAATCCTTGAGAGGCATACGGTTACATGCAGGCTGATGGCAACACGTCTACCGTTCGACAATACCACACATGCCTATGATTGCGTAAAGGCTTCCTGGGTTTCAGTGGCTTTTTGTTGCGCCATATACGTCTGCAATTCGGCCTCAATCCAGGCGTAGGTTTGCGCCAACCCCGCCTCTAAAGACACTTCCGGCTCCCACTTCAACACCTCGCGCAGCCGCGTGTTATCAGAGTTGCGCCCACGCACGCCCTGCGGCCCCGGTATATGCTTTTTGACCACCTCAATCCCGGCCACACCCGCAATGATGTCTACCAGTTCGTTAATGGTCACCATACGATCCTGGCCGATGTTGAGCGGGTCACTATAGCCAGACTCCATCAGCAGGCGCACGCCCTTCACGCAGTCATCAATGTAGCAAAAAGACCGGGTTTGCAGGCCGTCGCCCCACACCTCTACCTCGTGATGGCCGGTCAGCCGGGCGTAGGCCACCTTGCGGCACAGCGCGGCGGGGGCCTTCTCACGGCCTCCCATCCAGGCCCCCAACGGCCCAAAAATGTTATGGAAGCGCACCACGCGCACATCCATGTCGTAGTCCTGGTGATAATAATGCACCATGCGCTCTGTGATGAGCTTTTCCCAGCCGTAAGCGTCTTCGGGGTCAGCGGGGTATGCGTCCGCCTCTTTGAGTGGGGTCACGTCGGCGTCGGCCTGGCGGTACTGCGGGTAGATGCACGCACTTGAGGTATACAGGTAGCGCTTGACACCGGCTTCACGGGCGGCTTCGAGGGTGTGCGTGTTGATGAGGATGTTGTTGTACAAAATCGTGGCGTGGTTGGCGCTGATGTAGCCCATACCGCCCATATCTGCGGCCAGCGCATACACATCTGCAACGCCCTCAGCGGCTTTGCGGGCGTCTTCGGCGCGGCGCAAATCCAGCAGCAAAAACTCATCGGCGGCGGTGGCCTCGTAGGGCGGTTGGTGCAGGTCAACGCCGCGCACCCAGTAGCCTTCGGCCTTGAGCGCCTTCACCAAATGATGCCCGATAAACCCACCTGCGCCCGTGACGAGCGCCCGTTTCTGTGTCATAGCTTCTGTCCTGTTACAAACCCGGTTCGCAAAAAAGTGGCGTTACCATACTCGCGCTTGGGGGGTGTGTCAATCAACAAGCGGTGGCGCTGCCACCCGTTGAGCAGGCCGGGCGGGGGGGCGCAGGGTGCCAAACCGCGCCAAACGCTAACAAAATTTATCTTTACATCACAGCCTGTTGTCATGTCAAACATGGGTACCCATACAGTAGGGCTATTGCAAAGTCAATTTTTCACATCGCGGGGATGCTGTCCCCGCACCCCTGCAAAGGGTTGGCACCCTTTGAACCCATCTTTTCGGACGCAAAGCGCCCGAAAAGGCAAGTTTTTGGGCACTTTTTGAAAAAAGTGACGGGTTTGGGCAGCGCCCAATGATGAGCCATGCAACTTTGCAAAAGCCCTAACTGATACAGTTTAATTTGCAGTTTCTACTGCATCCACAGGAGCAGCCATTGTGCGCCAAAGGGTCACTCTTTGCGGCTGCGGGCGCTTGATGGCAGGGGTGCATTTCAACATCTTGGCAAATGATCCATACTCGTGGGCGAACATACGACCGTTCCGGTCGAGTACCGCCCCTACATGTGTGTTTTGTAAGGGCGCACTAGGCGAAGCCGTATGTGCGCCCGCCTGTGCCCTACCCATGCCAAGATGTTGTTGGCGAATCAAGCCCTCACCCTAAATCCCTCTCCCAACCGTCCCTGTGGGACTAGGAGAGGGACTTCAAAAAACGGTTTTCTCCCCTTCTCCCAGCGCAGCGTTCGGGAGAAGGGGCTGGGGGATGAGGGCAAAACAGCAGGAAAATCAATTGACCAA
>DAOTTY010000300.1:0-12396 GCA_034437575.1 Anaerolineae bacterium | reverse complement strand
AGGCTGGCCGCCAATGCCGGGGCCGGATGGGTTGCGGCAGTCGCGTGGGCCGTCAATCCGTTAGTGCTGGAAAACAACGTGTACGCGCTGCCAGACCCACTAATTGTTATGCTGGGCACGCTGGCGCTGTGGTTTGCACTGCAATCGCTGTGCCCGGTCGGGCGGATGACTTACGCCGTGTGGAGCGTGATTGCGGGTCTGGTTGCTACCCTGCTCAAATACCCGGCCCTGCCCCTCGTTATGCCGGGGATTGTTGCAGTTATGCTCACTTTAACGCGAGAACGGCGGAAGGCCATCCAAACGCTGGCAGGCCAGACTATGCTTGTTTTGGGCACACTCGTCTGGCTCTTTTTCATCTATGGCATTGATGTGGAAGCACTGAACGTTAACGAACGCGCTGTCATACGCGATTCTGGCTTTAGCAATGTCGTTCAGCCGGGGCGCATCTGGAACAATGTCTATTTTGCATTTTACCCGCTTACATTGACCGGGGTGGCTGTCATCGTACTGGGGGCAGCCGCTTACATCGCGGCAGCATGGCGAGGCACACAGCGCGTCGATTGGCGAGCGGCACTGTTGGGCCTGTCTTTGTTGTTTATGCCCTGGCTGGCCGCTTCATACACGCAGGTGGATGCGGTAACCCGTATGCGCGACGTACTGCCTGCCACTGCCGGACTCGCCGTTATATTAGGGATGTCTGTTGCACAGCTTGGTTACACGCTATCGGCGCAGCAGGCATGGATGGGACAGCTTGCCGCAACGGCGGCCCTGACAGTATTTGTGTTTTTGCCGCAGATTGCGGTAGATGTTGAGCAGGTGCAGTTGCGCCGCCTACCCGATACCCGCGTAGCCATCCGGCAGTGGGCCGACGTGAACTTAGAGGCGGGTACCGTCGTCGTGGACCAGACCAACCACAAGACGTTTAACCCCTATTGGGGCGGGATTGAAGGCCGCCAATGGTTCGATTGGTGGCTGACGGACGATTTCACAGCCTATCCGTTGGCTGAGTGGCGTGACGAGCGCGGCATGAGCTATATGGCCGTGCCGGTCGAGTTGGCTGCTGATTTGCCAGCCAACTACACTGATAACATGCTGATGCTGCGCCGCTTTGACCCGCCGGGGCCGGTGCGCGGGCCGCGTATTGCGTTTTACCGACTTTGGCGCATGGAACACGACCTGGATGTGGCCTTCGGTGAGGCAATCCGGCTGGTGGGGTATGATAGCCCTACGTCCGCTCAGCGGGGTGATGCCGTGACGCTGCGCTTCTACTGGCAGGCAGATGCAACGCCCGCTGCCAACTACTCGTTTTACGTCCACCTGACGCCCGCTGACTCGCGTGAGGTCATCGCGCAGGCTGACGGTGCCCCGGCTGTCCCGGAGCGGCCCACGGTGACGTGGCAGCATCCGTCGGAGGTGCTGCTTAGCCCGGAATTGACGCTCAACGTGCCCGCCGACCTGCCTGCCGGGGACTACCGCGTGATTGTTGGGCTGTATGACTTCAACACGTTTGAGCGGCTGCCCGTCGCGCAGGGCGATTTGGGGGATGGTTACGCACTGCTGCGGTTCACGGTGCGCGAGTGACAGCAGCCAATTTGCAAATCCCCTGGCGTGCGCTATAGTGCAACTGATCCACAAATATGACTTTGCTTCACAATTGGAGATACATCATGTTAGAAGATATTAAAGGGCGCGTGGCCGTTATCACCGGGGCCAGCCGTGGGATTGGCCGCGCCGCAGCGCTCGCGTTTGCCCGTGAAGGCGTCAACATTGTAGCAACAGCCCGCACCCAGGCCGAACTCGATACACTTACCAAAGCATGTGAAGACCTGGGCGTGAAGGCTATCGGCGTCAGCGCAGACGCAGCCGACCCCGCCGCCGTCAACAATGTACGCGACCAGGCCCTCAGCACATTTAATCAGGTCGATATTCTCGTCAACAATGCAGGCGTGGCCCGCTACGCGCAAATGGTCGATCACAGCGTTGATGACTACGACTGGATGATGGACACCAACATGAAGTCCACCTTCTTGTTTAGCAACGCATTTGTCCCCGGCATGATTGAGCGCAAGCGCGGCGATGTGATTGTCGTATCGTCACAGGCTGGCATTGGCGGCTTCCCCAATGAGGCGGTTTACTGTGCCACCAAGCACGCTCAGGTGGGGTTTGCTCACGCATTGGATGGCGAACTGCGCCCCCACAACATCAAAGTGAGCATTATCGCTCCCGGCGGGGTGCGGACGACGTTTGCCTTCGGCACAGGCCGCACAGAAGACATGCCCGCGCTGGATGACATGACCGAAGCGGATACCGTCGCGGATTCGATTGTGTTTGCGGCCAGGCAGCCCGCCAAAAGCCGGATGCTCATGATTGGAATGCGCCCGATGAGCGAGAAGCTGTACGGCGGGGCATAGCACAGCATCCGCTAACATCCGTAGAAGTAAGGGGGACTCATGAGTTGCCCTTACACATGCCATATCGTATGAATCACACCAGCCTTTCTACGGATGCGTCTTCATTCCCCACCTCCCACAGCAGAAAGGCACCCCACCATGTTTGAATTCGTCACCGCAAACCGGATCATTTTTGGCAACGGTACGCTGTCGCAAGTGGAGATCATTGCGCCGACGTTGGGCACAAAGGCGCTTGTCGTCACGGGGCGCACGCCGCAACGTGCCAACCCCGTGATTGACCTGCTGGATGCGGCGGGCATGAATGCCGCTGTGTTTTCTGTGCCGGGTGAACCCACTATCGACCTGATTAGCAACGGTACAGATACGCTCAGGCGTGAGGGCTGTGATCTGGTGATCGGGTTTGGTGGCGGCAGCGCGATTGATGCGGCAAAGGCCATCGCAGCCCTGGCGACCAACGGCGGTCACCTGCTGGACTATCTGGAGGTCATCGGGCAGGGCAACCCGCTGAAGCGAGACCCGTTACCGGTGATGGCCATCCCAACGACAGCGGGCACGGGCGCAGAAGTTGCCAAAAACGCCGTCCTCAAATCTGAGGCACACAACGTCAAAGTTAGTTTGCGCCACCCCAAACTGCTGCCGGATGTCGCTCTTGTTGACCCCGAACTGACGCATTCTGTGCCGCCGCATGTGACCGCCTTCACCGGCATGGATGCGCTGACGCAGGTGTTAGAACCCTACGTCAGTATTAAGGCCAACCCGCTTACAGACGGGTTAGCCCTGGAAGGCATCAAGCGGGCGGCGCGGTCTATCCGGCGGGTGTATGAAGATGGCAGCGACGCCAACGCCCGCGAGGACATGGCGCTGGCCAGCCTGATTGGTGGGCTGGTGCTAACCAACGCTAAACTGGGCGCAGTGCATGGGTTTGCAGGGCCGCTGGGCGGCATGTATGACGCGCCGCACGGGGCAGTGTGCGCGGCACTGCTGCCGCATGTGATGGCCGTCAACGTGGAGGCGCTGAAAGCACGCGAACCGCATCACTTTGCGCTGCCCCGCTACACTGAACTCGGCCAGATACTCACCGGGCGCAGTGACGCCACCGCCGCTGACGGCGTGGCCTGGGTGCAGGCAACCGCGCACCTGCTAAACATCCAGCCGCTGTCAACCTACGGCATCCAGCCAGACGACTACCCGCAAATTATCGAGAAGTCGGGCCGGTCTAGCAGCATGAAGGGGAATTCAATCCAACTGACGGACAGTGAGCTTGAGCGCATTCTTGATCTGGCGCTGTAGATGGTCGCGTTGGTGCAGTGGTACGCTCGGCGTGCCGTCTCCCCACTACATACGCTGCCAAATTCCCTGTAGAATGCACTGCAATGGAATTTTTACTGTGCCAGGGTGCAGCGCGTTGCTGTTGGCCACCTTTGGTTATACCAGCGAAGACCCTATTACCCACACATGGTGGGAAATCACCGACCCGATGCAAACGCCGGTTGGGGGCAACGGGTGGAAGAACCTGGAAGAAGTATGAGGAAACCCGCGATGAAAATCATTGACAGCCACATTCACTTTTGGGACCCGCATCACCTGCGCTACAAGTGGCTTGACGACTTACCGACCATCAATAAGCCCTACATGCCCGCTGATTTGCCGTCCTCTGGTGAGGGTTGGGAAATGGACGCCCTTGTATTTGTCCAGGCAGATTGCCTGCCCGAACAGACCCTTGACGAGGTAGAATGGGTGGCGCAGTTGGATGACGCTCGCATTCAGGCGATTGTGGCATTTGCCCCACTGGAACAGGAAGGCTACCGCAGCACGCTGGACAAACTGAAGGCATACCCCAGTGTGAAGGGCATCCGCCGTCTGATTCAGTCTGAGGGGGATGGGTTCGCTACACAGCGGCGCTTCGTGGATGCAGTTCGCAGCCTGCCGGAGTACGATTACACGTTCGATATTGCCGTGTTGCAGCACCAACTGTTAGACGCACTGCAACTGGTGGAGTGGGCACCGGATACGCGCTTTGTGGTCGATCATGTGGGCAAGCCGGATATTTCTACAGGTGAAATTGAACGCTGGAAGCTCAACATGACGCGCATGGCCGCGTTTGATAACGTGTCTGTGAAGCTGTCTGGCATGGTCACAGAGGCCGACCTGGACAACTGGAAGCCGGAGCACTTGCAGCCGTACATCGACCATGTGCTTGAAGCCTTCGGGCCGGGGCGCGTTATGTTTGGTGGCGACTACCCTGTGCTGGAACTGGCCCACACGGACTACGCGACGTGGGTGAAGACGGCCATGAATGCTACTTCATCATTGAGTGATACGGAAAAGCAGCAGGTATTCCATGACAATGCGAAGGCGTTTTACGGCCTGTAATGCGGCGATGTGTTGTCGGCTGGCCTTTACGTGAGCAACCATTACATTTTTATACCCTCATGCGTGAGCGGTGGATTAGAACATGCCCGCACCCTACAGATTAGGGGGGCGGATTTCGCTCACAGACGTTATTTTAATTGTTAGCGTTATTGACGTATGCTGCCGAAAGCCCTAACTGTTTCCGTGTTGGCAGTCATTAATTAGACCCTGTTTTCGGGGGCTACGCACGGCAAACGGCGTTTCCCGAATCATTGAAAAAAACTTTACAGCACAGTTTGTCGCAGCCACGATACAAATTTGTGCCGTCTGGCAGCTTTGGGATTCATAAGGAGTGTGAGAGCGCGTGTTTGGAATACTGCTCATCTTAATTTTGCCTGTGTTGCTGGCGTTTGCCACTGTGCAAACCCACTCAGGAGAGGTGGCGGTTACGCCGCTAAAGTACAACATAGGTTGGTTAACTGGCGGCGCGATGGCGTTCATGTTCGCCGTGCTGTTTGCGATAGGCTACCAACCTGTCATTGTGGAGCAGGGCGCAGCGGTGTTTACCCTGGAATGGGTGCCGCAGTACAACCTGAACCTGTCGTTTTATATAGACAGCCTGTCGCTGCTGTTTGGCCTGATTGTCACGGGCATTGGCGCGATTGTCTTCCTGTATGCAGGGTTCTACTTTGACGATGTGGAAGAACGCACTCGCTTTATACGGTTGCTGTTGCTGTTTGCAGGGGCGATGCTGTGGTTGGTGCTTTCTGGCAATTTGATTACGCTGTTTATCGCCTGGGAGCTAACGAGCATTACCTCGTTTTTGCTGATTGGCTTCAAGGGCAACAAGTACGAGTCTGCGCGGGCGGGCGCAGCGCGGGCACTGGTCGTCACGGGCGGCGGCGGCTTGGCGCTGCTGGCGGGCATTCTGTTGTTGGGCGCGGCAGGCGGCACTTACGAGTTGAGCGAACTGCTTAACACCAGCCTCACGTCGGATAGCTGGTATATCGCCATCACGCTGTTGATTATGCTGGGTGCCTTCACCAAAAGCGCTCAGTTCCCGTTTCACTTTTGGCTGCCCGGTGCAATGGACGCCCCCACCCCGGCAAGTTCGTATTTGCACTCTGCCACGATGGTGAAGGCGGGCGTTTATCTGCTGGCCCGCTTGCACCCCGTTTTGGGGGATACCGGGTTTTGGAACGTCGGCTTGATGTCCGTTGGCCTGACGACGATGGCCCTGAGTGCGCTGCTGGCCGTTCGGCAGGCGGATTTGAAAGGCGTGCTGGCCTTCACGACGACCTCATGGCTGGGCGCATTGGTGGCGCTGCTGGGTGTGCCCGGCGGTTACGGCATCAAAGCGGCAATGGTCGGTATTCTGGCGCACGCGCTGTATAAGTCTGCGCTGTTTTTGTGCGTCGGCAGCATCGACCACGCCGTCGGCACCCGGCTTGTATCTAAGCTGGGCGGGATGTGGCGTTACATGCCCATTACGGGTGTGGTGGTCATTATCTCGTCGCTGTCGATGGCGGGCATTCCGCCGCTGTTGGGCTTTGTGGCGAAGGAAACGCTGTTAGAAGCCGTCGAATTTAACACCATCATCCTGGGCATTGTCTTCGTCAGTGCAGCCCTGACGGCAACGGCGGGTTACATCCTTGTTTGGGATGTGTTCTTCGCCAAGCCGAAGGCCGACCATCACTTCCATGAACTGCACAAGCCGCTGGAATGGGGGCCGGTGGTACTGGCCACGGGAACTGTGATTATCGCGCTGTTCGTCACGCCGTTGATAACGCCGCTTATCACGCCGATTGTGCCGGTTGAGTTCGGGCTGTACCTGTTCCCCGGCTTCAATGCGATTTTCTGGCTGAGTGTGGCGGCGATTATAAGCGGGCTGGCGCTGTTTTTCCTGCGGAACCCCTGGCGTAGTGTGCCGGATTTCCCCTTTAGTGCAACTTACGTCTATAACCACGTCATCGGTGGCCTGGAGTGGACGGCAGACCAGGTGCTGAAGACGCAAAACGGCAAGCTGCGCCACTACCTGATTATCATCCTCAGCGTGTCGATGGCTATCTTGCTGTATGGCGGTTTGGCGTCTGGCATTCTCAAGGGCGATGCGTTCGCATTGGGCGGGTTCCGCGTGTCAGACGTTCTGGACATTATGATGCTGCTGCTAGCTGTTGTGGCCGCGCTCGTGTCGGTGCGGGTGCAGCGTCACCTGCACGCGGCGCTGGCCCTGGCCGTGTTCGGCTATGCGATTGGCGGCATCTTCCTGGTGGAACCCGCGCCGGACGTGGCGCTGGTGCAGTTCCTTGTAGATACGTTGGCCACCGTCGTACTGATTATCATGATTAGCCGTGTAGGTATCGACCAGCGCGAAGAGGCCATGCAGGCGCTGCGGCGCAGCCTTAACACCCCTGGTGACCGGTTTGCCCGCGTTCGTGATGTAGCCATCGCTGTGGTAACCGGGCTGAGTATGGGGGCTTTCGCGCTGACGGCCCTGACCAACCGTGCCAACCGTGACAGCATCGCCCAGTGGCACCTGGACAACGCTGAGCCTGAAGTGGGTGTAACAGATGTGGTATCGGCTATCCTGACGGACTTCCGAGGGACGGATACGCTGATAGAAATCGCCGTGTTTGCGACCTGTGCGCTGGGCCTGCTGGCCTTGCTCACCATTAGCCGTGAGGAAGGCGGCGAACCGAACGACGTTATCGAAGCCCTTGACGAAGACAGCTTCATTAACACGCCGATGACCCGTGTGATGGCGACGTTTGTGCTGCCGCTAACGCTGGTGATTGCGTTCATCCACGTTCTGTACGGTGCCAATGCCCCCGGCGACGGCTTTACAGCGGGCATTGTCGCCGGGTTGGGTGTAGCGATGTACTATATCGTGTTCGGCTATGAAAGCATCCGTGACCGTATGACGTGGGCACGCCCGGCACGCTTGCTAACGGCGGGCTTACTGCTGGCGCTCACCAACGCGCTTATCCCGATGTTGTTTGGCGGCGCGTTCATGGGCCTGATCGACTATGCGCCCTGGTTGGATGTGGCCGGGCTAAAGTTCACCACAACGATTGTGTTTGAAATCGCAATCGCCCTGACTGTCTTCGGGGGTGTCGGCCTCATTATGGAGGCAATTGCCCGCCCGGCAAGTGTGGAGATGGTTCAGTCATCCGCGCCGCCGTCGGGGGCCGCAGCGCCGGTTACCACCGGCCAGGACCCCCTACCGAGCAACCAATAACCCACCCTGAAACAAGGAGCTACCCGAATGAACATTGTTTATGCTGCTGCTGTTGGCCTGCTTTTCGGGCTGGGCGTTTACCAACTGCTGCGCCGCGATTTGATTAAGGCGGCGATGGGCTTCGCGCTGTTGTTTACCGCTGTGAACGTGCTGCTGCTGGCTGTGGGCGCTTATGATGGCACACACCCGGCATATACCGACCAGGGAGATAATCCCAGTGACCCACTGGTACAGGCGCTCGTGCTGACGGCAATTGTGGTCGGCTTTGGGTCGTATGCGCTGCTGCTGGGGCTGGTGAACGTGGTTTCCACCCGTTTTAACACCGTCCGCACTGATGACATTGACGAATTGCAGCGCTAGGGGCTGACGGAGATATGACAGACAACATTTTCATCATGATTACGGTCTTTGCTCCCCTGTTGGGCGGGGCCGTGAGCCTGCTATTCTGGAATCAGAACCGCGCTCAGCGCTACCTGGGCTTTGGCGTCGGGGTTGCATCGTGGCTGGCAAGCGTGGCCGTGCTGGTCGCCAACCTGCAAAGCGGCCCGCAAATCTATCGCCTGGGGGGGTGGCAACCGCCCTTCGGCATTGTGCTGGTGGGTGACTTGCTGTCGTCCATGTTTGTGGTAATGTCTACAACCGTGCTGATGATGGGCCTGCTCTATGCCATCGGTTGTAACGATAAAGTCGTGAGTCACCCCTCATTTACTACCCTGTTCCTGATGATGGAAGTGGGTTTGCTGGGTGCCCTCATGACCGGCGACCTGTTCACCATGTTCGTCTTTATGGAACTGATGGTGCTGAGTTCGGTGTCGCTGGTGGCCATTTCCGATAACAAACTCGGCCTGGAAGCAGCCATTAAGTACCTGTTCATTAGCAGTATGGGCACGCTGTTCCTGCTGATGGGCATTGCTGCCGTGTATGCGACGTTCGGCACGCTCAACTTTGCGGATATTGGTGCCCGCCTGGATACGGGCTTCCGCCCGCTGCTGGCGCGTGAGGCGTCTATCATGCTGACGGCGGCTTTCCTGCTCAAAAGCGCGGTATTCCCGTTCCACTTTTGGCAGCCAGATTTTCATACCACAGCGCCAACGCCGGTTCATGCGGTGCTGTCGTCGGTGGTGGTGAAAATCGGCGTGTACGGCCTCATCCGCATGACCACGCTGCTGTTCACCAGCGAGCAGGAACTCGCTACGATACGCACGGTGCTGTTGGTGCTGGGTACCATCAGCATTTTCTTTGGCAGTCTGGGTGCGTTCCGCACGTATGATGGTAAGCGCATGTTGGCCTATTCCACCTTCGGGCAGATTGGTTTTATCCTGCTGGGCATCGGCTGGGGGACGCCGCTAGCACTGGCTGCGGCGCTGGTCTATGCGTTCAACCACGCCTTTATCAAGTCCGCGCTGCTGATGCTGTTCGGCGTCGTATCTAGCCGTACTAAGGTCAAGTCCGCCCGCCTGACGGAAGTTGTGGGCGTGGGTAAGAGCTTGCCTGCGGTTGTGGGGGTGCTGTACCTGCTGGGTGGGATGGCGCTGGCGGGTATTCCACCCATGAATGGCTTCATCAGTAAGCTGGCACTGGTACAAAGCGGGATTGATGCCCAGATGTGGGTGACAGTGGGGCTGGCTGTTGGTGCAGGCATTTTGACGCTGCTGTACATGACGCGCACCTGGCAGCTTGTGTTCCAGCAGCAGCCAACCGCAGCCACTGTCCCGCTCAAGGACTACAACGATAATCCATTAGCACCGGGCCTGCTGATTTTGACGTGTGTGGTGTTGGGGGTGTATGCCTCGCCCCTGGCCGACCTGGCCACGGTGACCGCAAGCCAGATCGGGGATGCGTCCATCTACATTGAGGCCGTCCTGGGCGCTGATGCGCTAACCATTGCCGGGCAGTAAGCGCCCGGCTTCTTCGGTTAGACCGAACACCGGAAGCCGGGGTGTTTTTACTCGGAATGATCGGGTTCCATACAGTCTATGCGAGGCAGGCCCGCACCCCCGTATGCTTGCGGGCTAATTCGGTAAGGGGGCCGTGTTCACGTTAATTGGCTCAGATTTCAACCCGAACCGCACAAAACCGTAGATTCCTGTGGTCAACTGGAGCATAGTAAAAAACGCCATGCCCTCAGCGACTGGCACCACCTGATAAATCGTGGAAAGCAGCATCCCCGCTGCCAGCCCGAACTCCGCGAACACCATCCCCATACTGTACACCTTGCCAATCGCCCGCTTTGGCAGGTCACGCTGAATGATGAGCAACTGCATCACGTCTTCCATTGGGCCACCAAACGCTGCAATGAATGCCCCTAACAATGTCGCTGGGAACGACTGCCCCACCAGCAGCACCAAAAATCCCAACGACCACAAGATCGTTCCAGCATACATAACGCGTATGGGCCAGCGGACGGTCATGTTGCCCAAAATCAGGCTGCCCAGCACATTACCGATGCTGTATGCCGTCATAACCCACCCCGTCATGACCACCGGTAAGCCCAGCACCTGCGTGACGTAAAGTGGCATACCGACCACAAACGTCATTGCCCACAGGATGTTGCCCGGCATGTTCATAATGGCATACGACCACAACAGCACTTTGTGTCCGCGCAAAATGCGGATGCCGTCACGTAAGTCGGCCAACGGGCTTTGTGGCGCAGCATCTTCCGGTACGGCACGCCACGCATAGCTGCCGCCAATCAAAAAGACGGCCACCGCCGACAGCACAAACGTCAGCCCATCCGCCACAAACAGCACCCCAACAGATACCGTCCCTAGCAGCAAGGACGCCAGCGCAGGCCCCATCGTATTGGATAAGCGCCATGTCATGTCAATCAGACCATTGGCCGCTTGCAGTGAGCGGTAGTCATGGGCAAGGGTGGGCAGGCTGCCATACAGTGCCGGTTGGAACAGCGCATTCAGCGCACCCAGCACAGTCGTTGCAATGGCCAAGTGCCACAATTGCAGTGCCCCAAACGCGACAATCGCTACAAGTATCGTCAGCACCGTTGCCCGCACAATGTCTGTTGCGATCATCATGGTACGGCGGTTCCAGCGGTCTGCAAACACGCCGCCAAACAACCCGAATATCAGTGAGGCTACTGTTCCACCGACAACAAATAACCCGGCCTGCGCCCCCACCTGATCGACCGCCAACCACACCACCGCCAACTCAAACAGGCGGTCACCTATCGCACTAATGACCTGACCCAACCACAGCTTGAGGATGCTGCCTTGTCGCAGCACACTGATGTATTCCATGTCTGTCCTTGCCTGGGTGAAAACGTGCGAGAGACCCCAACTGTATTGCGTTCAGTTAGCCCCGTACATGGCCGGTTATGACCTTTTGCCCGCACATTGGCGAACACTGCCAACCCCTCACTACAGTCTAATCGCAATTCGCATGTCAGCCCTGTTATATTGCGTTTACACCGACCGATCACTTGCTCATCGTTGCAGATTTAAGGAGTTAACCCCGTGAAAATCGCACTCGGACAGATTAACATCGAGCAGGGTAACGTGGCCGCTAACCTGGAAAAGCACCTCGCTTTCGTTCAGCAGGCCATTGATAACAAGGCTGACCTCATTGTATTTCCTGAACTGAGCCTGACGGGAGACATGATCGGCCCGATGGTGCCGGACCTGGGCATCGCCGTTGCGGATGGCACGATTCAGCAGCTTATTGACGCCAGCAGCCAGATTGACATCGTGGTCGGGCTGGTAGAAAAGAGCGAAACCAACCTGTATAACCGCTATAACGCCGCGCTGTATCTATCTGAAGGGCTGCTGCTCCAACGCCACCGTAAGCTGTTTCTCGTCAATTACGCTGTGTTTGAAGAGGCCAAGCACTATGTGCCCGGTAACAACCAGCAAGCCTTTATAACGCGCTTCGGCAATACATCTATGCTGATCTGTAACGATGTGTGGCACGCCGCTTCGCCGTACATCGCTGCCTTAGACGGTGCGGAGATTATGCTGGTGCCAGCTAACAGTGCAAATGGTGTGCTGGAAGACAGGCTGAACGTCTCGCGCACATGGGAGAACATGAACCGCACCTACAGCGCCACGATGGGCTTTTACACGGTGTTCGTTAACTGCGTGGGCCTGAAGCCGAGTGCTTACGGTGAATTCAAGTATTGGGGCGGGTCAGAGATCATCGCGCCCAACGGCGATACAGTGGTCAAAGCGCCGTATGATGATGAAGCCCTCGTCTTTGGGGATATTGATATATCGGAGGTGGCCGAGCAGCGTTATAGGGTGCCGATTATCCGTGATACACGCATCTGGCTGTTGGAACAGGAATTTGACCGGCTGGCCGACCAACGTTCAAGTGAGATTATGATTGAGGATGCCACTGAAACGCTCGACATGCTCGAAACGGACGGGTCGGCGGAGGATTAGT
>DAOTTY010000299.1:0-1824 GCA_034437575.1 Anaerolineae bacterium | reverse complement strand
TAATATAATCCTGCTACATCACCAATCCCGCACTGTGAAAACGCCAACAACAATGAAAGAATGGTCGGCTCATTCATCTGCCAACCCACCCTCCCGGAGGTAAAACCCAATGCACGGACGCAACGGAACCCAGCACCATCGCCCCTATGATGTTGTCGTGGTGGGCGGGGGCGGGCATGTGGGCCTACCGCTGGCGCTCGTCCTTGCAGGCCAGGGCCTCAACACGCTGGTCTACGACATTAACACCGCCACCCTGGAAAAAATCCGCAGCGGTATCATCCCGTTTGCTGAAAACGGTGCCGAAGCCTTGCTCGCGGAACTGCTCCCCACCGGGCGGTTGCACCTCACCGATGACCCGGCCAAAGTCGCGGATGCCAAAACCGTCGTGATTACCATCGGCACGCCGGTTGACGAGTTCCAGAACCCGGTGCTGCGCGTGATGAAAGAGTGCATAGACGACCTTTCCCCTTACCTGGATGACGATCAACTGCTGGTGCTGCGCTCGACGGTGTATCCGGGCACAACGGACTGGATGGGCCGCTATCTGAACGACACGTACTACCTCAATCCGCTGCTGGCCTTCTGCCCGGAGCGCGTGGTGCAGGGTAAGGCCATCGAGGAAGTACAAAGCCTGCCGCAAATCGTCAGCGGGACGACGCCGGAAGCAGCAGCGGCGGCGGGTAAGCTGTTCGCGCCGTTCGTGCCAGAAATCGTCTATTTGGAGCCGATGGAAGCCGAGTTTGCCAAGCTGTTCAACAACGCCTGGCGCTATATTCAGTTTGCCGTGGCCAACCAGTTCTACATGATGACTGAGGCGGCAGGTGTCGATTACTACCGCGTGCTGGACGGCATGAAGCACAACTACCAGCGGGCGGCGGGTATTCCGAGTGCGGGGTTTGCCGCCGGGCCGTGCCTGTACAAAGACACGATGCAGCTCAGCGCCTTTAGCAACAACACGTTTAGCATCGGGCACGCCTCCATGCTGGTGAACGAGGGCATGGTCAACTGGGTGGTAGATCAGATTGCGCGGGAATACGACCTGGGGACGCTCAAGGTGGGGCTGCTGGGCATGGCCTTCAAAGCGAATATTGACGACATCCGGTCATCGCTGAGTTACAAGCTCAAAAAGCTGCTGGAATTCCGGGCGCGGAAGGTCCTCACCACCGATCACTACGTCACGGTAGACCCGGACCTGATGCCGCTGAACGATGTGATCGCGCAGAGTGACCTGCTGATTTTGTGTGTGCCCCACCGTGAATATAAAGACCTGGATACACACGGCAAGCCCGTGATTGACATCTGGGGCTACTTGAAACACGTCACGCCCATCAGCACAGTGATGGGCTACGACGAAACGCTGGCAGATTAATCCGTATTGGGTGGGGGGATTGATCCCCCCTACATGGACATGATTCGCCAACAGCCCCCTTATGTTTAGCTGAAGCGCTTCTGTATCCCCAAGTGAAGTGGCCTAACCACTTACTTAGCGCCGCGCCTTGATGCATAGACCTACAACAACACAGCACGAGCATGATCCAGATTAGCTTACGTTTAAATAAAACAAGCTATTCACTTTGCGTGTGATATGTTGTTTAAAACTTGTATTCTTAATGCTAACTTGATATTTTGCCAGTAAGCCCCCATAATGTACGAATAGAACACTACATCGTTGCAAAGGAAAATGAAGTGTCATCATATAGAGCGATTACGTACCAAGCACCTCAAGGTGCCGAGATTGTCGGAGGGGCCATCGAAGGTTTTTTTGAAACCCTCACTCAAGATGTATTAGATCCTATACTAGAGCGTTACAACATCACGCGCAGC
>DAOTTY010000298.1:0-12891 GCA_034437575.1 Anaerolineae bacterium | reverse complement strand
ACAGCGCTTCTATCCAAACATGAAGGCGGGCTGGCTTTGGTAGGGTGGCTTACGTTGCCCACGTTTTTCACAGGTTTTTTTACGCTTTGTGAAGATCATCCGGCGGCGCGTCCGGGTTGGGGGGGGCACTGAGTTTTTCGTCAGGCGTGGGCGGGTTCTTTATCCGCTGGATAAGGTCGTTAATATCCCCGGTTTTACTGCGCCTGATGAGTTCGTCTATGTCGTTGTTGCGGATGAGCGCGGCAATTTCGCCCACGTCCCCGTTAACGATGTTTATCAGGCTGGCCGCTACGCCGAGGGCCTGTTCATCCTGCACCATGTTCAAAAAGTCCTGCGCTTCGCGGTAACGCGGGGACACCGCTCCAGCCACATTTTCCACACCCAAATAGGACTCAATCGCGTCTTCCAGTTCGTAGGCGAGGTGCGCGTTGCGTTGAAACTGAAACAGCTTATAGGCTTTGTCGCGGGTATCCACCACCTGCACCAGCGTCGTCACACTGCCCACTGACGGCAGCGAGTAGTCTTCTACAACCACCTGCTTGAGTCCGTCACGGGGGATACTAAACGGCGACATACCAAACGTCCCAGTGAACGGGAATGGCCTGCTGCTTGCCTGAATCTGGTCAGCCGTAATCGTAACGACCGTTGTGTTTACATGCGTCAACAACAACTGGAAGATCATCAGCCCAGGGAACAGCACAAAAACAGCCGCCAACAACACCCAAAAGCCGCCCTGCGCGAACAGAAGGATGCCGGTAGCCATAAACACAAGGCCAACACCGGCTGTCGTGGCCGCGTCTTTGTTGGGGGCTTTTTCCAGGCTCCAGGGGATTTTGATCGTCAGGCCGTCGGCGGTTTCTTCTATGTTCAAATTTCCGTAGGCCATAAGGTTGCCTTTGCACTTGCGGTAGAATCGGTATAATCATGGGTGCTACCCCATTATACACAAGGCCAGCGATAACGACTCAGCTTGCCCCACACAGCGTCGCTGCGCGACGGGAGGGAGGGGTTTTGTTGCCTGCGGCGGGGTTCCTCTTCCCTCATTTTGGGGGTAAGGGGGTATTTAAGCGAGGACCTGAGTCGTTACCATTACCCATAAACAGCGGAAGGGGATGGGGCAAGCAGGAAGACGCAGCTACCCTGGAATGATCCGTGTAAAACGACCAGAACAGCGCGGCCCGTCTGCTATAATCTCACAGGGTCAACACACTATACGGAGGCACAATGACAGACTGGCACATGATTGTGGGGTTGGGCAACCCCGGCAAAGAGTACGAAAACACGCGCCACAACATCGGTTGGATGGCGTTAGACGAACTGATAAAGCGCTACAACATCAAGCTGGACGCAACGCAGTACAAAGCGGCCTTTGCCAAAACGACCTTGCGCGGCAAGCGGGTGCTGGTCGTCAAACCGCTGACGTACATGAACCTGAGCGGTCAGGCGGTGCAGCCGTTAGCGTCCTATTACAAAGTGAAAACAGCTAACATTCTGGTGGCCAACGACGACATGGACCTGCCGTTTGGCGTGCTGCGCCTGCGGGCGAAGGGCAGCGCGGGCGGTCAAAAGGGCCTTGCAGACATCATCCAGCGTATGGGCACCGACGAAATCGACCGCCTGCGTATCGGCATTGACCGCCCGCCAGGGAAGATGCCCGCCCGTGCCTGGGTGCTGCGGAAGTTCGAGGGCGACGACGCCATTGACGCCGCCCGCTTAGCTGACCGCGCCGCCGATGCCATCGAAACGTGGTTGGCCGGTGGCATTGAACTGGCCATGAGCAGTCATAACGGCAACAGCCTTGACGATGAGCGCGTGGGCGTGGTGCTGCCCAAGCCCCAAACACCCATCAACGAGGAGTAACCCAACAGGGGCCAAAGCCATGTCATTTGAGCAGGAATACTTCGACGTTCTCAAATCTATAGAGGCCGGGATTGTGCGGGCCTACGCCGCCATGCCACAATCCAAAGACCGTCATGCAGAAAAGGCCCTCAAAAGCCTGATCCGCTACTACAACGCGGCCCTCAAAGAACGCAAACCGCCGTCCATCAAGCTGAACCCGCCGGAAAAGACACACTACGATTCCATCAAGGCGGCCCTGGAAAGCCACATGAACGCGGAGGGCCTGCTGGCCAAGCAGCGCCTCGTCACATTGGAAGAAGGCGTGCAGTGCCTCAAGCGCATTCACCGCTCCGTTGAGCAAATGATGAAGCTGCACGGCATCGGCGGCAACGCCTACCTGGAGTTCGTCAAAGGCTACCAGAACAAAACGCAAGGGGAGTAGGGTTATGGCCCGTTTATCCGCTGAGTATATCGAACACGAAACACGGGGGCCGTTCCCTGGGCGAATAGACCCCTGGGCCGAGGACGCCCGCTACTTTCATCAGATGCACGGCAGCATCATTCATGAATTGCAGTGGCAACTCCAGCAAGAACTGCACCCGCAGGGTTATCTGGTAGGGAAGGAGGCAACTATTCAGGTGCTGGGGGGGCGCAGGCCGGACGTTATGGTTGAAGGCGGTGACCCGGCGATTCCGCCGCCAACCCGCACTGCCTACGATAACCTGGCTACCGCACTGGCGGTTGAAGCGGGTGCGGTCGTCCTGGTGGCAGACGACATCGAATTAGATGCCATCCATATCATCGCCGCCGATACCGGGCAGCTCGTGACCGTGATCGAAATCATCTCACCGGGCAACAAAACCCATCCCGATAAGATAGCCCGCTACCTGGAACAGCGCGGGCAGCTATTCGTAGATCGGGGCGTTAACGTCGTGGAAATTGACGCTACACGCTTATACAAACGCCTTGTTGATCATCCCCTGTTGGTTGAACACAGCGCCTATCACACAGCGATTCACCTGCCTGATGAGGGTGTGCGAGCCGTAACAAGCAACTTTGAAGAAGCACTCAAGCCGTTTGCACTGCCCTTGCGCGGCAATGACGGCGTTCGCGTTGAACCACACGCGGCTTACGAACGGGCGCACCACGCTGGCCCTATCGCCGGGTTCATCCAAAAAGAGCGGCGCTATGCGGCTGATTGGTTGCCCTACCCCTCCATGCTCACCGAAGGGCAGCGCGAGGCGGCCCTGGCGACGGTCAAGGCGTGGCAAGACGAGCTAGAGAAACTCGCCCAGCCCACGCCATAAACCCAAAAGGCGACCCATCGGGCCGCCCTGTGTGTGCCTGCCAAACAGTGGCGTTACGCCAAACCAGCCCGCTTCTGTGCCCGCCGCGTCAGCGAATCCAGCAGCACGGCCAGCACCAGCACGATGCCCGTCACCACAGACTGCACACCCGCGCTCCAGCCCAGCAAGCCCATGCCGTTGGCCAAACTGCCGATCACAAACGCGCCTAGCAGCGCACTGCTCACCGTGCCGCGCCCACCAAACAGGCTCGTCCCGCCGATGACCGCCGCCGCAATCGAGTTCAGCAGCAGGTCACCGCCGCCCGCCTCCGTGCTAATAGAGCGCAACCGCGACACCAGCACCACGCCGCCCAGCCCGGCCATCGTCGCCGAGATGATAAACGCCGAGGTGCGAATCCACATCACGTTAATGCCCGCCCGCCGCGCCGCCTCCGTATTGCCGCCCACCGCATAGATGTAACGGCCAAACGTCGTCCGGTTGGCGATGAAGCTCAAAACACCCAGCATCAGCACCAGCAAAATGCCGATGAGCGGCACCCCGCGATCTTGGGCGGGGGTGTCTGCTGCGTTGGCAATCGCCACGATAACCCCCGTGATGAGCGCAACACCCGCCACCTGCAACCCGATAATGGAAATCGGCTTGTTGGCCAGCCCCTGCCTGGCCCGGTAGCGGAAGTTAGAAATCTCAAAGTAGGCATAAGCCCCCACGATCAACACAGCCAGTATCCAGCCCAACTCATCCGAGAGGTACGTGTTGGCGATGCCGTTAATCACCGGGTCACTCATGCGGATGGTGCCGCCGCGCCCCAGGATAAGCAGCACCGTACCACTCCACACCAAAAAGCCCGCCAGCGTCACAATGAAGGCAGGCACGCTAAGCAGGGTGATGATACCGCCCTGAATCACGCCAATCAGCGCAGCGCTTAACACGGCCACGGGCAGGGCCGCCCACCAGGGTAACGTCAGCATGTTTGTGACGACAAACGACCCCTCCTCAAAGCCAAAGCCAACCGGAATGCCGCGTGTCATCGAAATAACCAGGATGGCCCCGGCCACCGCCGCGATGTAACTCACGGACAGGTCAATTTCACCGATGAGCAGCACGAACACAATGCCGTAGCCAATGGTAGTGATGGCCGCCATTTGCACAATCAGGTTGGAGAGGTTGCCCGGCGTGAGGAAGTTATCGTTGCGCCACTGGAAGAAGATCGCAATCATCACCAGCCCGAAGATGATCGGCAGTGGCCCTAAGTCACCCGCCCGCACCCGCCGGAAGTACCCCTGCACGTACTCGCCAAAAGACTCAGACTGCTGGCTTTGCAGCAGGGCGTTTTCGGATTGCTCGTTGTTTTGCTGCCCCGATGATTGGGGCTGTTGTTCGACGGCGCTCACGCGACGACCTCCTTTTGCATACCGGGCACTTCACGGAGCTGCCCGGCGGTGATGGCTTCTACAATTTCTTGCTGGTTCGTTTCATCTGTGCGGAATTCAGCGACCTTCTGGCCCAGGCGCAGCACTGCAATCCGGTCGGTCACTTCAAACACGTCGTGCAGGTTGTGGCTAATCACCACCACAGCCAGGCCCTGGTCGGCCAGGCGGCGCACCAGGTCAAGCACCTGCCGCGTTTGGGCCACGCCCAGCGCAGCAGTCGGCTCGTCCAAAATCACAACTTTCGAGTTCCACATCACGGCTTTGGCCACGGCAATCGCCTGCCGCTGCCCGCCAGAAAGGGTCGCCACCGGCTGGCGCACCGAGCGCAGCGTACTCACCGATAGCGATGCCAGCGTTTCAATCGTGGCCTTTTCCATTGCGGCTTCGTTTAACCGACCGGGCCACTTGCTCGTTTCCCGGCCCAGGAACATATTCGCCACCACATCCAGGTTATCGGCCAGGGCTAAATCCTGATACACCACTTCGATGCCCAAGCGGGCGCTGTCTTTGGGGCTGTGAATGTGGACTTCCTCGCCATCAAAAAGAACCTTGCCGCTATCGTAGTTGTAAATCCCGGCAATGCCCTTCACCAGCGTGGATTTGCCCGCACCGTTGTCACCAACCAGCGCGACCACATCCCCCAGGCGGGCTTCAAAGTTCACATCATAGAGCGCCTGCACCGCGCCGAAGCGCTTGCTCACGCCCCTCAATTCGAGTATGGGGTGTTGTTCGCCCAAAATAGGACTCCTTAAAAAAAGATGAATGTTTTACATTTTACAATCACGCACGCTGTGTCAGGGCGTGGCTCAACAGGCAGGGGTAATAATCCACCATACCCCTATAATGCCACAAAAACCCCACTCAGGCTGTGGGCAAGCACACCAATGCGCCGCGATTTTGGGCGTTAAAACAAAACCAGGGACTACCGTTGCGGTGTCCCTGGTCAGGGTCATGGCCAAACAACCGGGCAGCAGGTGCCACCCGGCCAACCCGAAGCCGTTTAGCTCTCTTCGGTCGCCACAGGTTCGTCCATACCCTCTTCCATGTCTTCCATTTCGCCTTCTGTCATCATGTCCATCAGGCCAGCTTCTTCACAGGCCGCCATAACGTCATCCGTGCAAATTTCTTCAACAGAGCGGAACTCGTCAGCGATGACGGTTTCAGCGATGTTGTCGTCAGTCACGCTAACCGGCGTCAGCAGCACAGACGGGATGTCGTTGGTGCCGTTGTTAACGGAGCCGGTCACGAACTGGTCGGGGTCATCATCGTTCAGAATAGCGATGGCCAGCTCAGCGGCGGCCCCAGCCTGGGCGCGGATCGCCTTGTAAACGGTCATGCTTTGGCGGCCCAGCAAAATGTTCTGGATACCGGCAACGGTGGCGTCCTGGCCAGTAACCGGGATAAAACCTTCACCGTCCACAATGCAGCCCGCGTTTTCCTGGGCAGCAATCACCGCGCCAGCCAAACCGTCGTTGGCCGCAATCGCCGCATTGATGGACTCACAGCCGCCAGCCGCGCTCAGCATCTGCTCAAAGATGACCAGCGCTTCCTGGTTGTCCCAGTCCGGCACAGACTGGTCGTCAACTTCCGTCCAGGTTTCGTCGTCAAACAGCGGGTTAATCACGCTGTCGTAGCCGTTCTTGAACAGGGTGGCGTTGTTATCCGTCGGGGAGCCATTCAGCACGGCAACCGCCGGGCTTTCCAGGCCAGCTTCTTCAACAGCCATCACCAGGCCCTCGCCCTGCAAGCGGCCCACAGATTCGTTGTCAAAGCTCACGTAGTAGTCAGCCCCGTCACCTTCGATGGTCAGGCGGTCATAGTCGATGATGGCCACGCCGTTGCTGCGGGCCAAATCAATGATAGATGCGCCGGAGCCGCTGTCCAGGTTCACCATCAAAATCACCTGAGCGCCATTGGTGATGGCCTGCTCAGCCTGGGTAATCTGCTGGGAAGCGTCACCCTCAGCGTTGACGATGGAGTAGGAAACGCCAGCTTCTTCAAACGCAGCCGAAAGGAAGCGGCGGTCGTCCTGCTCCCAACGGGCAGACGAGGCGCTGTCTGGCAGCAGCACGGCAATATCAACCGAGTCTTGAGCGCCCACCAGGGCCACAACCCCCGTCATCATCACGAAAATAAGCAGTACAGCCGCAAAGCGAGAAAGTGTTTTGTGCATTGAGAAACCCTTTTGTATATTGATTGAACATCTTGTATTTAGAAGTACACGTCGAACCAGCCAGGGGAGCCGGACGCTTCGTGTAAAGTGAATATACCGGATGTGGGGGTGCCTGTGCAACTAAACCCGCCCAATCAGTCCAAAAAAGTTCAGCACGCTTGCCCTGGCTGCTGTCATTCATCCGCGCATATAATGTCAACCCGCCGGATGTACCCTTCTGGCCGCCTGTTTACGAAATCATTTGCTGCGAGACACCCACCCATGACCGACCCCATCCGCGTGCTGCACTTTGCCGATACGCACATCGGCGTCGAAAGCTACGGCAAAACCGACCCCGAAACCGGCCTCAGCAGCCGTGTGCGCGACTTTTTGCGCCGCATGGACGACATGCACGCCTACGCCAAAGAACACGGCGTTGATCTTATCATCTTCGCCGGGGATGCGTTCAAAACGCGCACCCCCAGCCCCACCTACCAGCGCGAGTTCGCCTACCGCATCAGCGATTTGGCCGAGCTTGCGCCGGTGGTTATGCTGGTGGGTAACCACGACGTGCCGCCCAACTACCTGCGGGCCAGCAGCATCGAAATCTACGATACGCTGCGCGTGCCCAACGTGACCGTCGCCGCCGACTTCGCGGTTGAAGTCATCGAGACGGCGCGGGGGCCGGTGGCTGTGGCGGCGGCCCCCTACCCCACCCGCAGTTGGCTGCTGGAAGGCGTGAATACCACCGGCATGACCATCACCGAAGTGGATCAGACGGTGGGCGAGATTATCAGTGACCGCCTGGGCGACCTCGCTGCCGAAGTCGCTGAACTGGATATGCCGCGCCTGCTGGTGGGTCACTTCACAGTGAGCGGGGCAGTGGTGGGCAGCGAACGCCAGATCATGCTGGGCCGCGACGTGAGCATTTCCCTATCTGCACTGGCCGACCCGCGCTGGGATTATGTCGCCCTCGGCCACATCCACAAACACCAGAACCTCACCGCCAGGCGCGACGACGCCCCGCCAGTGGTGTACAGCGGCAGCCTGGAACGCATCGACTTTGGTGAGGAAGGCGACCGCAAGGGCTTTTGCTACGTGAAGCTGGCCCGCCATGCAACCGAATGGGACTTCGTGCCGGTGGCAGCACGCCCGTTTGTGACGCTGCGGGCCGACCTGCGCGAGAGCGCCAACCCCACCCAAGACGTGATCGACCGCATCCGCAGGCACGACCTGACCGACGCCGTTGTGCGCCTGATCCTCAAGCTGACGCCCGAAACGCAGTCCAGGCTCAATGAAAATACGCTGCGGGCCGCGCTGCGTGACAAAGGCGTGTTTTACATCGCGGCCATAGGCAAAGACGTAGACCAGCCCGCCCGCATCCGGTTGGGCACCAGCCCGGAAGAACTGACCTCCGAACAGTTGCTAGAGCGCTACCTCATCAGCAAAGAGGTGCCCGAAGCCCGGCGGCAAAAGCTAATGGAAGCAGCGGCGCATTTGCTGCAAGACGAGTAGGGGCGTGGCATCCAGCGAACACACTAGGGGATGGTTAGCCCAGCAGTAGCCGCAACCATCCGTTGTTCTTCACGAACGCTGTGCGCTCTAGCCACGCATCCACGCCCGCGATGCGCCCGGCACCCACAGCACCCAGGCCAAACAACAGCGCGATGTAAACAATATGGTCATCTATAACCCAGCCATGAGCCACTGGCAGGAACGCGCTCAGCCCACCTTCAAGGCTACTCAACCAGTAGAAAAACATCATCACTGCGCCCCAAAACGCACTAAAGCGAACCAGCGCCCCCAGGATTAAGCCCAATCCCGTCAGGGTGAGTCCCCACTGATTTAAGAAGTCGATCATAGGTGCCCCAGCCATCGCGGACCAGAACGTAAACGGATTCCCTTCGGGAACGGCATTGTTCAGGTAACCTGCTGCTGTCCACGATGGGTCAAAGATTTTAGTGAGGCCACCCTGTAACAATATCCAGCCCATGACAATCCGCAATGCAAGGATAGCATACGCGATTGTACGGCCAGAATATTCTAGGGTGATTGGCTGACCGAACAACGTTGCTTCAGCCTGTTTGGGGTCTGTAATATTTCGCATCTGGGAATCCTTTGTAGTTGCATACTTACTTCATGTAAAAGTATTTCATCTAAATGCAATATAGGCATAAGAGAATGCTTTGGAAAACAAAAGAGCCGTCCCACACTGGATGGGACGGCTTTGCTTATCAGGTTAGGCGAGGGCGATGCGCGGCATCACCCCGGCCATTTTATTCGCTGGCAAGCTGATCTTCGGTGATGAAGCCGGTGAAGAACGCGCTGAAGTAGGTGAAGTTACCATCGCGGCCTACGTGCAGCGGGTGGTCTTCAACCCACTGGGCAGCGTAGGACAGCACCACGTCGTTAGCGTCAAAGGCGCTGCCATCGTGGAAGGTTACGCCTTCACGCAGGGTGAAGGTCCACTCAGTAGCTTCTGTATTGGAGGTGAAGTCGGTCGCCAGGACCGGCACCACGTCTGTCCCTGCAATCTCGTAGCCCAGCAGGCTCTCGTTGATCTGCTCACACACGCGCAGCGCTTCACCGTCGGTTTCGTCTGCACAATAGAGGCCCGCCGGTTCACCGTTCTGAATCCAGATGAAGTCGTCGTCGCTGGGGTCTTCCATCACGCCGAAATACTCATTGCCCAGCGGGCTGCTGTGCGGGTTACCCGTGATTTCGGCCCGGTAAGCCACAGCAGACGCACCGTGAGCAATCGGTACCATCGGCACGTTGTCGCGGATGGCTTCGTTAGCAGCTACATAGAACGGGTAACGCTCTTCCGGGTCACCCAACTGGGCACCAGCCGTCAGGTTTGTGGTGATGTCATCGAACTTGGCCCCGAACTGGTCGCTAGAGCCAGCCCCGAAGTGGAAGTCCAGGAAGTTCGTGGCATCCGGGTAGTCCGCACCCCAGCCCAGCAGATGCAGTTCCAGTTCGCCAGCGTCAGCAGCATCCAGGAACGCGCCCGATTCCATCTGAACAATTTCGGTTTCAATGCCAACTTCGGCCAACTGCGCCTGAATGTCCTGGGCAACAAGGCCGGGGGTGGGCAGGTAAGTACGAACCACATCACGGTAGCTAATTTCCAGCGTGATGGGCAGTTCAACGCCGCTTTCTTCCAGCAGTTCGCGGGCGCGGTCCGGGTCATACGGGAACGGCTCAACTTCCGGCGTAAAGCCGTAGATCACCGGCGGCATGAACTGGCTGGCAGCAATCGACCCGGCAGGGTAGAAGCTGTCCACAATGCGCTGGCGGTCAACTGCATGGGCGATGGCCTGGCGCACCAGCGGGTCGTCCATCGGCTCAATGAAGTTGTTCATGCCCAGGTAAAACACGTTGGCACCTGCACGCGGGAACAGCGCCAGCGTGTCATCTTCGGCAATAATGCCCAGTTCATTGACGCCGGGGTTGTCGATGCCGTCAGCTTCACCCGCTTGCAGGGCGGCCAGGCGGGCACTCGCTTCGCTGTTCCAGCGGAAGATGAGCGTTTCTTCCAGGGCCGGGTCACCCCAGTAATCTTCATTGCGGGTCATGACGATTTCGTTACCCAGGTCCCATTCTTCAAGGGCGTAGGGGCCAGTGCCAACCGGGTTCTGGAACAGTTCAGCGCCGCCGCCGCCGGTGGCTTCCAGCACTTCACTGGGGTAGATGTTCAGTGCAGAAAAGGCAACCTTCGACGGGAAGGCCGGGTCTGGCACGCACAGCGTAAAGGTGACGGTCAGTTCATCAACAGCTTCGATGGACTGGATAGAACCGCCGTAGTCACAGCTTGCGGCTTCAAATGTTAAAAGTTCTCCATCTTGCGCGGCCACCGGCACAGCCAGTGCTACCAGCGCAAGCAAAGAAAGAAAAATCACACGAAGGTGGGTCATTAATACAATCTCCTGAGTGTTAAACGATGCTTTTACACGCCGGGGAACTTTCCGGCACGCACACATGATATTATCGCAATTTGAAGGCAGCACCAAATTTTCGTGTATGTTTGACAATGAAACAGCCCTATAATTAGGTGACTTTGCCACACATCCGTGCAAAACATCTTTTTAGATCACTTAGCACATCGCTTATTTAAGACATTGGCTCAAATAATCTACAACGGTTAACGTTTTACTCACTTTGCATTTATATCAGGCTAACGCTTGCCTTACGCGCTGTGGCTAAATTCAGCCACCTGTACATTAATCGTACTATTCACATAAGGAGAGACCCCATGCGTCACCTCATTACCTCGCTGGCAGCGCTGTTCGTTGCAGCGATAATTGTTATTCCGGTTGGTGCCCAAGAGCGTAACCTGGCCGAAGCAGCCCAGGCTGCCACTGGTTTCAATACGCTGCTGGCTGCTGCCGAAGCGGCTGGCCTGGCCGAAGAACTGGCCACTGGCGGCCCCTACACCGTTTTTGCCCCCACCGACGGTGCCTTCGCGGCGGCCCTGGCTAACCTGGGCCTGACGGCTGAAGACCTGCTGGCCGACACCGACACCCTGACGGCCATCTTGAGCTTCCACATTGTGCGCGGTGAGTTTACTGCAAGTGACCTCATCACGCTTATCGAAAATTCGGGCGGCACAGCCCAGCTTCGCACCCTCAACGGCGCAACCCTCACGGCAGAACTGGTCACGCTGGACGTAACCCCCGCCGCTGAAGAAGGTGCCGTCGAAACGCCGGAACCCGTCTTCCAGGACTTCATTTACCTGAACCGCGCTAACCAGGACATTAGCGTTTTCCTGCCCAACGTCAGCGCATCCAACGGGGTGCTTCACGGCATTAGCGGTGTGCTGCTGCCCCCTGCTGACAGTGCAGAGGCGGCCCCCGGTACCATTGTCGAGGTGGCTGCTGGCAACGAGAGCTTCACCACGCTGGTCGCCGCTGTTGAAGCCGCTGGCCTCATCCCCACATTGAGCGAAGGCACCTTCACGGTATTCGCCCCCACCAACGAGGCCTTCGCCGCTGCCTTAGATTCGCTGGGCCTGACCGTTAACGAACTGGTGGCCGACACCGACACCCTGACAACCATCCTGACCTATCACGTTATTGAAGGTGACTTCTCCGCAGAAGACATCACAATGCTCATTGACGAAGTTGCCGAAGGGCTGGAATTCGAGGGCTTCACTATGGTGAGCGGTGAAACGCTACCGGCTGAAATCGTTGATGGCAGTGTGGTACTGGGTGGCGGGGCTGCAACCGTCGTCACGCCAGATGTTGAAGCCTCTAACGGAACCATCCATGTGATTGACGGTGTGCTGCTGCCGCCAAGCATCACAGGTGAAGGTGGCGAAGAAGCCGCCGCCGCCGAGCCAGCCGAAGAAGAAGCCGCCGCTGAGCCAGCCGAAGCAGCAGCCGCCGAGCCGGGTACTATCGTTGAAGTAGCGGCCAGCACCGAGGGCTTTAGCACCCTGGTTGCCGCTGTTGAGGCCGCTGGCCTGGTAGACACGCTCAATGAGGGCACCTTTACCGTGTTTGCCCCCACCGACGACGCCTTTGCCGCTGCCCTGGAAGCGCTGGGCGTTTCTGCCGAAGACCTGCTGGCCGACACCGAAACGCTGACGAGCATCCTCACCTTTCACGTTGTCCCCGGCACATTCTCTTCTGGCGGCCTGATTGCCCTTTCCAGCAACGGGGTTGCCGACCTGACCACCGTCAACGGTGCTGACCTGCCGTTCGCCATTGACGGGGATGCGCTGGTCCTCAATGACAGCGCCACCGTTATCACGGCAGACGTTGAAGCCTCCAACGGGGTTATCCACGTCATCGACACCGTGCTGCTGCCGCCGTCGGAGTAAACCTGCTGGCTTATCAACCAGGAGAGTGATGATAAAGGGCGGTTCCCCCGGCATGGGTGGGCCGCCCTTTTTTGTTGGAAAGCGTATAAGAATTCGGCTGGAAGCACGATTGCCTGTACAATAGCCATATTGGCGCATGGCTCTACCCGATGCACACCCCATTAAGGAAGAATGCCCATGAAAAAACTCATGATTTTACTGGTGCTGCTGGTGGCTGTTATCGGCCCGGCGGCTGCCCAGGATGACCCGGACTTTGGCACCTTGCTGGCCGCCATCGACGCCGCCGGACTGACCGAAACCCTGGCGACGGGCGGGCCGTTCACCGTGTTTGCGCCTACC
>DAOTTY010000297.1:0-25574 GCA_034437575.1 Anaerolineae bacterium | reverse complement strand
CCGGTGTTGGGGCTGCCCCCGGTGTTTTGAATCACCGCCGCAGACAGGCCCAAAAAGTGATAAACGGCCCCCATCTGCTGCAAACCGACTTTACTCAGGTAGTCGTTCGGGGTAATGATGTGAACGCCCTTGCTGCTTAGCGCATTCAAATAAACCGGCAGCGTTGCCACCAGCGTTTTACCCTCACCTGTCCGCATCTCTGCAATGCGGCCTTCGTGCAGCACCGTCCCACCAATGATCTGCACATCATAGTGACGCAGGCCAATCGTGCGGATGGACGCCTCACGAACAACAGCAAACGCCTCTGGCAAAATGTCCTCTGGCGATTCACCATCAAGGCGGCGCTGCTTAAATTCGTTGGTCTTAGCGCGAAGCTCTTCGTCATTAAGCGCCTTGATGGCGGTTTCAAGCGCGTTAACGGCCTCGACAATGGGCGCGTATTGCTTCAGGGTGCGCTCTGCCGGGTCGCCCGTGATGAGGTTTTTGAGTGCTTTGAGCATAGGTGATGGATGTCCTGTAGTTGCGAACGGTTGGGATGGGTACCGTAACCATACGGTGAGTTTGCAAGATGAATGTTGGTGATAGGATGCGAATATCTGGCAACCTGGTTATGATAGCTGCAAACATGAACAACTCTCATTTTAACACAAACCCCGGAACCTTCAGGAAGATGCTTTACAAAAAACTCGGTAGAACCAACCTCAACGTAAGCCGACTTTGCCTGGGCACGATGACGTTCGGCTGGACGGCAGATGAACTGACAGCGCACAACATCATGGATGCTGCCGTTGATGCGGGCATTACGTTTTTTGATACGGCCAACATATATTCTATGTGGGTGGATGGCAACCGGGGCGGTGAGTCTGAAACGATCATCGGCAATTGGTTGCAGGGCCGCGACCGCAGCCAAATCGTGATTGCAACCAAAGTGCGTGCCCGCATGTGGCCCGGCCCTGACGGCGAAGGGCTGAGCCGCGCCCACATCGTCAAGGCAGTCGAAAACAGCCTGCTGCGATTACAAACTGACTATATCGACCTTTATCAGGCTCACTGGTTTGACGAAAACACGCCGCCTGACGAAACCCTCGCTGCGATGGACAGCCTGGTGCAGTCTGGCAAGGTGCGCTACATCGGGGCCAGCAATCACCCGGCGTGGCGCTTGATGAAATCGCTTTGGGCCAGCGACACTGGTAACTATGTGCGTTACGAAAGCCTGCAACCGCACTACAGCCTGCTGCACCGGGATGAGTTCGAGCGCGAACTGGCTGACGCCTGCGCTGACCAGCAGCTTGGGGTCATTCCGTATAGTCCGCTGGCAGCAGGCTTTTTGACGGGCAAATACACCCGTGAAAACCGTGAGGCCGCTGGCGCACGCGGCACCGCACGCCGCCTCGCTGAGGATGACCGCGCCTATGATGTATTGGACGCAGCCCATAAGATTGCAGATGGGCACGGCGTCCCCGTGGCGCAGGTTGCCCTGGCCTGGCTGCTGGCCCAACCCACAGTGACCGCGCCCATCATCGGGGCAAGGACGGTAGAGCAGTTGCAGCAGGCCGTCGGCGCAGTAAAGGTTCAACTTTCAGCCGATGAAGTGCAGCGGCTGAGTGAAATCAGCAGCGGCTTTTAAAACAGCCGACCTGCCCCAAACAGGCCAACAGCAATGGTCATTGCTATCGGCGGGATGCCCACTACCAGCGTCACCAGGGCGAAGCGCCAGTATTTCGTGTTGGAAAGGCCCGCCGCGTAGGCCACAAAATCATAGGCGAAGTAAAGCGCCAGCCGGGCCACAACCAGGCCCTTAAAGCTATCCAGGCGGTTGATGTAAGCGTCTACGCGGTCGATGTTGTCACCAATCAGCCGCCGCACAACGCCCCGCCCGTAGCGCCGCGCCAGCCAGAAGCTGATGCTGTAGCCCAGTGTGGATCCCATTACAGAGTAGACCAGCGCGGGGACAAAGCCAAACAGCACCCCGGACGCCAATTGAATTGGCCCGGCACCAAACGGGAACACACAGGCCACCGCCCTCAAGCCGATGTAGGCCAGCGGCCCAAACACACCGAACTGCTCAACAATGACTTGCAACCGCTCCACGCCAATCGACCGGATGCCGACCAGAACGGCCACGACAACCAGCATCATGGCTGCAACTCGCAGGTAAAGCGGCCAGTTGTGCCGGAAGTTTTGGCCTGTTTTGTGCAGTGTCTTTTGCATATGCGGCTGCGGTCTCGCTAATGAGCTTAGGCCGTACATTGTACAGGAAGCAGCTCACTCAAGAGAAGCACAACCCGCCCGCAACACAGGGCTTTTGCAAAGTTGCCTGGCAGATCATTGGGCGCTGCCCAAACCCGTCACTTTTTGAAAAAGTGAACAAAAACTTGCCTTTTTGGACGCTTTGCATCCGAAAACACGGGTTCAAGGGGTGCCAACCCTTTGCGGGGGTGCGGGGGCATCGTCCCCGCGAGCGGTTGTGTGTTTACTCGTTGAACAACTCACCAACGCTGCGGCCTTCGTGCGCCCGCCGGATGACCTCAGCCAGCATCGGCCCAACGGAAAGCTGCGTCATATTGGGCAGGTGGTTATGTTCTGGCAGTGGGATCGTGTCCGTGAAAATAATCTCTTTCAGGTTTAATGAGGCCAGTTTGGAAACAGCCTCTCCGGCCAGCAGGGCGTGCGTAAACGCCAGGTAGATGTCTAACGCACCTTCACGGCGCAGCAGATTAACCGCGTTAACCACGCTGCCCCCCGTAAGCACCTCATCATCAACCAGCAGCACGTTGCGATCACGTACATTGCCGACCAGCGACAGCGCAGCCGACTGCCCGGAGTTATTCGAGCGGCGCTTTTCGATGTAGTTGGTTTCCGTCTGCAATTTTTGTGACCAATCGCGGGCCTTCTTCACAAAGCCGAGGTCGGTAGAGGCCACCACGAGGTTAGGGATTTGCCGTTCGATAACGTAATCGCTCAACAAGTGGAAGGCGGTAAGCGCATCACCGGGGATATTAAAGAAGCCCTGAATTTGCCCGGAGTGCAGGTCAATGGTCATGTAGCGGTCGGCCCCGGCGACCTCGATCATGTTGGCCAGCAGGCGGGCGGTGATGGGCACACGCGGTTGGTCTTTCTTATCAGAGCGGGCATAAGCCATGTACGGAAAAATAACGTTGATGCGCTTGGCACTGTCTCGCTTGAGGGCGTCAATCATAATGAGCATTTCAAAAATGTTGCGATGCACAGGTGGCCCCATCGTTTGCACCAGATACACATCCTGGCCACGCACACTCTCGCTCAAGCGAACGAAGATGTTTTCGTTGGCAAACTCGCGCAGCACATACTGGCCGGGTTTGATGTGTGTATAGCCGGTTTGGTTGAGTCGTTCAGTGATTTTGTCTACGAGGCCCTTAGCACTGCGCCCAGCAAACAACTTGATCGTGCTGCGGCGGACGGCTAGGGCATCTTCTTCGGGCGGGGTATAAAGCGTTCCGGGTACTTTAGACATGTTTTTTTCCTCTGATGGGTAGGCCGCTGGCATCTGATGGGTATAGCTGTATTGAGCTTGAATTTGTTTGGGCGTGTACTGGGACGATAAGTACGAAAATTGAGGTGGAATGCTTTGGATTTTACGCGCCGTAGGCTCACTAACGGTAAATCACCAACCAGACTTCACTCCCCGACATTGTGCGCGTTTATGTAACAGTATAACAAAGCCACACACAACATTAAACGACTTGGCTTTACTGAATCCAAAAAACAACAAAATCCGAACCTGCCTTTTCGCATTCTGTGTTTTGAGTGTGCTAGAATATATGAACCGTAATGTACAGTTTTCTAACGTCAGCCACCCTTAATCCCTCAACCCTACAAATGTTTGCCAACCGACTGACAGGATTCCACGAAAGTGAGCTGTTATGAGTGTTACTGCTAGCTCGATGAGCCAACCCACATCCGCAACACAGCCCACTCGCACCCAGCAAACCCTGTGGCTGCGTTTATTACAAGCGTTAACTATATGGGTTGTCGCCATCGCTGTGATAGCCTGCACCGCTTATCTTGTTCAGGCCATGCGCTGGAATAGCCAGACGTTCCCTGGCTTTTTAACGGCACACACGCTGGTTGTGGATGGGCACACTTCTTTTAGCAATCAAGAGTGGCCGGGGCTGGCGGCTGGGTTACGGCGGCTGGATCACATCAGCACAGTCAACGGTGTTAACTTGCCGGAGGGTGATTACCCGGCGGCCCAGGCGCAGCTACGGCAAACACTGGCCACTGTGGGCTATGGCGAACAGGTTGAGGTCACGTTTTGGCGGCAGGCCCGGCTTAATGCAGATGGTGCGTATGAGGCCATTGAGACGGGTGACGTAACTTGCGGCCCTGTGGATGAAGCGCGAGGGGCTGCTCAATGTAGTGTGAGTTACGCTATTGCCCCGATGCCTGACAGCGACTTTTTAACCTACTTTGTGTTTCCCTACATCACGGGTATTATTGCCCTCGCTATCGGGATTGCTGTATTGTTTTTGCGACCGGGCCAGGTTAACACGCTGATGACCACGTTGCTGTGCGCGTCTTTGGCCGTTTTCAGCGCGGGCGTGTTTAACAACAGCACCACCTACTTCGCGCTGCCGGTGTGGATGACAGCTACGCTGCTTGGTGCGGCAATGATGCTCACCTTTGCCCTGGCGTTCCCCACGCGGCCTGCGCTGTTTTACCGTTACCCGGTGCTTTTCTTCGTTATTGTACTGGTGTTTGCCGCGCTTGGTGCCTTCCAACTGTATCAGTACCGCACCCTGGATGCCCCCCTGCAATTCACAACGTTATGGCAGCTACCCGTAGGGGCAGGCATCCTGGGGTTTTTGACGCTGTTGACTGCTCTGCTGATACGCCGTCGCTATGCCACCTCCAGCATTCACCTAGACCAGATCAATACCACACTGATTGGTCTGGCCATCCCCGCACTGCCAATTACGCTGTGGCTCGTGAGTGCGATTTCTATTGCGGTTGGTAGCGCGATTGTGCTGCCGTTTAACAGTGCGACGGTCATGCCGTTTTTTATCACCGTGCCAATTGGCCTGGCCTATTCCGTACTGCAATACCGGGGCATCAATACCGACCGAGTGCTGAGCCAGGGCATTACCTATGGGCTGCTGCTGCTGAGTTTGGTGATGGGCTATGCCATTCTCGTATTCGGGGTCAATCTGCTGGCGCTGGAGTTTATGCCTGCGAACGTGTCGGGCAATCCCTTCCTGGTGGGTGTGGTGATTTTCTTGATTGCGGTAGCCTTCTTACCCGTAAGAACGCGCCTGCAAACGCAGATTGATCGCATCTACTTTAAGGAGCGGCGGGTATACCAGGAAATGGTGGAAAACTTCGCCCGCGACGTGGCCGTCAGGCCGGATTTTACTGAGATTTTGAACCTGTACATTGTTCGCGTCAGGCAGGCCCTCAACGCGAAAGCCGTATTTGTGTTTTTGCCCAACGATGAGGGCAGTGTGTTCACAGCCCACCCACTATCTCAACCGCAAACAGAAGTGGCTTTTGAAGCCAAGAGTGACCTGATTCAATTGCTCAAGCGTGAAGCTGCACCCGTTCGCATTCCACAAACGGCTACCTGGCAGCCAGAGTTGGTGTCTGAACGGGCGCGGTTGCACATTCTCAAGGCACATTTGTTGGCCTCACTGCGCGGCAGTCGCAGCCAGTCCGGGTTGAATGGCTTTGTCGTGATTGGCCCACCGCAAACGGGATTGGCTGTGTACACCTACGAGGAAATCCGCTTTTTGGAAAACATCACAAATCAGATGGCCATTTCTGTAGAGCGGTCAAAAGTGGTTGAATCGCTAGAGCGCCGCGTGAACGAACTAGACGTGCTCAGCCAGGTGAGCCAGGCTGTAAACTTCGCGGTGGAGTTTGACGACCTGCTGGAGTTGATTAGCAATCAGACGCAACGCCTCATCGAAGTGTCACACTTTTACATCGTCTTGCGCGACCCGGCCACCAACCAGATGTACTATGCGTTTTTCCTGGAAGAAGACGAGCGCTCTCGTGATGAGGAAAACCGCCGTTGGAACATGGGCAATGACGTGTTCGCCCGCATCCTTGAAAATAGCCAGGCTGAGCGCCACGAGGACTACACCACCACGACTAAAATTCAGAACCTCAACAACCGGGGCATCAGCGAAGAGGTGCGAGCATGGATGGGAGTGCCGCTGGTCGCAGGGCAAACCGCCCTGGGTGTGATAGCCGTTGCAACGACCCTGACTGGCTTCACCTACAGTGACGAACAGTTGAAGGTGTTTCGGGACATTGGCGCGTTGGCGGCGACCTCACTGGACAAGGCGCGGCTATTCGAGGAAACAAACCAGCGTGCGCGTCAGCTTCGGGCATTGAACAAGATTAGCCAGCAGTTGCAGGCCGAGCGTGATGTAGAGCGCCTGCTCAAATTGATTACGTCCAGTGCGGTAGATATTCTGGAGGCAGAGGCCGGGTCGCTGCTGTTGACTGTTGATAATGACTTCGACACACCAAAGCGCCGACAGAAAGACCTTGAGTTTAAGGTCGTTATTGGCGGTTCGGGTGCTGATCTGGTTGGGAAGCGCGTGGCTGCGGGGCAAGGATTGGTAGGGGAGGTGGCTGAAAGAGCCGAACCTGTTATCGTCAATAACACCCGTGAGGACAAGCGCTGGCAGGGCGAAGTCAGCCCAGATACAGAGTTCACAACGAATGCAGTGCTGGCTGTGCCACTGATGGCCAACAACAACGTCATTGGTGTGCTGGAAGTGCTCAACAAGCAGGATGGCAGCCTCTACGTCAAGGAGGATGCTGATGTTTTGGAAACGTTTGCAGGTCAGGCGGCCATCATCCTGGAAAATGCCCGCCTATTCCAGAAAACGGACGAGCAGCTTGGTGCCCAGGTGCGCGAACTGGAAACGCTGGAGCGAATCGACACCGAGCTAAATCGGGCACTTGATATGCAGCGTGTGGCGGAAATTACAGTGAAGTGGGCGATTGCCAACAGCGGCGCATCGGCGGGGCTGCTTGGCCTCGTTGTTGAGGATGTGCATCCCCCGTATCTCGATATTTTAGCCCTGTATGGCTACACTGATGACGACCATCCCGAAGGGGCCGACGGCCTGCACTGGCCGTTGGATAGGGGCATCGTCAACCGTGTGCTGCGAACGAAACGAGCAGACACGCAGCCAGATACGTCCATTGACCAGGAATATGTGCCCAGCTTGCGCGGCGGCAGCAGCCAGATCACCGTGCCCATGTTGGCTGGTGGTGAGATTATTGCTATTCTGCTCATCGAGAAGCACGGTGAACCGCGCCTGAACATTCTTGACCAGGCATTTGTGCAGCGCCTCGCAGATCATGCTGCTATCGCGTTGGAAAACGCCCGCCTGTACAGCGAACTGTCGCAGGCGAGTAAGCTGCAAAGCCGTATGATGGGCGTTGGTGCCCACGAGTTGAAGAACGCGCTGGCTCCGGTCAAGGGCTGGTCAGACTTTTTGCTGAACGGCGCATTGGGTGAGGTGAACGAGCAGCAGAAGAACTCGCTAGGGGTTATCAAATCGAATGTGGGGCGTGCAGAACTCATCATTCAAGACCTGCGCGACTTCGCCAAGATGCGTGCCCAGGAGCTTACAGTAAGTCCAGAACCGATTCATTTCCGAAATGTGGTGATAGAAACGCTGCGCCCCTTCACCTCACAAATCGAAGAAAAAGAGCAAATCTTGCACAACCGGGTGTCCGAAGACTTGCCGCTCATCAACGGGGACTTCAATCGGCTGATTCAGGTGATGACGAACTTCATCAGCAACGCAAATAAATACAGTCCCAATGGGGCAACGATCACGCTGAATGCCGTCGTTGAGCGCCAACGTCAAAACACACGGGGCGCGGTACTGGGCGACTTTTTACACATTACTATTGCAGATGATGGCATTGGCATCAGTAAGGAAGACCAGAAGCGGATGTTCACGCCGTACTTCCGCAGCACCAACGACGAAGCGCTGGAAAAACCAGGGACCGGGTTGGGGATGTCCCTCACGCGGGAGATCATCCGGCAGCATGGCGGGGATGTGTGGGTAGAAAGCGAATTGGGTGATGGGGCCACGTTCCACTTTACGATTCCGCTAGCGCCAGAAGAAGAACGCACGTCAGAGCCTGCATCTGATTAGGCGGTTAAAGCCAGTAACGAAAACGCCCGCGACAATGCGGGCGTTTTTGCTGCTTATGTGGGGCACTTAGCTGATGTGCGGCGTAATTTCCTTCAGGATTTGTTCCTTCTGGCGAAACCCGGTGACGCGGGCAGCAGGTTCGCCGTTCTTGAACAGAATGAGCGTGGGAATGCCCATAATGCCGTAACGCATCAGGATTTCCTGGTGGGCGTCGGCGTCTAGCTTGCCCACCTTCACCTGGCCTTCATACTCAACCGCAATGTCGTCCACGATGGGGGCGATCATCTTACAGGGCTGGCACCACTCTGCCCAAAAATCGACCAGAACAGGCACATCGGCACCCAGTACGTCGGTCTCGAAATTGTCCGCAGTGACTTCAAACGTCTTCTCACTCATGTGAATCTCCTTTGGCGTTACTTTGACGGCCTATGTGTTGAATGGTATCATGCTCGGCAGTTGCAGCCAACCAAACCGGCAAGAACTCGTATCGTTAGTGTATGGTGCGTAAACACCTATAATGGAAGACAACGCACACCTCCCAGAACTTACCCGCCGCCAGGAAGAAGTCCTGGCGCTGGTGGTTCGCAGCTATACCCACAAGCCCGACCCGGTTAGCTCCAAGCATCTTAAAGAGACCTATGACCTCAATTACAGTGCAGCCACCATTCGCAACGAGTTGGCCGCCCTGGATGAAATGGGCTACATCACCGCGCCGCACACTTCATCTGGCAGGGTACCTACAGAGCGCGGCTATCGCTACTTCGTTAAGCGGTTGCTCTCGCCAGATAGCCTGACGGTTGCTGAGCAGACCTACATTGCAGAGCGTTTTAAGAACCTGCCCATGGCGATTGAGCACTGGTTACGCGGCGCGTCTCGCCAGTTGGCACGCACGGTTCACATTGCTAGCCTGGTAACGCCCCCAGTGGCAGAGACGACGCGCTTCAAGCATGTCGAGTTGATCTCCATTCAGGGGCGGCTGTGTTTGATGGTGCTGGTGACCCAGAGTGGCTCGGTTCATCAGCAAATGATAAATCTTGCAGAACCCGTGTCGCAGCCCGCGCTCAGCAACGTGGCCACCCGCATCAACGACATCTGCGCCAACCTGGACGCAAATGAAACACGCCGCAAAGGCATTCAACTCCAGGCGTTTGAACGTGACATCTGTGAACTGGCAGCAGACCTGATGCAGCGGGCAGACAATAACCGCGTCCGTATGGTCTATCGAGATGGCCTGAGCGATGTTGTGACCACCTTCCCGGATAGCGAAGGCACACAGCAAATCCTGCGTGTGTTTGAAGAAAGCGCTGTGCTGAACATAATTCTCAGTGAAATCATTGCCCCGCTAGACGCACAAGACGTGCAGGTTGTGATTGCGGGTGAAGGCAAGTGGGAAGAATTGAGTAACCTGACGATGGTACTGAGCCGGTACGGCATCCCCGGCCATGCCAGCGGCGCGCTGGGGGTGCTTGGCCCCACCCACATCGACTATGCGCGGGCGATCAGCGCTGTGCGCTACATGGCCGAACTGATGACGCAAATGCTGGAAGACCTCTACGGCGAAGACGCTGCTCCCCTCGACGCCGAGCGCTAAAACGCCCACCTCAAATACTCTGATAGAGTTCTATCGCCCGGTTTCCAAAAATCTATCAGATCACTGCTACGATGGTAGGCAACGGTCAAGGACAGCACTGGTTTGCTATCTACCAAACTAAGTTCCCTTGTCCACAATTTTAACGCAATTCTATTGCGAGTCGTTCAGAATACGATCTGCAAGTCGATATAATATCCGCCTCAAAGTCAGGATATTGTAAAACGGAGGGTCATCAGATTGGCGGACAATCATAAAACACCTGATGAAGAACAGTTTAGCCCAGCAAAGGCTGAGCAACCCCAACCCAAAGAAGCCCAACACGATAACACCGAAGCAGAGCAGCCTTTGGGCGCAGCCGATGTGCCGAGTGAACAGGACACCCCCCAGCCAATCAGTGAGCAGGAGATGAACCTGTTGGTCGCGCTGAAGGCTGCACGCGAAGAAGCTGAGAAGAATCGGGATCGGTGGCAGCGGGCGTTAGCTGAGTTCGACAACTACAAGCGGCGTGTGGAGCGCGAACGGGTGGAAGCCCATGAGAACGCTGTTGTAGAGGTTATCAAGTCGATTTTACCAATCATTGATGACTTCGAGCGCTCAGCGGAAAACGTCCCTGAGGCGTTAGAGGGCAACGCATGGGTTGATGGCACAGTGGCTATCGGTCGCAACTTGAAGAAACTGCTGGATACGCACAACATTGAGATTCTTGATCCAGTAGGTCAGCCGTTCGACCCCGACCAGCATCAAGGACTCGGTGTTGATGAAGGCACCGACATTGAGAGCGGTCATGTTTCTGTAACGTTACAAAAGGGCTATGCCAAAGGCGGTAAGCTACTGCGCCCGGCCCTGGTGCGCGTTGCAGATTAATCATTTCTTGTATACACGATAAACTCAATCGGGAGTGAAATCATATGGGTAAGATCATTGGTATCGACCTCGGTACGACCAACTCAGCTTTTGCTGTGATGGAAGGTAGCGAGCCGACTATCATTGCAAATGCTGAGGGAGATCGCACGACGCCGTCTGTGGTTGCGACAGACACCAAGAGCGGTGAGCGCCGGGTGGGTAAGTCCGCCCGTAACCAGGCGGTCGTCAATTCGGAGAATACCATCTTCTCTGCCAAGCGTTTTATGGGCCGCAAGTTTAGCGACCCGGAAGTCCAGGAAGCCATTAAAACGGTTCCCTACAAGGTGAGTGCCGCCCCCAACGGTGACGTACAGATTCACATGGGTGGCCGCACCTACAGCCCGCCGGAAATCGGTGCAATGGTGCTGCAAAAAATCAAAGCTGACGCCGAAGCCTACCTGGGCCAGACGGTCACGGAAGCCGTTATCACGGTTCCGGCATACTTTAACGACGCGCAGCGTAACGCCACTAAGGATGCTGGTCGCATCGCCGGTCTGGAAGTGAAGCGCATCATTAACGAGCCGACGGCAGCTAGCCTGGCCTATGGCCTGAACAGCAAAGCCAACGAAATCATCTGCGTGTACGACCTGGGCGGTGGTACGTTCGACGTATCCATCCTTGAGGTAGGTGACGGTGTGTTTGAAGTGCTCAGCACCAGCGGCGACACGTTCCTGGGGGGTGACAACTTCGATGATCGCATCATTAATTGGATTGCGGACGAATTCAAGAAGGATGCAGGTATTGACCTGCGTAACGACCGGCAGGCACTACAGCGCCTGAAGGAAGAAGCCGAGAAGGCCAAGAAGGAACTTTCCAGCACGACCAGTACGGACATCAACCTGCCCTTCATTACGGCAGACGCCAGCGGGCCGAAGCACCTCAACATGACGTTGAGCCGCGCTAAGCTGGAAAGCCTCGTGTCTGACCTGATTGATCGCACGGTTGACCCGATTCGCAAGGCGCTCAAGGATGCAGACATAGCCAAAGACGAGGTTGAGGCAATCGTTCTGGTGGGGGGTATGACCCGTATGCCTGCCGTCCAGGAAGCTGTTGAGAAGTTCTTCGGTCAGGCTCCGAGGAAAGGCGTAAATCCTGACGAAGTGGTCGCACTCGGTGCTGCGATTCAGGCTGGTGTAATCGGTGGTGAATACGACGAAATCGTACTGCTGGACGTGACGCCGCTCAGCCTGGGTGTAGAAACGCTGGGCAGTATCACTAACGTGGTGATTGACCGCAACAGCCGCATCCCCACCCGCAAGAGCCAGGTCTACTCCACCGCTGCGGATAACCAGACTCAGGTGGAAATCCACGTTGTGCAGGGTGAGCGCAAGATGGCCAACGACAATAAGTCATTGGGTAAGTTCACCCTCGACGGCATCCCACCCGCACCGCGCGGCGTGCCACAGATTGAGGTCACCTTCGACATTGATGCGAACGGTATCCTCAACGTAAGTGCCCAAGATAAGGCGACAGGCCGCCAGCAAAAGATCACCATCACCGCCAGCAGTGGCTTGAGTGAGGAAGAGATCGAACGCATGGTGAAGGACGCCGAGGCGCATGCTGCCGAGGACGCCGAGCGTAAGGAAACTGCCGAGGCGCGTAACACCGCTGATGCTACCATCTTTACAGCAGAGAAACTGCTGAACGAGAACGGTGACAAGCTGCAAGAGGCTGACAAGACCCGTACAAGCGAACTGGTTCAAGATGTGCGAACCGCGCTAGACGGCGAGGACATCCAGGCGATCAAGACGGCAACCGAGGCCCTCTCCGCGCATATTCAGGGGTTGGGTGCCAGCATGTACCAGGGTGAGGCACCCGCAGGCGGTGCCGCACCGGGGGCTGATGGCAGCACGGATGGCAAAGGCAAGAGCGACGACGAGGACGTTGTGGACGCCGAGTTCACCGAGGCATAGGCCCGGCTGAACCGCCACACAACCTCAAGTGCGTAGGTGGGCTGTAACCTGCCTACGCGCTTTTTGTTATCACATTCGACGGATAAATTCGGTAGAATGACGGCACGAAGGTGATGGATTCAAGGCAAACTATGGCTAAAGACTACTACGAACGACTCGGCGTCTCGCGGGATGCAACCAAAGCAGACATCAAGAAGGCGTTCCGCAAGCTGGCCCGTGAGTACCACCCGGACGTGAGCCAGCACGAGGACGCAGAAACCAAGTTTAAGGAGATCAACGAAGCCTACGAGGTGCTGAGCGACGACGAAAAACGCGCTCGCTACGACCGCTTCGGTGAGGCAGGTGTTGGTAACATGGGCGGCTACAGTTCCGGTGCTGCTGGCTTTGAAGACATCTTCGAGGAGTTCTTCAATAACTTTGCCGGTTCTCGGACGGGAACACGTCGCCGTGGCCCGCGCCCCGGAGCAGACCGCCGTGTTGATGTAACGATCTCGTTTGAAGACGCGATTTTTGGCATTGACCACGACATCGAATACGACCGCCTGGAAACGTGCGAGACATGCGACGGCAGCGGGGCCGAACCGGGCACCAGTCCTACGACGTGCCCGCGCTGTAATGGCGCAGGTGAAGTCCGTGACGTGCAGCAAACGTTCCTGGGGGCGATGGTTCGTACCTACACCTGCCCCAGTTGTAACGGCAGCGGCACCATCGTAGAAACGCCCTGCCACACCTGCACGGGCAATGGCCGCGTTCGCAATCGTGTGAAGCGCACGGTGCAGGTTCCGGCTGGTGTGCGCGAGGGGTTACAAATCCAAATTCGCGGCGGCGGTGATGTTGGCGAGGGCGTGGATGGCATCCCCGGTAACCTGTATGTTGTTGTGCATGTCGAAGACCATGAGTATTTCAAGCGCCGCGAAAACGACATCATCCTGGACATCAGCGTGAATGTAGCCCAGGCCGCACTAGGGGATCGCATTGAGGTGCCCACCGTCGAGGGCAAAGTGGAAGTCACTGTGCCAGCGGGCACGCAAACCGGCAAGGTGTTCCGCCTGCGTGGGAAGGGGGCACCGCGCCTCCGCAGTGACGGCAGCAGCGCGGGCCGGGGTGACCAGTTAATTTACGTGTCGGTGGAGGTGCCGCAGCAGCTCACTGATGAGCAGCGGGCGCTGTTTGAACAGCTTGCTGACACGATGGGCAGCGAAGTTCAGCCGCAGAACAACGGGCGTGGGTTCTTTGATCGCGTGATGGACTTTTTTGGCGGCGAGCAGGCACCGTAGGTTGCTTATTTATGGACTGGATTGAGATTGCGGTGCGCGTTGATGCGCCGTTGGCTGAAGATGTGGCCGATGTTTTTAGTGCGTTTGGCTACCAGGGGGTGGTAATTGAGCGCGACGACCTGCCCGACACCGACCCCTGGGACGAAGCGAATATCCCCCCGGCCACGCGCTACATTGTGCGGGCCTACCTCCCTGACGACGAAACGCTAGAGCAAGCCAAGCAGACGCTCACAATGGGTCTGTCGCGCTTGCCTGTAGCGCAGCCTGCTTTCCGCCGTGTGATCGAGGAAGACTGGTCACAGGCGTGGAAGGTTCACTACCACCCCATTCGTATTGGGCGGTTGCTGGTACGCCCCGCCTGGGAAGCCGCTGACCTGCATAACGATGACATTGAAATCGTGCTGGACCCCGGTATGGCTTTTGGAACGGGCACGCATCCCACGACGCAGTTGTGCCTGCGGGCCATCGAAGGCGTGATGCCTGCGGGTGCCCGTGCCCTGGATTTGGGGTGTGGCTCGGCCATCCTGGCGATTGCAGCGGCCAAGCTGGGCGCACAACACATCTATGCGGTTGATAACGACCCGGTGGCCATCGAAGCGGCAGTTGAAAACGTTGAGCGCAACGGCGTCACAGATAAAATCGAGGTGGCAGTGGGCACCCTGGCCGATGTGCTGGCACGCGGCGAGCCGTTCGACTTTGCGATGGTCAACATTCTGGCACGGGTCATTATCCCTATGTGCGATGCGGGCCTGGGCCGAACGGTCAAGCCGGGGGGCAAGGCTGTGTTCGGTGGGCTGATCGACACGCAGACGGAAGAAGTGGAGGCTGCACTGCGGCGCACGGGTTTGGAACCCGTGAAGCGTTACCACAGCGGTGATTGGGTGCTTATTGAAGCTGAACGTCCCTTGCTCTAACAGTCTCATGGGCGCTTTAGCTTGGTGTGCTAGGCTGCCTTATAATTTAATTCTACATAAAGCGAGAAAGAAGCGAATGGGCGCACAACTCCAGGGGCGCGACAAATACGACTATGTACAGGATATGTTCGGGCGCATTGCCCGCACGTATGACCTGATGAACTTCTTGATGACAGGCGGCCAGGACCGGGCCTGGCGGCGCTTTGTGATTCAAAAGGCACGGCTGAGTGCGGGCGACAAGGTGCTTGATATTGCCAGCGGTACGGGGGACATTGCGTTTGAGGCAGTGCGCCAGACGCCCGGCATTGAGGCCGTCAGTGCAGACTTCTCGCTGCCCATGATGCACGTTGGGCAGGGCCGCAGCATGGGCAACCGCGTGCAGTGGACGGGGGCCGATGCCATGAATATGCCGTTTGACGATAACACATTCAATGCAGTGACGGCGGGCTACTTGCTGCGTAACGTGCCAGATATACCGCGCACGCTAACCGAAATCTTGCGTGTGCTGAAGCCGTCCGGGCGGTTGGTTGTGTTAGACAGCGCACCGCCCCCACCCAGCCCCATTCGCCCACTTGTAGAAATCCACCTGCGCTACATTATACCTGTTGCTGGCCAGGTGATTAGCGGCCAGCGTGATGCCTATGAATACCTGCCACAATCAACCCAGGCTTTCAAAACGCCGGATGAGTTGGCCGTGCTGATGATGGAAGCCGGATTTGAAAAAGTGGCTTTTAAAACATTTGCGTTCGGTGCAATGGCTGTTCACTGGGGCGAAAAACCATAGCCCGCTTGTTGGGGAATGTATCGGGGCCTTTGGCGCAGCGGCTTGCAGGGCTGCCGTTGGGAGGCAGATGCAGTTGTAAGTGGTGAATGGTGCCGCGTACAGTCGTTTAGCTGCCGCCGTCTTTGTAGCGATAGGTAATGCGACCACGCGACATATCGTAGGGCGTGACTTCTACCCGGACGCGGTCGCCCAGCAGAATGCGGATGTAGTATTTACGCATCTTGCCAGAAAGGTACGCGAGGACCTCGTGGCCGTTTTCTAGCTCCACCTTGAACTGGGTGTTGGGCAGGGCTTCAATCACGGTACCTTCGATTTCAATTTTATCGTCTTGTTTTGTCATCTGACCTCACAGTTAGTCCTGATTAAATAAAAGCCCGCTGTTACCTGTATAACAGCGGACAGGGTATTGCACCGCGCACGCTTTAGCGGGTCTGCGTTTTACGCTGGCGGCGGCGTGAACGGCGAATTGCCTTTTTCTTCTCGATACGACGCAGCTCACTTTTGGAGATGTGCCAACGCTTGCGGCGTACCGTGCTCAACACACCGCTGTTCGTCACCTTCTTACGGAAACGACGGAGCAGTGCTTCCTGCGATTCGTTGGGCTTTAGCTTGACGGATGCCATTCTGACCTCACCTCCTTTCGTGTCGGCTTCAAGCAAACTGCGCTACAAATGTAGCGCAGCTTGGTTATTAGCTTATCATTACTCTTAATTATACAGCAGCAACAGCTTCATTGCTAGATTCGGTCTGCTGGTTGGCCTGCCACTCGTCGCGCTCGTCTTCCGTAACGACCTTGAGACTGAGGCCCAGGCGTTGCTTTTCGGATTCGATGCTGATAATCCGCATCAGGTAGTTTTCGCCTTCGGTGACGATACGGGCCGGGTCGGAAACCTCGTGGTTGGCCATCTGGCTGATGTGCAGCAGGGCCTCAATGCCCGGTTCCATGCTGACGAAGGCCCCGAAAGGCGCAATGCGCGAGATTTTGCCCTCGATCAACTGGCCAACGTGATAAATCTCCTCCACCATTTGCCAGGGGTTGCGTTGCAGGCGTTTCAGGCTCAGGCCGATGCGCTTGCCTTCTTCGTCCAGGCGCAGCACATACACCTGCACACGGTCACCCACCTGCAAAACTTCGCTTGGATGGCGGACACGATGCCACGCCAACTCGGAGATGTGGATCAGGCCGTCTGCGCCGCCCAGGTCTACAAAGGCACCAAAGTCACGCAGCCCACTGACCGTCCCTTCGACCGTCTGCCCTTCTTCCAGCTTGTCTAGCAGCACTTCCTTACGTGCCTCGCGCCGTTCGCGCTGCGCTTCCCGCTGGCTAAACACCAACCGGCGTCGCTTGTGGTTGACCTCAATCACCTTAGTGTTGATCTTCTTGCCCACCATCTGCGACAGGTGAACGGTGCGCTCATCTTCACTCAGGCCACGCGGCAGGTCAGCAACATGGCTGGCGGGGATGAACCCGCGCAGGCTGCCGAAGGGCACAATCAACCCCCCTCGGTTCGCGTCTGCGACGATGGTTTCCCAGATTTCGTCCTCGTTTAGCAGCTTTTCAGCGTTGCGCCAATCCTCACTTTGTGCGGCTTGCGACACGGACAGAATCATGTTGCCTTCGTCGTCTTCCATGCGGATGATGATAACGTCGATGCTCTGGCCGATTTCGTAGCTTTCCGACGTGACATTCATCTTTTCGAGGTCACTGCGGGGCACCAGGCCGTCGCGCTTCTGGTTGACATCAATGATGAGGCCGTAGTTGTCTGCGATGAGAACGGTGCCGGTGATAATGTCACCGCGCTCCAACTCATCATCATCGAAGGACGCCTCGAGAAGTGCGGCGAAGTCCAGTGAATCGGGCTGTAGTTCTGGTATTAGGTCGGTCATGTTGAGTACTCGATAAATCCCAACTGCGGGCAATGATTTGAACCTTGTGAATAAGCGCAAACAGCATTAACCCCGGCGGAGAATCCGTCGGGATAATGGCACTTTATCAAATTTGAAGGTGCTAGATTGGTAAAAATGAATACCAGTTTAACGTTTGAGAAGCGCTGCGCTCACAAAGCGCGGCAGATTATATCGCTGGTATATGGGGCTGTCAACAAGACCTAACATCTCTCATCTTGATCTTGTGCAGATTGCCGAAAGGAAAACACCCCTCAACAGTGTGGGTGAGCGGGCGCAGTTGCAAAAATTACGCTTCTTCTTGTTCTGCTTGTTGGCTGGGTGTTGTTTCGGCTTCGGGGCCACCATCCTCCGCAGGCCCCCAACGCTGCGTGAACCCAACCCGGCGCTTTTCTGGCTCCAGGTGACTAATACGGAGGCGTAATTCATCCCCCTTTTTGACGTAGGAGCGCGGTTCCTTCAAAGAACCGTCACCCATTTCACTGAGGTGCAGCAAACCTTCCAGGCCATCGTCTAGCGCGACGAACGCACCGAAGTCAACAACATTGGTAACCACACCGTCTACGAGTTGGCCCTCATGATACACGGTTGACGCGGTGTCCCAGGGGTCCGGCAGCAAGCGCTTGCGGCTGAGCGCGATGCGGTTCGTTTTATAGTCCAGGCTGAGTACGTAAACGTCGATTTGCTGGCCCACCTCAAGGATGTCGCGGGGGTGATCGACACGGTGCCACGCCAGTTCACTCACATGGATCAGGCCGTCTGCGCCACCCAGGTTGACGAACGCGCCGAAGTCGCGCATTCCGGTAACAGTACCCGGAACAATGGCACCCTCGGTGAGCGTTTCCAGCAGGTGAGCTTTCTGTCGTGCGCGTTGCTCGCGTTGGGCTTCACGTTCACTAAAGATCAAGCGGCGGCGATCCTGGTCAACCTCAATCACTTTGACTTCCAGGTCTTTGCCAATGAGGGCATTCCAGGCTTCGCGTCGGTCGCTAGAGTAACCAGCAGATGTGAGGTGCGAGCTTGGAATGAACCCTTCCAGGCGGTTCCAGCGTACAAGAACGCCACCTCGATTGTTGCCCGTCACGCGCACAGAAACCGGCTTCTCATTTTTGAGAAGTTCAGCAGCGGTTTCCCAGTCATTTTGCTGTAACCCCATGTTGATCGACACGATGAGGTTGTCGTGTGCGTCGCGGGGGTTCATGACGTACACATGTACCTCAGCGCCAATTTGAAGGCTGCTGCGAAACGCCTCGTCAAGGCGCTCTAAGTCCTGCGACGGCACAATGCCATCGCGCTTGGCACCCATGTCCACGATGATCTCGCGGGGGTCAATTTGCAAAATGGTTGCAGGGCGAATATCGCCCCGCTTGGGCGGGTTAAAGTCCTTAAATGAGGACTCTAACAGGTCTTCGAAGTTAAAATCGTTATGTTTGGGTTGTACATCCGCCATAATACATAGCGCAGCCTGTTGCGGAACCGCGCCATACTCCTTTCGCGTTGGTCGCGATCACAGTCACCTTGTGCCAGGGGCATACTCTAAATTATTGTCCCGTGATACCGTTCCAACACGAATTATAGCAGAAAAGCTCATCTGCTGCTCAAAATCACAACAGAAACTTTAGTTTGCTTTCGGGTTGCCCAGGGCAATGCCCCGCATCCCACGATCGACTTCCCACGGGTAGACGATAAAAGCGTCAGTCACGGCTGCATAGAAGTCTGGCTCCGCCTTGCTAAACAGCGAGCGGTACGGGTTGTAATGGAACACGCAGGTAAAGGGCGTTGCGCCTGCCGCCTGCACCCGCCCGCGCACGGCGGTGCTTGTGCGCCCACTGCCCCACACATCGTCTACGATGAGCGTGCGCCGGCTGCGTAGCAGGGATGAATCTGGAAATTGCAGAAAGGTCGGCCAGGTGGTCACGCCTTTGGTTGAGCTAGGAAAGTCTACGGCGGCAGTGAGCAAGTGTTGGATGTTCAAAATTTCGGCCAGCATCCCGCCAGGGATGACCCCACCGCGTGTAATCATGACCATGGCATCAAAGGGGCCAACGGCCTGCAACTGCGGCACCAGCACATCTACCAACTCGTCTACTTCGGTCCAGGTGAGCACTTCATGTCGAAAGCTCCGGGGATTATCCACCATCGTTTATTCGTCCGTCTCTCGTGTGAAAACAAGCGTTTAGCAACAGAAAAGAGCGCCCACATATGGCGCTGTCGATATTTTATTCAATTGAGGGCATTCTGCCACCACGTATTATGCAGATTGGGGGACGTAGTTCGCACAGATGAGCACAATGGGTGCCCCGGCGTGCTGTGTAAGGACGAGTGTCATGCTGGCATCGCCCTTTAGCTTGAGCCGTGCGCTAAGTTCTTTTGGCGTGATGGGGCTGCCCCGCTTTTTGACTGTAATGTTACCCACGCCACGCTGCTTGAGGTAGGCTCGTAGCTGCTTGAGGTTGAACGGCATCCAATCCACAATTTGCCATGACCGAACGTAAGCCTGGGGGGCGTCATCTCGGTGAGCGGTGGTGAAGTAGGCAATTGTGCGGTCAATCATCGCCCCGCCAGATTGCACAACGAGGTGGGCCACGTACCCCGCTCGGATAATCGCCGGGTCGGGTTCGTGCAACCAGCCGCCCGGTTCTGCGATAGGCGGGGCCGGAGCACCCGCGAAGGTGACGGTATGGGTTTCGCTCTCAGTGAGCATCACAGCGACCGTTGCCGGACCGCTGCCCCCCAGGGTGAGTTCAGCTTCTTTCAGGGCACCATTTACGGAGATAAATGTGACCGTGCCGTTGTAACCGTCTAGCTGCGTCACATCGACCCCCGGCGACAGCTTGGCCAGCCGTGTTTCATAGCGCGGCTGCCAGCGCTGGATCAGCGATAAGGGCGGTTGATACTGTTCGACGGTGTGGATGCGCTTACCGTGTTCGTCGCGGCGGGCCGGGTCGTAAAACAGCAGCGCTGCATCCGACGGCGGCAGGTCATTGGCCTGCACATCCCGTTCAACGAATTCGACATTAACGCCCCACTGAGCAGCGTTGTGACGAGCCATCGCCAGGCGCACCGGGTCTATATCAAAGCCCGTGACTTTGCTGCCGTGTGCGGCAAACGCGATTGCGTCCGAGCCGATGCTGCAACACACATCTAACACCGGGGTGCCGTTTGCCCGTGCTGCACGATAGCGCCTCACAAGCGGGTGGCTGGCCTGTTCGAGCGCGTCTTGTGTAAACAGCATAGTCTGTGCATGGTCATCAAACTTGGTGACGGCTTTGTGACGCATCCTGGTGGTTCCAATCGCGGCGCTGGTTTCGTCAGCGGTGTAAGCGCCGCGCAGCCTGGGGATGAGCTTGAGCAGGTTGGCGTCCGATAGGTCTTCCTGGGCAAGGCTTTGCAGCAGCGCCGCGCCCCGCCCCGATGTGAGGAAGGCCACATCAGCTAGCGTGAATGCTTTACTCATCCGGTGCTTCGGCAGTGTTGGGGTCTACAGGCACGGTGTCAATCTGCTGGGATTTGAGCGCTTCCAGGGTGGGATTGAGCCAAAGGGGCAGGTCCCAGGTAAGCGCTGTTGCCCGGCTGAACTTACCGACTTTGTTCACGTCTGCAATGATGTTTTGCATCACGGCGGGCTGCATCAGGCTGACGGCTTTAGGCAGGCTGGTGAAGCCCACCAGCGCTGTTTCACCGTTTTTGCTTGCCGTGACGGCCTGCCACGTCGTCTGCTCATCGTCGCGCAGCGCCCATACAGGTTTGTTGGGTGACTGGCGGACGAGCAAGTACACATACGGCCCGTCAAACTGGTCTAGCGTGAGGTTATCTTGATCTGCATTTGCGGCGACCTTGATGCGGGCAAAGGTGCTTTGCGTTGTGTGGGGCTTTTCCCCGCGCAGCAGCACGCCCATTGGCTCAGGGCCGTCAAGGGCAATTTCAACCAGAATGCGCGTGTGCCCTGCGTCCTCTAATTGGCGCACAGCCTGCTTATCCGGCTCACCGCATGTCGTGACGGCAATGAGCCGCCCGCCGGGGCGCAGCGCTTTTAATGCTGCGGTCAGCAGCGCCCTGTTAGCCGCTATGTCATAGTCATACGCAACGATGCCATCGGCTGCATTGGCTACGTTTGGCCATTGGGCCGTGTCCGGGTCAACAGCCGTAATGTGCAAATCACCCCGCAGGTCGGCCAGCACAGCCGCAGTCCGTCCGCCCACGTCCCACAACTGCAAGGCCGACCCGCTCGGTGGCAGGTGCCTGGCCATTGCTTCGATCAACAGGCGGCGGGTATGCGGCGTGACGCTACTCATCTTCGATTTTGCGGATTAACTCCAGCAGTTCGCTCCACTCCTCCCGGAAAAAGTGCAGCGTGGCGCGGCCTACATCTAGATGATAGATCGGCTCGTCGTCATCTTCGTAAGACACCCACGCTTCGTAGTTCTCGGTTTCAGCCAGGGTATCTTCGTCGTCGTGCAGGTCTTTTTCAGACATAGCTTATCTCCTTGTGACAGCTCGGCTGCTCATTAAATCTCTCACCCAGCGGGCGCAAATATCGCCCAGGCGCACCAAAAGCGGTCGCCGCTCGCGCTGGTGCATCCGCACGGTTTTTCGAGTGTTTGGGAAGGGGTCGCGGTCAGTGAGTTTGCCGTAGGTGTACTGCGCGATGAGGCGCAGGCTGGCCATAACCGGGGCAGCGATCAGTACCGCAAAAATGCCGCCTACACTTACCCCACTAACGACGGCCACAATGACCACAAAGGGGTGTAAATTCAGGCTGTCCCCAACAATGCGCGGAATCAACACGGCGGCTTCGGTCTGCTGCAAAATCGTCCATATGATGATGACCACCACCGCAAACACCCACCCGCTTAACACAGGAATTGTGCTGGACTGCGAAAAAAGCGCAATCCATGCAGCAGGAATCATAGCAGTGGCGGGGCCAATATTGGGTATGAATTCCATCAGCCCGGCGAAAATCGCCAGGAAGATAGCCCCCGGTATTCCCAGTATCCGCGCCATGATGTACATGGCCGTTCCCATAATCAGGCTCAACGTCACCTGCCCGCGCAGGTAGGCATTCCACACGTAGCCCAGTTCGCTCAGCAAGCGGCGGAAGTCATCGTGGTAGCCGTCAGGTACGGCACGCACAATCGCATTCACCATATTTTCGCCGTCGGTCATCAAATAAAACATCATCGTTAGCAGGAAGACAATGCGAAGCGTTGTGCTGAAGGCCCCGCCTACAACCGAAAACGCAGAGCCAGTAACGGAAGTAGTCAGTTGGCGCAGCAACCCGATTGTATCTATGACGGCCCCTTCCTGCCCGACTTCCGTAAACAACTCATTCAGGTTGATGTTGTCAATATCAATGCCAAGCAGGTCCGCCAAAACGATAGATTCGCCAAAGAAGCGCTCAAGCGGGGTGCCGCCAAACGTAATTTCATCTTGCAGAAATTCGATAACGCTGTCCTGCGTGGTTTGTATCAGGTCGGGCAAGCGCTCGAAGAAAATTTGCACCTGTTCAATGACGGCTGGAACGACGAACAGCAGCGACAGCACAAGGATCGAAATCACCAGAATGAACGTGAGCAGCACAGCTACAGGGCGCAGCTTACCGTTCAGCAGCCGGTGCTGGAAGAAGTTCGCAATAGGGTTGAGCAGGTAGGCAATAACAATGGCTGAAAAAATAAGGGGAAGCACTGAGCGGAACTGCACCAGCAGCAGCGCAGCAACAATGAAGGCGATAACCCCAACAATGCGCCGCGTTTCCAGGTTCCACTCAGGGGATTGAGGTTGTTCCATGCCGATTCTCATTCAGCTAATTTAATGTGGGCGCTTTGTGGCACCCACATTTTAACAGAGTTTTTGACCGGCTGGCCAGCAATTAGTCCCGGTTGCCGCTGCGACCGCCGCCCCGGCTGCCCCGGCTGCCGCTGCCGCCGCGATTGCCGCCGCCACGCCCACCGCCGCCGCTAGGACGGCGATCACGCTCACGGGCTTCTTCAGCCGTCCAGCCTTCTAACACCGCCTGACGGCTGAGGCGAACCTTACCACCAGTGTCTACGTCAGTGACCATCACCATAATTTCATCACCAATGCTGACCTCATCCGAGGCGGAGGCGACGTGATGGTCGGAAAGCTGTGAGATGTGAACCATGCCATCTTTACCTGGCAGGAACTCTACGAACACACCGTAGTCCTCGATGCGCTTGACCTTACCTGTGTAGATACGCCCGACTTCGGCTTCTTCCGTTAGCGCCTGAATTTCGTCAACCGCGTGGGACACCGTCGTGGCGTCAGCCCCGGCAATGAAGATGTTGCCGTCGTTGTCGATGTCGATCTTTACATCGTAGCGATCTTGAATGCCACGTACTGTTTTACCGCCCGGCCCGATCACCATGCCGATCTTCTCCGGGTTGATCTTGAGGGTGATCATGCGCGGTGCGTGTTCGCTGAGCTGCTTGCGTGTTTCTGGAATGGCATTTTGCAGGACATCCAGGATGGCCAAACGCGCTTCACGGGCCTGCTGGAGTGCCTGCCGCAGAATATCCTCGGTTACACCTGCAATCTTGATGTCCATTTGCAGGGCAGTAATACCATTTTGTGTACCGGCCACCTTGAAGTCCATGTCGCCCAGGTGATCTTCCAACCCCTGAATGTCGGTCAGCACAGCGACCTTATCGCCTTCTTTGATGAGACCCATTGCAATGCCGCCCACCGGCTGCTTAATGGGCACGCCTGCGTCCATCAGGGCCAGGGTGCTGCCGCATACGCTTGCCATAGATGTACTGCCGTTAGAACTCATGACTTCGCTCACCAGGCGGATGGTGTAAGGGAATTCCTTCTCGTCAGGAATCATGGGGCGCAGCGCGTTTTCTGCCAGCGCCCCATGACCGATCTCACGACGCCTGGGGGTACCGATGCGCCCGGTTTCGCCCGTGCTGTACGGCGGGAAGTTGTAGTGGTGCAGATAACGCTTGGTATCTTCAGGATACAGGCCGTCAAGACTTTGCGAGTCACGCGGGGTGCCGAGTGTGGCAACGGTGAGGACTTGCGTCTGGCCGCGCTTGAACATCCCTGTGCCATGAACACGCGGGAACAGGCCCACCTCTGCTGAAAGTTCACGGATGTCGTTGTAGCCGCGTCCGTCGGGACGAATGCCGTCCTCAACAATGCGGCGGCGCACTTCTTCTTTAACGACTTTATCTAGCGCTTCGCCCACCAACTTGAGGGAGGTTTGCTCCGCTTCGGGCAGGTTGGCATTGCGCTCTTCATATTCTGCCACCAGCTCGTCTTGCAGCGCGTTTAGGGCACTGCCCCGGTCGTCGCGGTCGGTTTGGTTGACGATGACCTCACGCACACGGCCCCGGATGGCATCAGCAATTTCTGCCGTCAGGGCTGCGTCCTGTTCCTTCTGGATGATTTCACCCTTTTGCTTGCCAACCGCCTCGCGCATCTGAATCTGAACCGCGATAGCATCCTGGATAGACTTGTGGGCCAGTGACAGCGCCTCAACCATCGTGTCCTCATCAATTTCTTCAGCGCCGCATTCCACCATGTTAATCGCTTCAGCGGTACCGGCAACACGCAGGTCTAGCGTGCTTTCTTCCATTTCCGTAATGGTCGGGTTGACGACGAGTTCGCCGTTGAGCATACCAATGCGGACGCCCGCAACCGGCCCATCCCAGGGCACGTCAGAGATCATCAGGGCCGCGCTAGCGGCTGTGATCCCCAGAATGTCGATGTGGTGTTCCTGGTCGTGGCTAAAGGCGTTAAGCACAACTTGCACTTCGTTACGCATGTTCTTGGGGAACAGCGGGCGAATGGCGCGGTCGGTCACGCGAGCAATGAGGATGGCCCCTTCGCTGGGTCGGCCTTCTCGCCGCAAAAAGCTGCCGGGGATGCGACCCGCAGCATACATCTTCTCCTCGTAGTCCACACTGAGCGGGAAGAAGTCAATGTCGCGGGGGGTTTTACCCATTGTTACAACAGCAAACAGGATCGTTTCACCGTGACGCAACGTGACCGCGCCGCCGGATTGTTCTGCAAATCGGCCTGTTTCCAGGATGATGTCATCACCACCCAGATCAATCTTGAATTGGTTGATCATACTTTTTCGTTTCTCTCCTATAACGCA
>DAOTTY010000296.1:0-7623 GCA_034437575.1 Anaerolineae bacterium | reverse complement strand
CACTGCCGCCGGGACGGGCAGCGTGACCATTATCGGCACGCCCCGGTTCAACGGCAACACCAACTGCACCCTGCCCACCCTCTCCCCCTGATGTAACCACTCAGTAGCGCACCCCCCTTACCCCTCGATTGTCCTGGGGGGTGGAGGGCTTCAGCGCCAATAATCTGAAATACACCCAAGCCAACGCTATAGGCTACGGTGCATACCCCAAGCGATTCAACAGCCGTACCAGCGCAGTGTTATACGCCTCGGCGCTTTCTTCGTGAATGCGGATGGCGTTGCGTAGGGCCAGGGCCTGCGGGTAGTCGTGGGCTGGCTCAAAGCCGTTGTGCCACACCGGCACCACATTAACGCCGTCCGCGTCTAGCGCCCAGTCCACCTCTGCCCGAACGTAGGCCGAATCCAGGGTGGTGGGGCCAATCAGGCACACCAGATAGTCACTGTTGCGGATGCGGCTTTCTTGCTCTGCATGGAGCATGTCGCCAGGGTTCAGGTTCATGTCTAAAAACGGGTTGTTCACCCCGGCCATTTGCAGCCGCGCCACCGTGAGTAGGGCCAGGGCGCTGCTTTCTTCACGGCGATAGCTGATAACCACCTGCGGCTGGCGGGTGGGCTGCTTGAGCAGGCCAAAGGCGGCCAGCTTCAGGATGCCGAGTGTAATTGGTGCGCCGCTGGGCGATTGGGCGTGATGTTCGTCCATGTAGCCAAAGGCCACCAGCAGATGAGCGGTGGGGGCCTGCTCCCCCCAGCGCGACAGGTAATCGGCCAGCATACCCCCCCTGATGTTGCGCTTGCTGCTCACGCGCCCGCCCCGGATTTCAAAGCGGGCGTCCCACAGGTTGTTTAACGCGCCCCAGGCCAGGTCACGCGCCAGCCGGTGAATACGATCTACCGGGTCATTGGGGAAGTCATCGTCCAGGGGGTTGTGTAAGATGAGGTCAGTTAACATGATAAGCCGTTTAAGCTCCGTATTGCATATGAATGATGACCCTATTGTGTGACACTTTGGGCGATTTTCCAAAGTGTCTGCCGTTACAGGGCGGTTTCAAGCCGCTCATAGATGTTGTTGGCGAATCAAGCCCTCACCCTAAATCCCTCTCCCAACCGTCCCTGCGGGACTAGGAGAGGGACTTCAAAAGGCGGTTTTCTCCCCTTCTCCCAGCGCAGCGTTCGGGAGAAGGGGCTGGGGGATGAGGGCAAAACAGCAGGAAAATCAATTGACCAACAACGTCCTCATATACATTGAAGGCGGGGCATTGGTAGCAGACCATCTGCTATTTGTCAATTTTTCATACGGATGCAGAATGCACCTTGCCATCACGCGGGGATTCAGTTAATATATCGTTACGTTCGCTGTGCGGTGCCTTCCCCCCACTGCATGGCGGACGCCCCACTTTGCTTTGCAAGCACCCTATAACAAACTTTCAGCTTTTAGCGCAAGCCGCGTCCCCACAAATGTGGTAATCTAACAGGTGTTTTGTCCTGCCTAAACGCAAAAGGACGCACCATGCGCCGAATCCTACTCCTGATTCCCCTGTTAACGCTGGCCCTGACCGCAGTCATGATCGTCAATGCCCAAAACAGTGACGATGTTGCTGCCCAGAACATCACGGACCAACTACCCATCACCGAAGATGTGCGCTACGTCGCCGGGGCGGGCGACACGCTGGATGGTATCGCAGCCCTGTTTGATGTGAGCCTGACCTGCTTGATTGAAACCAACGAAATTACCGAACCCAATGTCCTGTTCCCTGGCGATGAACTGCTAATACGTGTGGCCTGCCCACCCTATGTTGGGGGTGGCTTTGTCGCTTTCCCGCGCATTGCGGCGGGCGTAGGCGGGGGCAGCCCGGCCCCGGCGGGCGGCGGCGGTGGTGAACTGGTCGTGATTGAGTTTGGCGACACGCTGGACGAAATCGCGCAGGAGTTTAATGTGGCCTTGATTGCGCTGCTGGAATACAACGACATCGAAAACGCAGGGGGCATTGTGCCCGGTGATGTGGTCGAAATTCCGCCGTTTGCCGTGCCCTATGGGGTTTTCCCGCCAGAAGAAGGCGTTTCGGTGGAGGCGGGCGGCGGCAGCGGCCTCATCTACGTGGTGCAGCCCGGCGACACGCTCGATACCATCGGCCAGGAATTTGACGCGGCCCCGCTGTGCATCGCCCGTACCAACAACGTGTTTGAGCCGCAGCGCTTGCAGGTGCGGTCTACGGTATTCATCTCTGTAGACTGCCCGCCCTATGATGGCATCACCAGCCTGCCCAGTGGCCGCATCATTCCGTTTGAGGGCGAAGCAGATGTTGTTGGTGAGTTCGAGGCCGTGTCTACCGTCGTGGCCACCACCACCCGCCCGGCTGTGGTCATCGACGGCACCGCCCCCGGCCCCGACGCCCCGCAGCAGACGGCCATCCCGGCGGATGCAACCGCTGCCCCCACTGAAGAACAGCCCGCTGTGCAGGCCACGCCCACACCCGAAGTGCTGGACGACCCCGCAGGCGAAGCGGGTGACATCATCGACACGCTGGAAGACCTGGACGTGGAATAACCCACCATCCAGGCAGACCGTGGACGCCGCGCAGCCGCGCAGCGCCCCGCCAGCGTGGTCTAACTGCGCCCGGCGGCGCAGCGCACCCGCATTAAACCCCGTTTTCGTCGGGTTGGCGGAATACCAGCGTTCGGAAGCCCTCAGCATAGCTTACGCCCACCTGCTCACCCGCCTCCCGGTTCCAGCCGACCACCATTTGCACCACGTCCTCGTTAAACTGTGAGGTGTGGCAGCGCAGCGCCGCCGCTTTTTCGTCTATCGTCGGCGTGATGTCGATCATTGTGTCGGGGGTGTTGGTCAGCATGAAATACAGCCGCTCGACCTCGTGCGGCTCTAACCCCTCGTTCAGCAAATCCATGAAGATCGGGCGGCTGCCCGCACTCGGAAAGACGGCATACAGGGCAGCAGTGGCGACGGCGCGGTGATCGGGGTGGTTGATGTAGTCCCGGTTGCCTGCAATCACCGTTTCCGGGTCAAACGTGACCACACACTGCGGCTGCACCTCGCGGATGAGGCGGGTCAGGTCTTTGCGAAGCGCCATCGTCGGCTCCAGCGTGCCATCGTGATAGCCCTCCAGAAAGCGCACGTCCGTCACGCCAACCACTTTGGCCGAGGCGGTTTGCTCTTGCTGGCGCGTCTGCCTGAGTGCGTCCAGGTCTGCATCGGGGGTATTGTCGCCAGCGCCGCTGTCCGTGACGATGCAGTACGTCACCTGTGCCCCGGCAGCCGTCCAGCGGGCGACGGTGCCACTCACACCGAACTCAATATCATCACAGTGCGCCACAATGACCAGGGCACGCGCTGGCACATAAAAGGGTTCACGTTCCGTCATAAGGGGATTTGCTCCGTTTGGTTGGTTAGCGTGGGGGTAATGGTGGCGCGGCGTGGGCAATGTTGCAAGGGGGCATGGCCCATAACGACTCAGGTTATCAGCGCGGCTTACGGTATTGCACCCGCCCTCACCCACAGGCGAGGGGGGGACTTCCTACCTCGTGGTTTAGTCCGAGACTTTCCAGGTAAACCCTAGACGGCGGGCCAGGGGTAGTTGGGGCCAGGGCCGGGGGACGGGTAGCGGCGCGTGCCCATGATGCGGTCTACGCGCCGCTGGAAGGCGTCTAGCTCATAGGGCAGCAGCAGGTCATCAAGCTGTTTGCGGTAGTCGCTGCTTTTATCCTGGAGCGCGCCGCACAGCTCCTCAACGTCTTCTATAAGCGGCTCTGGGATGGATTGCCCGGCAAAATCCCAGATGACGGTTCGCAGCTTGTGGTCTGCATTGAAGGTGATACCGTGATCGATGCCCCAAATTTGCCCGTTCCCGTCTAGCAGCAGGTGGCCGCCTTTGCGGTCTGCATTGTTAACCAGCACGTCGAACAGGGCCACCCGTGCTAACTGCGGCGCAAAGCTCTCATCCAGCGTGAAGTAGTTCACGTTAGGGTCATGGTCAATGTAAAACTGCACCGACCCTATCCCGTGAACGCCATCGCGCAGGGCGGTGGGGGGCACCACCCCCCAATCTAAATGCTGTGAAGTGAGGAAAGCAGCGCGTTCCCGTTTGCACAGCGTGCCATCGGGGAAGTCCCATAGCGGGCGCTCCCCTTTGCGCGGCTTGTACACGGCGGGCACTTCCAGGTCATCTTTGCGGATGGTGACCAGGAACGTGTAGTTGGAACTGTAGCGCAGCATCCCGTGCAGGGTGTCCATAGCGCCGCAGTCCAGCGCATCAATGACCGCTTCGATGGTCAGTTCGACTGACGGCTTGTCGTCGTTTGGCGGGGTTTGCGGGTTTGGGGTTTGCGGCTCATCAGTCATGGCCTGCCTCACTCACACTGGTTTACGGGTTATGTTAGGCTTCTTGTGCGGGCACGCCTTGCCCCTACAAATCCCCAGATGACCAGGGACATAGCACGCAGTGTTCGGCCTACGTCCAATAGTATACCAGACGCCCGTTTTGCTTCGGGTCGGCCCGGCCTTGCTGGACGGTTTCCAGCGCGTGCATACTGAGGGCACGCATCTGGTCGCGGCTGCACCACATGCGAACCACGCCCGGTTCTTCGGCCTCAGCTTGGGCGACCATTTCCTGGGCGACCAGCACGATCATTTCGCGCTCTTCGTCGTAGCCGATGCCCATCTGCGCTACACGGAACACCGGGCGGATGGGTTCGCGCAGGTCCATGTCCATCATGTTCATATCGAAGGCGTTGAACTCGATGGTTTCTTTGTCCAGGTCGTCAATCAGGTCGGTAATGGCCTCACTAAGCGCCCAGGCTTGCTCTTTTTCGATGACGAGCGACACCAACTGCTTGCCCTGCCCGGCTTGCAGGTGAAACACCCGCTGCCCCTTGGGGCCGATGGTGCCGATGGTCACAAAATCAACAGGATTCAGTTCGATTTCTACCTTTGACATTTACGCTTCGCCCTCCTTAACTAGCGGAAGTTGTCCATGAGTCGCCAAAGCCGTATCACGACGTTTTGCCGTTCTGCTCGGCTTTTTTTCGGTCTTGTTCCAGGGCCTGCACATGGGCGGTGTCGTTCACGGTGCCGATGAATGGGCGACTGTGCCCCAGTTGGATGCTCGTGATCGACGCGGGCGAAATCACAATGCGCTGGAACACGTCCAGGTGCATACCCAGGTAGTGGGCCACCACCATTTTAATCAGGTCTGCATGGCTGAAGATGGCAATGGTGTGGGTGGGGTATTCGTGTGCCAGCCGCTCAATTTCGTTGACGGCCCGCACCTGCACATTCCGCATGGATTCGCCATTGGGGAAGTACGCCCGCGTGGGGTATTCCTGGATGACGCCCCACATTTTACGCACGCGCAGGCTGGCGATGCTGGCTCCCTGCCAGTCGCCGTAGTCCACTTCCCCAATTTCATCATTCGTCTGGATTTGTAGATGGGGATGGTGTTGGGCCACGGCCTGCGCGGTTTCCTGCGTGCGGTCTAACGGGCTGGAAATAATCTGGTGCAGCTTGGCGGTGGCCAGGCGTTGGCCCAGCGCTTCGGCCTGTGCTTTGCCATCGTCATTCAGGTGAACGCCGGGCGTGCGGCCAGCGAGTTTGCCCGTTTTAACAAAGTCGTTGACGGCGTGCCGGATGAGTAGAATTTGGGTCATAGGTGTCGTTTCGGTGTGGGTCGCTGGTAGCTATCAGGTAAAAGCATTTAACTGTAGTTTGCCACGCATCATATCATAAACGCCAAGGCATTTCATTAAAGGTGCGTGCATTCTATAGAAAAGCATACGGAACGCACTTATGCGGATGTCATGGGTTGTTTGGGCATAACTGCTTAGCCCTCCCCCCTTGCCTAGCCGCGCAGCGGCAGTCAGAAGAGGGGGGCGCGGGCGGGTGCATCATGCCCACGTACACCCGGTGCCTGAGCAGTTACTGGGGAAAGGAATTCAGGGTGAGGGCTAAAGTGGGTCGCCGGGCTGTTCCGTACTCGTACCCCACCTATTCATCTTGCGATGAAATCGGCAGGCTCACGCGAACGGTCGTCCCCTGCCCTACTTCACTCTTGATCGTGATCTCGCCGCCGTGCCGCTCGATGATCTTCTGCGCGATGGGCAACCCCAGGCCAAAGCCCGGTGTGGTGTGGGCGCTATCCTGCCGCCAGAACGTCTCAAAAATGTGTGGCAGCACCTCCTCCGAGATGCCCGGCCCGCTGTCACAGATTTCGATGTGGATACACGCAGCGTCACTTGCGGCTTTCACCTCAATTTGCCCGCCATCAGGGGTGAAGCGGCAGGCGTTGTCGATAATTTCTTGCAGCGCGTCGCTGAGGTCATCCGCATTCCCCATGATCGAAGGTAAATCGGGTGCGATGTCACAGTGCAGATCATGGCCTCTCGTACAGGTTTTTTCCGCCTCCGCACACACGGATTGTAATGTGACACGAACATCAACTGGACGACCCACCAATGGGCCATCACTTTCAAGGCGTGTCATCAGCAGCAAGCTGTCCACCAGCCGCATGATCCGCTGGACTTGCGCGGTGATCTGTTCCGCTTTCTGTGCGCGGCGTTCCGGGTCATCGGAGTACGACATCAGGTAAGCACCTGAATTAATCACTGTCAGCGGGGTACGGAATTCGTGGGCGGCGTTCTGAAAAAAGGTAGCTAAAAGGTGGCGGCGTTCTCGTTCTAGCGCGAGTTCGATCTCACGCTGCTGCGCTAATTTCTGATCGGTGATGTCCAGGTGAAGGCCGTCCCAGATGACATCGCCATTTTCCAATTTTTGGGGATGGGATTGCAATCGAATCCAGCGCGGCTTACCTGCAACTGTCATCGCCCCCTCGAATTGATACGGGGCCAGTGAGTTCATTGAATCCACCATTAAGTCCCAATATCTCGCTGCCACTTCTTCTGTGAAATTCTCTGGTAACAAGTTCGGATTCTTCAGGACATCTTCTACTTCGTACCCGGTAAATTCCTTACAGCGCGGGCTAAGATAGTCAAAGCTGTAGTCAAGGTCAGGGGTTAAACGCATACGATACACCAGCGCCGGGATATTCTTAACGAGTTCATCGTAACGCTGATTGATCTGTCGTAATTCATGCTCTATGCGTTTGCGTTCGGTAATATCCTGGCCTATGCCGATAGCACGACCATCTGATAGGCGCACATTAGACCAAGACGAAATAATCGTATTCCCCGATTTTGTCAGCGTTTTTTCAAAATCGCGCCAAACGGGTTTTGCCGCAAGCATAAAGTCCAGAACACGCTGCCGGTAATCTGGCTCAGGATAAAAGACGGACAACGGGTCGTCATATGCGGCCAGTTCTTCAGCCGTCCAGCCCAGCGTATCCACCCAATGTTGGTTGACGAACTCGAAGCGCCCTGACTGGTCGAAAAAGCTAATCATAATCGGGATGTTTTCGACGATTGTGCGCAGCCGTTCTTCACTCGCTTTGAGGGCTTCTTCCGCTATAACGCGGTCGGTAATGTCGGCGTAGATTGATTGAATAGCTGTTTGGCCGTCGTATTCAATCAGCTTACTTGCAATATCCATCCAGCGTATTTGACCATCTTTGCGAATCACTCGATAAGCAATGCCATATGTCTGTTCCGGCTCGCCCCCTA
>DAOTTY010000295.1:0-4126 GCA_034437575.1 Anaerolineae bacterium | reverse complement strand
GCGTGGCGTTCCCATGCGTGTTTGTAAAAGTGGAACCGACTGAAGCGACTGATTACGAATTTTGCGACAGGCGCGGGTCGCCGGGGGCCACCTGCACCACCGATGACCACGGCTCGTAGCGGGTGGCGTAGTCGTTGCGCTCTAACACGTTGCCCTGCTCATCCCGGATGGTGCGCGTCACGACCACGTCACCGCCTGTTTGTGCCCAGTCCACCTGAAGCTGCTGCCCTGGCTGCAAGTCCGGGTTCGCTTCGTAGATGACCGGGCCGGGCTGAATCTCATTACGAACGATAGGCTCGCCCACCTCAATGGTGCGCCCAGGGTTGGTGCTGTAAAACCGGAACTCAACCGCGTCTTCATCGGGGATGAACTCGGTTTCGATCAGCAGGTGATGGTCTGCGTCGTTGACGAACTGGAAGTCCGCAGTCGGCGTGTAAATCGCCGCATCCAGGCCCGGCCCCGCGTTGCCCAACTCATAGTAGAACACGCGATAACCGTGCGAAAAGCGCACCTTGATTGGGTAGCCGCCGAAGAACGCTGCCCGGTAGGCCGTTGTGCTTACCTGGCACACACCGCCGCCTACCCCCTTCACCGTGCGGCCACCGAAAATGATAGCCCCTTCCACAAAACCCGTTTCTTCAGAGATGTCCCCGATGATGTCGTTAAACGAGAACGTTTCCCCAGGGCCAACGATCACGCCATTGTAAAAGGCCGCCCCGTTTTCGATGTTGTGACGGCGGGCGGCGGTGCTACCTGTGTAAAACGTGCGACTGCTAGACACCATCTCCGTGATGCCCAACTCCGCAGCCGTAATGTTATTGTGATAGCGTGGGCGTGTGTAGTTGAACGCCACTTCCACCGTGCGCTTGTCTACACTGAACACAGCTTCTTCCATACGCTCAATCGTCGCCTGTACGTCCAATGTGCGGCCATCCCGTGCCGGGGCCAGCGCTTCTAGCTGGCCCAACTCGTCATTGAACACAAAGCGGCCATCCCGCGCCGGGACGATCAGCCCAGGGGCCAGCGATTGCAGATAAGGCGCAAAGCCATTCATGTCGATATTTACAGTGTACGACGGATTGCCTGCCTCATCGGTAGTGGGGGTAACGTCCAGCAACGCCACGATTTGCTGCGGCGTTACGCTCCAGGGGCCAAGCAGGTTGCCATCAACGTCGTTGGCCACCAGCATGATGGGGGCACTAAGCGCCGTGCGGATGTAAGCCGCCGTTGATTCCACATCCACCCATTCGGGCTGCGATTCAACCACGCTCAGCGTAATCTCACCGCCCGGTTCCAGCGCAGTAATGCGCTCACGCAGATCGGCCAGTGCCGTATCAACATCAAGCGCCAATCCCGTTTGGGCGGGCACAGTTTCTATATTCAGCCCGTTGATAACCAACTGTGCGTTCTGCGGTGCCTGCGAAAACTCACTGGCCGCAGCTTCCAATTGAGATCGGGCAACACCTTCCTCAAAGCGCACGACAGGCTGCACGTTGATGCCGCTTAGCCACGCCTGCGCCTGCACAGCCAGGGGCAGCGCGGCTTCATCCTGACTGGCGTCAAGGGCGGCTTGTGCAGTGGCGTCCGCGTCCAGGCTTACGCCCAGCTCCGCCGCCGTAAACTGCCAGAACTCATCCTCATAGCGGAAGGTGAAAACCGTGTCATCCGCATAGGCGAACGCATTCTGCAAGGCGGCGGCGGCCTCGGCCTGGGTGAGTCCGCCTAACTCAATGCCGTAGGCGCTCACCCCCGGCGCGATGCGCCCGGCCACACTCAACTGGAACAAGACAAACACCACAATCAGGGTCGTCACGGTCAACATGCCGCCCAATATCACCAGCAGCGGGATGCGAACCAACCAGGGGTTCATGCCCGGTCGGTGCGGCGGCGCGGCAATCATGGGTTGGGTATCGCTGGCCGGGAGGGTCGTCATGGGTTATCCACCTGCTTCATATTTTTCGACTTTGGATTCTGCTTCTTGGTACTCGGCGCTGCCTTCTTCAGCACTGTCTAACACCTTGAGCGCGGCAAGGTAGTCATCCAGGGACACTTCGTCGCTTTTATTAGCTTTTTCAGCTTCCAACTTCTGCGCTTCCAATTCGATTTTTTCCTCATTCGTCATCTCGCCGTGTTCGGCCACCAGCTTCTCAACATCCTCGTTGGTCAGGGTTTTATTTTCGGCCAGGACGGCTTTGAGCTTATCGAATGTTTCAGACATGGGTTCACCTCCGCATGAAAAGCGATGCTATGCAGTCAGACAAACACTATTTTAACAAACTCTAGAGGCGTTGGCTTCTAATTTTGACGCTACAAGTCGGTTTGTGAAGCCTGAATTCTATCGCTAGTCATCTAACGGCTTTGGGCTATAATGCGCCGCGTGATGTACGAGTCCCCCTTGCGGAGTCAGTTATGCGTGTACCTGGTTGGATGGTCGGTCTTGGTGTGATGGTCTGGTTTGCAGCGACAGCCGCCTGTTCGGCTGGTGCGTTCGTGTCTGCACGGCAGCTTCAGTTAGATAGTGTAGACAGCGGCCTGCAACTCCCTGACCTGCCCAACTTTGCCAATCTGCGCCCGACAGAAACAAGTGTCCCCACAATCGTGGCCGATGCCGCGCCGACAAACCCGTCTGTCACCGCAGCGGTTGCCGCCAGCGTGCCACCCCCATCCCAATCCCAGCCTGACGATGCAGCAAGTGACGCGGCCCCCGCTGCTGCTAACGCAGTCACAGTGGCAGACGACCAGAATGCGCTTGTACGCGGCGCGTTGCAGCGGGTGGGGCCGCGTAAAATCACGGTGCTGCTGCTGGGTATTGACCAGCGCAGCGCGGTCGAATCGGCTGATACGGAAGTATTTCGCACAGACACTATGATCGTGGTCGAAATTGACCCGGCACGGGGCACCGCAGCGATGCTGTCCATTCCGCGTGACCTGTACGTGCCCATCCCCGGCTCGCGGGAAGCCCGCATCAACGTCGCTAATGTGGTCGGAGATACAAACGGCTATCCGGGTGGCGGCCCGGCCCTGGCTATGAAAACCGTTGAAGCGAACCTGGGCCTGGAAATTGACCATTTTGTACTGGTGAACTTCGATGTGTTCCTGCGCGTGGTCGATACTGTCGCGCCCAGTGGCGTAGAAATTTGCATCCCGGAACCAATCAACGACCCTTTCTATCCAGACGAGGGCTACGGCTTTATCGAGGTGAACTTTGAGGAAGGCTGCCAACGGCTAGATAGTGAGCGTTTGTTGCAGTACGCCCGCACCCGTAAGACGCAAGGCTCTGACTTTGACCGCGCCCGCCGCCAGCAGCAGGTGATTTTGGCGGTGCAGCGTGAAGTCGTGAGTGCGGGGGGCATCACTAACCTCGTGACGCGGGCACCGTCCCTGTGGCAAGACCTGGGCAATAACATCCGCACAGACTTGACGTTTGAAGAAGCCCTCGACCTTGCGCTAGTTTCCACAACGATTGACACAGACACCGTGCAGTTGGGCACCATCAACAACCTGCACGTCACGCTGGCCAAAGACGAAGACGGCCAGGACATCCTTTTGCCTGTACCTGCATCTATCTCTGCGCTCATCCAAGACACCTTCAACCCCGGCAACGCCAACCTCACAATGGAAGAACTGCGTGAGCGGGCCACCGAAGAAGGTGCAACCGTGATTATCTTCAATAATACCAACACAACCGGGCTTGCGGGCAGCACCCGCACCTGGCTGAACGCCAACGCACCCGGCGTGCCGATTGTATCGGTAGGCAATGCGGAAACCATCGACAATGCGAACACGGTCATTAAAGACTACACCGGCAACCCCTGGACCAGCCGCTATCTTGCACAAGTGATGGGCTTACCACGTGAACGCATTTTGGCAGGGACGGACGGGCTAACATCAGAGGATATTGCGATTATGGTTGGCCCGGATATTGAGGAAATCCTAAGCGAGTAGCTAACTCGCACTGTACCTGTGCTATGCTGTCAAAGTGACCCAACGTCGTAGCTAAAGGATATGAAATCATGACCGCCACTCAAGAAAAACTCGCCCACTTCGCCCTGCTGGAAGGCCACCAGTACATGAACCTGACCACCTACCGCAAAGACGGTACAGAAGTTAGCCGCCCGGTGTGGTT
>DAOTTY010000294.1:0-13792 GCA_034437575.1 Anaerolineae bacterium | reverse complement strand
CTCAATCCGTTGTGTATCTTCTTCACTTTTCAACCGTATTTTGTGAATGTCATCAAGCAAGCCTTGATAGTTTATACTGCTTTCAAGCTCTGTCAGGTTCTTTCGTAAATTAATACCAGTAATTGTTAGATACCCAAAGATAAGCTGCACGGCAACTGCGCTGATCCATACAATGATCGGTACCGGGGTTGCCCAACCACCTATTACAGTTAATAAAGCAGGCATCAAGATAGTTGCTGCAAAGCTAATCCCTCTAAACGTTAATTCGCTCTGCCGAACTAATGCAATAAGCTGTTGATGACCTGAACGACCATGCTTACTGATACGTTCAATAATGTCCGACTCAGACATGAATTATCCTTTATTGCACAGGGGAACCGCTCATAAAGGCATTAATGATGAACGACAAGCTATAATATTGCAAATTACATATTGTGTTTCGATTACCTGCTGATGGTCACCGGGCCGAGGTCAACCCGGCCTTCACCGTCTGCCAGCAGGGGCGCGCCCGGCGTTTGGTGGAAGTAAACCGACACGGCCAGGGTGTACTCCCCTGGGGGCAGGCGGCGCGGCAAGGCCAGCGAGTGACGGTCATGGTAAACGGTGTCGTCCACTGCCCAGGCCGATGTCGGCGGCACGCCACTGGGCGGCGCATCGTCCTGCACCACGACCCGGCCCGCCTGGTCAATCAGGTACACGCCAACGGAGTAGTCCAGGTCAATGGTTTCGACGGCCTGCCACCACAAATCGACGTGCAGCGCCGCGCCGCCGCGCACGGATTCGGCAAACAGCGCATCGGCCAGCGCGAAGCGCTCACCAAATACCGCCGGCTTGTCACTCACCTGGGCGCGGGTGAACAAGACCACCTGCACCTCGTCTGCGCCGCCCACATCGCGGAAGCGGCCCGCGTACTGCTCCCCGACGAACGTCTGCCGCTCAATGACCGCCTCCCAATCGGGGTTATCGCGCAGGTAGGGCAGCACCTCCGGGAACGAGTTCCACTGCACCACCCATACCCGCCGCGCCGCGTCGATGTCGTTTTGCAGTTGGGGTACAGGCGGCTGGTACGGGTCGCGGTTGTTGACCCAGGGCAGCGTCCGGCGGATGTGGGCGTCGTTACCCAGGGCGCGGCGCAGTTCATAGCGGAAGGCGTTGTCGTCCCATACGGTTTCCAGCACGATCAAATCGCCGGGGCTGTAGCCCTGGGCGACGGCCTCCGCAGCGGCATCATAGGCAAGGCGCGGCTGAATCAGGGGGGGCAGCAGCACCGACGCCGCAATATACCCACCCAGCAGGCTCCAGCGCACGCCCGTCCGCAGGCGCACGATGCCCGCGCCGATCACCAGCGCAAACGCAGGCGCTAAAAACACCGTCGTCCGGGCAGACAGCACCTCCGTCGGGGACAGATTAATCAGCGCGAGCAGGACAAACAGGCCCGCCCCCCACAGCACCACGTACAACTCCGCCAACCAGATCGGGTTGGCAAAGCGCAGCCCCAATGTTACGTCCGTGCGGTCACTGACCAGCGCCCCCCAAAAGCCGACCACGTACAGGCCCACCGTCAGCGCGAAGCCGCCGCCCATCAGCAGGCCCAGCAGGTCGGCAAGCTGCGGCAGCGTGCTATTAAAGGTGCCCGGTGCCGCCCGGATGCCCGCCGTCAGAATGTCCCATTGGAACAGCAGCACAATCACCAGCCAGGGGATGTACAGCACCAACGCGCCCGCCCACGCGCCCACCAGTTTAGCCCGGTCCGGCCAGGTGACGCGCCAGTTGCGGCGGGCATCGCCGCGCCACATAACCAGCCCCACTATCACCTGGAGCAGCCCCACCCACACGCCGAAGTAGAGCGTGTACATCATCAGCGCCACGCTGATTGCGTACAGAACGAGCCGCTTGCGGGTGGGCCGTCGCAGCAGGCGCACAAACACCAGCGACGACGCGCACACTGTCGCCACAAACCAGCCAAAATGCCGAATTTCCTGGGCGTAGTAGACAGCGACGGGCAGCAGTGCGAAGATCAGCATCCCGTACCACGCCACATCTTCACGGCCCGGTTTGGCCGCCCGCCCGAACGTGTCATCGCCAATGCGATAGACCAGCGCCACCGTTAGCACGCCCATCAAGATCGACGGCAGGCGCAGGGCTATCCGGCTCTCGCCTGCAACCAGGCTCCACAGGCCCACCGCCAGGAAAAACAGCGGCGGGTGGCGGTCCGTGCTAACTTTGTCGATGATGGCAGCGGGCGCGGGGTCGCTCATGGCCCAGGTACTCCAGCCTTCGTCGGTCCACACGGGCCGGGATGCCGTGCCCGCGAAGCGCAGTCCGGCGGCAATGAGCAGCACCATCACGATGGGCAGGTAAAACTCGCGGAAGGGGTGGGGTTGGTCGGTCACAGGGCAGATGACGCTTTCGTGCAGTTGTTGAATATGCGGCGCGAAAGCGTAGTGCATCGGCGCGGGGATGAAAAGGGCGGTCTGTGCAGCGTAAGTACGCCGGGTGCTGCCCTGCCCCTGGGTTTTAGGCTGTACGAGCAGCCCAATCTGTCTATTCGCAGCGCTTGATACATCAAGCCCATGCCCCCTGGCCGTTACTCAACATACCCCAGCGCCCGCAGATGCTCAACCACCTCCGCATCCACCTCGTTGAAGCCGCCATCCACGCGCCGAGACGCCGCCACCGCCGCAAACTCGTTCAACTGCCGCTGCAACCGCTCGACGTGATCCGGGCGCTGGCCTGCGATGCTGTGGGTTTCGTTGGGGTCGCTGGCCACGTCGAACAGGCCGTCTACGCGCTCGCCTATCGTCGTCAGCTTGTAGCCGCCGTCGTACACGCCGCGCCTTATCATCCGCAGGTGCATCTGGTCAATCATGTGCGGGGCGCGGTGGCGCATCACATTGAGGAACGTTTGCGGCGGAAAGGCTTCCGCATACACCAGGCCGCCCTCCGGGTCGGGCCGCCCGTTGGTGGCCGTGTGCAGCGTCAGGCGGGTGATGTCGGCGTTGGGGTCGGCTTCATCTAGCGGCGGCTTGACCCCCGCCGCGTCCAATACCGTGTGGAAAATCCGGCGGGTGCTGACGTTGGTGCCCACCCGCTTGCCCGCCGGGTACTTAGCCGGGTAGCGCACAATCAGCGGCACATGAATCAGTTCTTGATACACGACAAAGCTGTGCCCGATAAAGCCATGATCGCCGTGCGCCTCGCCGTGATCGGCCACAACGATAACCATCGTGTTATCTAACGCGCCGCTGGCTTGCAGCCCGTCCAAAAAGCGCCCCAACAGCGCGTCCTGATAGGACACTTCCGCGTCGTAGAAGTCGGTGAGCGCGGCCTGTTCCCAGTCGGCGAGCGGGTCTTCCGTCGGGGCAGCCCAACGGGCGGCATCGGCGTTAAAGCGGCGGATAAAACGGTAGGCTTCGCGTTCGTGGCGCAGGTGGGGGGCCATCCGCAGCACATGATCTTGCGGCGGGCGGTAGGGCAGGTGCGCGTCCATCAGGTTGATGAACGTAAACAGCGGCGCGTCGGTGCCCCCGGCCCGGTGCGTATTGATGAAGTCGTGCGCGTCGGTCAGGGCGTGGTCGCTGTGGCCCTTGTAATTCACGTAGCGCGTCCAGATGGGCACCAGCAGCGGGTTCAATGACCACCTGAACAGCCAATCGGCCTGGGCGAATTGATTTTGCACACGGTGGGCAAAGCGCCGGAACCCGTGCGCCAGCGCCTTGCGGACGGGGCCGCGCTGCACGTCGATGGGCCGCTGTGGTGAGGCACCTGAGTAGTTGTAAAACTGGTCAAAGCCGCGCTTGAGGCCGTTATCCAGCACGCCCACCAGCGGATTGTTGCAAAAGCCCGCCGTGCGGTAGCCATCGGCTTGCAGGATTTCGGCCAGGGTGGGGTAGGCCCCGCTAAGGGTGTGGCTGGCTTCGGTCATGCCGTGCGTGCCCGCATACTGCCCCGTGAACATGGAAGCGTGCGCGGGCACCGTCCATTGAGCGGGGGTCACGGCCCGGTCAAACACAGTGGCGTCACGGGCAAAGTTGGCGAGGTTGGGGGTGGTGTCGCGCTCATGGCCGTAAACAGTCAGGCGGTCACGGCGCAGCGTGTCCAATACAATCAGCAGAATGTCGGGTTGGTGTGCAGTCATGGACTTGTAATCGATTTCACGAACTGACGCACAAGCATAGCACCCTGTACACGCCCGTACAATGAGCGCCCTGCACATGAGCGGGCAGCTACGGGGGCGCTCATACAGGTCTTACATCTGTCCAACACGGCCAGGGTATCCCCTGAACACCTCGGAGAACCTCACGCCAAACGAAAAAGACGACCGCATGGTCGCCTGTTCGAGTGAAGTGTTAGATTGTGGGTCGTGCAGGACTCGAACCTACGACCTTTTCTACGTCAAAGAAATGCTCTTCCAGCTGAGCTAACGACCCGTGTAGCTTTACAGTATAGTTGGCCCCTACCGAAAAGCAAGGGCCAATTGCAGTGATATTAGTCGCTCGCCCCAACCCCTTGTATGTTAGGGGTACGCTAAAATACGACCTGTGGCCCTTAAACAGCGGCACCCGGTGCCTGAGTGGTTACGCTGATTTTATCACTCCCCCCCACCGCCTGTGTTATGATAAGCATCACAAGCACTCACACGGAGCCAACCCCGTATGGCGATTGACCACGTCATTAACTACCTGTGCGAACCCAAAGACCAACTCACCACCCAGGGCATCCTCATGCGCCTTAAAGGGCGTGACCAGGCCGCACGCATTATCCAACTGTTCCGCGATGCGGGTGATGACCGCCCCCCGCAAGAAATGGGCTTCGAGTTCACGCGCAGTGCCGCCAACGGTGACGAAGAAACGGCCATTATTAAAGTCAGTGAGGTGCTGGCCGCCAGCGCCCAACTTGAGCCGCTGGCGCATCACTGCGAGGGGTGCCCGGCCAACGTGCAGGGCAAACCGTTTGGCTGCTTTGGCCGCATCGGTTACCCCATCAGTGAGCAGGCCGAACGCTGGCTGCTGCTGCAACTCCCCCTGCCCGAACAGGCCCCGCTGGTGTGGACGCTGCTGCAACAAAACCTGCGCGACCTCAACCAGCACACCGCGCAGGTGCAAAAAATCCGCGAAAGTGGCAACTACTTTGAAGCGGAGCGCACCCCGCGCCGTAAGTTGGGCGAAATCGCGCTGAGCGGCGACAATGTGTTCTACTTCCTGTTTATGCAAGGGCACACCATTCCGTCACGGGCGGCGGTGACGCTGCTGTTCTTCGATGCCATTCCGCGCAATATCGACGCCACCGACATGATGAAACTCGCCCCCGCCCCGCCCAACGCCGCCGAGCGCTACCCGCTGCAAGTCGCGCCACAGGCCCCCGGTGATGACAGCACCATCACCGAGATAAAGGCGTTTTTGCGGGCACTGTACACCGCATGGCGGCTCCATGTGGATTTGCTGCTGGACACTTAACGCCGCCCCACCCCCAAATAGGTCAAACGTCCTATCCAAACCTGAGCGACCTCTGTTATGTTTCTCATTGTCTATTTGGTGCATCCTGGTGTTCTTTCGAGTAGACTTCACATGTATAGATTGTTAGTCCTTTAGGACATACACCATGTTTAACATCCTTGCCCTACTGATGATCGCTTTACCGCTGTTGGCGGTTGTCGCTGCTGCCGCCTGGTTGCTGCGTCAAGCTGCCGCACCTGAACGCGCTCTCGCCACCGTGCCCGTCAAAGATGAGCATCAACCCCCACAACATTAAATTCACGCAAATCTGACGGGGGCTGCGTAGCGATTCTGCGTGCCTGTGTTATGTTTGTTCTGTTGACTGTGGACAAACATGGAGGCTGTGATGCCACGCAAAATCAAGGTTGCTGCTGTTCGGATGCAAGGTGCGCCCGCCCCAAAAGCCGAGCGCCTACAACGTGCCGACGCGCTTATTGCCGAAGCGGTGAGGGCTGGGGCGCAATTGGTGGTATTACCAGAGTTATTTAACACCGGCTACGAGTACCACGAAAACAACTACGCCCTGCCCGAACCCATCGACGGCGAAACCGTGACCTGGCTCACTGAGCGTGCCGCCCAGTACAGCGTGCATGTGGCCGGGTCTTTGCTGTTGATGGACGGCAAAGACGTGTACAACAGCCAGCTTATCGTCGCCCCAGATGGCCGCCGCTGGCGCTACGATAAAAACTATCCCTGGCTGTTCGAGCGGGCCTACTTCCGCGATGGACGCGAGATAATGGTAGCCGATACAGACCTGGGCAAGCTGGGCATGATGATTTGCTGGGACTATGCCCACCCTGAACTGTGGGCACGCTATGCTGGCAAGGTAGACGCGATGGTGATTACCAGTTCGCCGCCGCGTATGGCCCGCTTTACCCTCATCATGCCAGATGGCAGCCGCGTGGACTCGCGGGCGCTGGGGCCGGTGGTGAATAAAGCCTATTACGGCAAAGATGAACCTTTCGGCACTGACCTGGACGCACAGGTGGCCTGGTTGGGCGTGCCCGCCGTCAATACCACCGCTGGCGGCGAGTTCCGGTCACACATGCCGCGCCCGCGCATCGCCCTGCTGGCCTATACCATCATGCGGCCTGACCTGTGGCGTCACGTTGGCAATGCCGAAGATGCCGAGCTGATTACGGACTACTACCACCAGACGAAAATCATTAACAGCAGCGGCACCGTTATTGCCCGCTTGGGCGAAGATACCGCCGAGGGCTTTGTTATAGGTGACGTAGAACTGGCCGAAACCCTCCCTGCCGCCCCCGAAGAAAACCAACCCGACTTAACCTATGCGGCATCAACTTACTTTTTTACCGATGTGTTTGGCCCCGCCCAGATGGAAAATATCTATCGGCAGGGCGTGCGCCAAAACTGGGGGCAGCGCATGGCCCCGCATCAGCAAAGCTACCGCTGGCATGTGATTGTGATTCTGGCGGTGTTGGGGTTGGTGGCCACGCTGCTGCGCTTTTTGGGCCGCCTGACAGGTGGACGCGGCCAACAGTCATAACGACCTGTAAAGATCAGTGCCCGCACCCCCAGGATGCGTTACAATGCGATCAACTTGTAATGTTTCGTAAGGGATGAGTGAGTGATATGAAACGCACAATCCGGCTGGCAGTGATGGCGGTGTGCCTGCTGCCCCTGACGGCGGCTTTCGCCCAGGTGACCGAGTACGCGGCGACCCTTCAGGTGATGTCTGCGGTGGTTGAATTGCGCCGCGCCAACACCGGCGACTGGCTGACTGTGCGCGGCGAGGGCATTTTGGGCAGTGGGGATGCGGTTCGCACCCGTTTGCAGGGGCGGGCACGCATCGTGCTGTTTGCAGACGGCACCGAAATCGACCTGAAACCCGGCACCACCTTTGTGATTGACAGCCTGCAAGCGGACGACACCGACTTCATCCTGGAAGGCACCCTCGTCACCGGGCAAACCCTGCACCGCATCCGGCGCGTGCTAGACACCGCCTCGTCGTACAACATCCAAACCGATACCGGCTCGCTGGCCGCACGCGGTACCGAATTCGCGGTGCGCCAGCGCGAAAATGACCAGCTTGCCTTCCTCAGTTTTGAAAGCGTGATTGACGTTACCTATGCTGATGGCGCGGTTGCTATCGAAGCCGGGTTCGGCGGGCGCGTGGAACCCGACGGCGACCTCAGTGAGATTGTGCGGGCGGCTACCTTTGCCGAACTGGACGCCCAGCTTGACGGCTGCACGGGCGCTCTCATCCCGGATGACAACCGCCGCCTGCCCGTTTACACCGGCCCCACCACAGCAAGCGACGGCGTGGGTGCGGCCATCCCGGCAGATGTCACGCAGCTATTGGGCCGGGACGCCGCCCGTGCGTGGTATCGCGTCCCGTTTGCGGGCGGTAGCGGCTGGATTGAAACGGCGCGGCTTCGGCGGGTGGAAGTTGACGCAGCATGTGCGGGCCTGCGGGTATATCCATCTGAGCAGCGCGAGGACGTAAGCGCGTACACGGCCACCGACGAGGATGACTTCGACTACTGCACGGGCGACCTGCAACCCCCGGACGACTGGCAGCCGCTTATCGTGCAGCCCGGTACCACGCTGTTTGAACTGGCCTCGCGCTACTTCACGGAGGAAGCAACGCTGGCCGAGGTCAACTGCATTGCGGACATCCGTGTGCTGGCGCAAGGGCAAACGGTGTTTGTGCCGCCCACACCCTGATTTGCCAGGGGTGGGTTATTGCCCACACACATCGTCTGCTCATACCCGTCGGGTACACTTTTTAGCCTGTACGGAACGGGTGCCGCCCCGTCCGTGCTGCTTGCGCTCATAATACGAGATGGAGACCCATGCAACTTACCGGACTGATCGACGTGCTGCGCCAAACCCCGGCCTACCAGAATTTACTCGGCCACCTGCGCGGGGCCAACGTGATGAGCGGCCTCTCGCTGGGCGTGGTGCGCTCGGCCCGGCCCTACGTGCTGGGTACCCTGGCCGCAGACTGGGCCGGGCCGATCATGTTTATCACCGCCCGGCCAGAAGACGCCTACAACGTTACCGAGCAGCTTCCTGTTTGGATGCCAGCCGGGCGGGTGGCCCGCTTCAACGAGCCAACCCCCGCCTTCTACGAGCGCTCGGCCTGGGGCGAGGCGGCGGTGAGTGGGCGCATGGGGGCCTTAGCCGCCCTGATGGACGACCGCCCCACCACGCCGCACCCGGTTGTCGTCACATCGGCGCGGGCGCTGATGCAGCGCACCCTTCCCGCCAGCACCTTCCGCCAGCAGGCCGTTACCCTGCGCGAAGCCGACCGCTGGGACATGCTCAAGCTGCTGGGGCAGTTGGGCGGCATCGGCTACCAGGGTGTGTCGCTGGTGGTGGAGCCGGGCATGTACAGTCGGCGCGGCGGCATCGTGGATGTGTACCCCGTCACGGCCACGGAACCGGTGCGCGTGGAGTTCTTCGACGACGAAATTGAGAGCATCCGCGCCTTTGACCCGGACAGCCAGCGCTCATCCGGCAGCGTGGACAGCGTCCGCATTACGCCTGCCCGTGAGGCGCTGCCACTGCTGACGCCGCCGCTGGCCGCCAGCCTGCGCGGCTGGTTCACCTCATTAAGCGAAACTGCCGACGACGCCACCAGCCCGGTAGGCGATGCCGCCCTGCTGGAAAGTGCCGCCATCTTCCCGTTCATTGAGCATTACCTGCCCTACCTGTATTCGCACCCCGTCAGCCTATTAGACTACGCCGCCGCCGATACGCTGATTGTGGTGGACGACTGGGACGCGCTGCGCGACACGGTGCAAATGCTAGAAGAAGACGCTGAGGCCACCCGCACCGATAAGCTCTCCGTCAACGAACTGCCTGCGGACTACCCCCGCCCGTACCTGACATGGACAGAATTAGAAGCCGCCCTCCATGACCGTAAGACGCTGCGCCTGGGCACCTCAGCGTATATGGACCGGGACGCGGAGACGGCAGTTGGGGCCGGGCCGACGCTGTTCGGCGGGCTGTTCAGCCCCGGCGAGCGCTTCGGCGGGATGCTCAAGCCGATGCTGCGAAAAGTCAGCGAGTTGAAAACAAGTGATGAGCGCGTGGTTATCGTGACCGAGCAGGCCAACCGCATCGCGGAGTTGTGGCGCGAGAGCGAAGGCTATGCCCCGACGCAAGACAACATCCCCGACGCGCCTAAGCCGGGGGCACCGCAGTTTGTGCATGGCGTGCTGCGCGAAGGCTGGACGCTGATGGGCGCGGATAACATCCACCTGCACCTGCTCACCGACGCCGAAATCTTCGGGTGGCGGCGTTCAGAGCCGCGCCGCCGCCAGGTGGCCAGGCGTGCCCGCACCCGCGCCCGCGTGGAATATGCCGACTGGTCAGACGGCGATTACGTCGTGCATGAGGATTACGGGGTGGGCCAGTTCGCCGGGACGAAGCGCCGCACCATCGAGGGCGTAGAGCGCGAATACCTGCTGGTGACCTACGCGAAGGGGTCGCAGTTGTTTGTGCCCATCCACCAGGCAGACCGGGTGACGCGCTACGTTGGGCCAGACGACAAGCCGCCCCCGCTCACGCAGCTTGGCGGCCCAGAGTGGAGCAAGACCAAATCCAAAACGCAGAAGAACGCGGAAGAAGAAGCCCGCGAACTGCTGTCGCTGTACGCCGTCCGCGCCAAAGCGCCCGGCTACGCCTTCAGCCCCGATACGCCCTGGCAAAACGAACTGGAAGCATCGTTCCCCTACATCGAAACGGAAGACCAACTGCGGGCCATTGCCGATGTCAAGCACGACATGCAGGCCGCACACCCGATGGACCGGCTCATCTGTGGGGATGCGGGCTACGGCAAAACCGAAGTCGCGGTGCGGGCGGCGTTCAAAGCGGTGCAGGATGGCAAGCAGGTCGCCATCCTGGTGCCCACCACCGTCCTCGCGCAGCAGCACTACGAAACATTCAAAGACCGGCTAGCCGCCTTCCCCATTGAAGTCGATCAGCTTAGCCGCTTCCGCACGCCAGAAGACCAGAACAAGGTCATTGACCGGATTGCAACGGGCGAAGTGGATGTGATTGTGGGTACGCATCGCATCTTGAGCAAGGACATCCGCTTTAAGGAGTTGGGCCTGATTGTCATTGACGAGGAACAGCGCTTTGGCGTCAAGCAGAAGGAACACTTCAAAAAGCTGCGAACGCAGGTAGACATCCTCACCCTGACGGCCACGCCCATCCCGCGCACTATGCAAATGGCCCTCAGCGGCGTGCGCGACATCAGCATGATTCAAACGCCGCCAGAAGAACGCCTGCCCGTCATTACCCACGTCGGCCCATTTGACCGCAAACTGGTGCGGGCTGCCGTCACCCGTGAACTGGAACGCAGCGGCCAGATTTTCTTTGTGCATAACCGCGTCCGCACGATTCAAAACGTGCGCGAACAGCTTGAAGCCATCGTGCCGGAGGCGCGGGCTGTCGTCGCACATGGGCAGATGGACGGGCGCACATTGGGCGGCATCATGCGGGCGTTTGCACGCGGCGAGTACGATATTTTGCTGTCTACGTCGATTGTGGAAAGCGGCATTGATATTCCCAACGCCAACACGCTCATCGTAGACCGCGCCGACTGGTTCGGGTTGGCGCAGCTTTACCAGATACGCGGCAGGGTGGGGCGCGGCGCTCAGCAGGCGTATGCCTACATCTTTCACCCGCCGCACAGCAAGCTGACGCCAGAGGCCCGCGCCCGCCTGGAAACCGTATCGGAAAATACCCAGCTTGGCGCGGGTTTTCAGATTGCGCTGCGTGACCTGGAAATTCGCGGCGCGGGCGATATTTTATCCACAAAGCAAAGTGGGCATGTGGCGGCAGTCGGGCTGTTCCTCTATACGCAAATGATTGCCAACGCGGTTGATAGGCTCAAGCAGGAAGAACCGGGCCTGGTTAACGGCGAACAAAAGCCGCAGGTTAGCGAGTCGGTCATCCTGGATTTGCCCACCCCCGCTTACATCCCCACCGATTGGATACCCGAAATGGCGCTGCGGCTGCAAATTTACCGGCGCATTGCCGCGCTCGACACGCAAGAACAGGTCGCCGCGATGCGTGAGGAACTCAAAGACCGTTTTGGGGCGCTGCCCCCGGCGGTGCTGGGCCTGCTGTATCAAATTGACGTGAAGATACTCGGTCAGGCGGCGGGTGCGACGGCGATTCAGCACCGTAAAGAGGTGGTTCGCATCCGGCTGCCGTACTTGCCCAACATTGACCGGGGGGCATTGGCCCGTCAGTTAGGCAGCGACATCAACGTGACGCGCACCGCCGTTGAAATGCCGCTCTACATCGAAGACATGGGCGGGTGGCAGCCGCGCCTGCTGGATTTACTCGAAAAGCTGGCGGTGGGCGTTCAGGCCGGGGTGATGAGTGGGTGACGTGCAATGATTCACCTAGCCATGAGAATGATTCGGGGTGAGGGCCTGAGTCGTTACGTTACGCGGTGTGTTTGCCACAGGGTCATAACGGGTGTATGAGGGTTGCCCTCATCAAATGCAGTGGGGGCCTGGCACACGCCAAACCCCCAGGTTGCATCCCAACCCCGCGTATGACGAGTGATTTACTCCGGCAGCAGCACGCCGTCAATCACATGGATGATGCCATTGGAAGCGGGGACATCAGCGGCAATGACGGTAACGCTGTCGTTGAGGACAACCCCTTCGTCGGTTACAGCAAGGCTGATGTCACCACCCTGTACCGTCGTCACACTGTCTGACGTAATCAGCACCTTGCTTTCTGGCGCGACGGGCAGCACATGGTACGTCAGGATGTCCGTCAGGGTGTCGGTATCGGCCAGCAGGTCTTCAGCCGTCAGGCCCAGGTCAGCCAGGGCAGCTTCAAAGGCTTCGTCGGTGGGCGCAAATACCGTAAACGGCCCTTCGCCCGTCAGCGTTTCTACCAGGCCAGCGGCTTCGGCGGCGGCCAGCAGGGTACTAAAGCTGCCTGCTTCGGTGGCCACTTCCACAAGGTTCGGCAGTTGTTCGCCCGTGACCGGGTTCACGCCTGTGACGAGGCGGCCCGTTGCCAGGTCGTCCAGCACCTGCTCAACCGCTTCGCTCACTTCAGCGGGCACATCGGCATCGTGCGGCGGGGCCACACCCACACTGCCATTGGTCACGTCGCCCACGTAGATGCCACCACCGGGGAAGGTCTCATCGCCCTCGACCAGCGCGGCAATCAGGTTGTAAACAGCCGCGTCTACACGCTTCACGGCAGAGGTCACGATCTGGTCAGCACCGGGGGTCTCGCCGCCGCCAAACACGGTGAAATACTGATCCTGGTCTACGCCGATGACCTTCACACCCTGCTGGGCAGCGTACAGGATGCCACCGTTGCCGGTGTTACCGCCACCGCCGAAGACCACATCAGCCCCTTCACCGAGGAACTGCTCAGCAGCGGCACTGCCGCGCTCTGGGGCGGTAAAACTATCAATGTAGATGTCCAGCACTTCAATATCCGGGTTGGTTGCCAAAATACCATTGACGTACCCATTGCGGAACTTGACCACCGGCGGGATTTCGACACCGAACACCCCGGCGACCACATCCGTTTCCGTCAGCAGCGCGGCCATCACCCCCACCGCGTAGCCCATCTGGTCCTCACGGAACTGTGACCCGGCCATATTCTCCGGCCCGTCCATGATGAACTGATCCACGCCGATGAAGAACACATCGGGGTTGGCAGCGGCGGCCTCTAGCGTGGCGTCGGTCAGCAAAAAGCCGACAGTTACGACCACGTCAAAGCCTTCGTCAATGCACGTCTGGATGTTGGCGGCATAGTCTGTAGCGGCGGCGGTTTCGATGTAGGTGGTTTCCAGCAGGAAGTCGTCGGCGGCTTCGATCATGCCTTCATAGGCAAACTGATTGAACGAGGCGTCGTTGATGCGGCCTTCGTCGGTGACGAGGCAAACAGTTTCGACGGTGCCCTGGGCGTTTGCCGTCAGGCCAACGCTAAACAGCAATGCTGCGGCCAGTATGGCAGCAAAGGTATGCTTCATGTTATGGATGTCTCCTTGTAGAAATTTGGGAATGGATATTACAGGCTTAAATATACCTTTACGAACTTTGTAACTTTAAGACTAGTTCACAAGGGCTTAAACCGAATGAAGTGTATCGCCTGGGGCATGGGATTTCGATAGTCATTTTGCACAAAAACCGGGTTGGGGCCAAAGACTCACCTTTCAGGCAATGACTCAGGTACTCGGCTGAATTCCCCCATCCCCTAGCCCCTTACCCCCAAAATGAGGGAAGGGGAACACCGCCGAAGGCGGCACAAACCCCTCCCTCCCGCCGCGTAGCGGC
>DAOTTY010000293.1:0-5111 GCA_034437575.1 Anaerolineae bacterium | reverse complement strand
GGCGACGGGCAACTGCCTGGAAAACCCCGATGTGCTTGACCTGGGGCAGATTGTTTACCTCCCGTCTGCGTCAGGTAGTGACGCTGCGCCGGAGCCAGAAGCGCCCGCCGGTGACGGCCTCGGTGCTGGCCCGCCGCCCACCAATGAAACCCTCGCCGTGAGTGTGTCGCCGTTCCGTGAGCAGAGCGGGCAATTTGTGCTGGCCCCCGGCCCGGTCACACTGATTGCCAACAACCTGTACGACCCGAACACTGCCCGCGTCACGTTTTTTGTGCAGCCACGCGGCACCGGGGCCGACCCCGCTCCGATTGTAACTGTGGAACCCGTCACCGACGCGACAATCACCGTCACGTATGAGGTGCAGCCAAACCTGTTGGGCGACCTGTTCGCCGTCGCCTACGATGCCACAGGGCAAGAGCTTGGCCGCAGCCCGTCAATCCCGGTGGTGGCGGATGTGGGGTGAGGGCTAAATTGCGATTTTGTCGCAAATGCCAATCCCTACCCGTCAGAGCCAGTCCCCCCGGCCCATGACGCACATCGGCATGAACGCGCACCTGCTCTCCGGGCGCAAGGGCTACCGGACGGCGGGCATTCACGGGTACATTACCAACACGCTGGCCCATCTGCCTGCCGCCGCCCCCGGCTGGCAGTTCACGGCGATGGTGGGGGGCGCGAACCCGGCCACGTTTGACGGCGTGCATATGCGCCGTGCCCCGTTCGATACCGAATCCCCGCCGCGCCGCATCCTGTGGGAGCAGGGTGTGCAGCCGTTCACACTGGCTGATTTCGACCTGTATCACGCGATGGCCTTCGTGGCCCCTGCGCTGCCTGTTGGGCGGCCCTTCGTGGTGACTGTGTACGACCTGAGCTTCGTTCACTACCCGCAGGTGCTATCGACAGCGCGGCGGCTGTACCTGCAAACCCTCACCGCCAACACCGTCCGGCGGGCCGCCCGTGTGATTGCCATCAGCCACAGCACCGCCCGCGACGTGAGCGATGTGTTTGGCATTGACCCGGCCTGCATCGACGTGGCCCCCCCCGGCACCGACTTTGAGCGCTTTCGCCCATTGCCGCCGGATGCAAGGGCCGCTTTCAAGCGGGAGCAGGGCCTACCGGATGACTTCTGGCTGTTTGTGGGTACGCTGGAACCGCGCAAGAACCTGCCACTGCTGCTGCAAGCCTACGCCCAACTACCCGCACAAAGCCGTCCGGCGCTGGTATTGGGGGGCGGCAAGGGCTGGGACTATGCGGCTATTTTCGAGGCGATTGCCGCCCTCAAGCTGGAGCAGCACGTTTTTACGCCGGGTTTTATCCCTATGGAAGCGTTACCCCTCTGGTACAATAGCGCAGCCGTGTTCGTGTACCCGTCGTTATACGAGGGGTTTGGCATCCCACCATTGGAAGCGATGGCCTGCGGCACACCTGTGATTGTGTCGGATGTGTCGTCATTGCCGGAAGTGGTGGCAGGCAGCGACGGGCTGCGCGTGCCACCGCACGATGTTGAGGCGTGGGTCGCGGCACTGACCAGCGCACTAGACGATTCCGCATGGCGGGAACGGGCATCCGCCAGCGGCCTGACCGCCGCCCAACACTACACATGGCAGCGCACCGCTAACCAGACCATTCACAGCTACCAGACGGCGCTTAAAACTCGTTCATAACCCCCAAGAGACATATGATCTTTCGTGAGGACATCGAAACCAGCCCCACCCCATCCGGCAGTGGGCAAGCCGTCACCGACGAGCCGCGTCGCATCGAACCCGCGTGGTTAATGCCCCTGGCGGATATGGCGACGGTGTTCCTGGCGTTTGTGCTGGCCTACACCCTGCGCTACGAGGTGCAGCTTGTTCGGCCTGTGCTGGAAGCCAACGATGTGCCGTTTTCGGTGTATATCCCTTACGTGATGGTGTACATGGGCTGGCTGATGCTCAACTACGCCACCAGCGGCCTTTACCGGCGCATACGTGGGCGCTCGTTCTTTGAGGAAAACACGATTATCGCCAACGGCGTGACCAATGCCGTCGTTGTGTTGATGGCGATTAGCTTTATGACGCAGGCGCGGGCCTTCAGCCGCTTGATGCTGGTCTATCTGGCTGTGACGACGATTGCCAGCCTGGCATTTGTGCGGGTGGGCCGCCTGTGGATGTACAGTCACCTGCGGGCCAAGCACGGTTTGGGGGTGCAGCGTGTGCTGATTGTCGGAGCGGGTGAGGTGGGCCAGGCTGTGATGCGGGTGATGCTGGCGCGGCGTGGGCTGGGCTATTTGCCAGTGGGCTACCTGGACGACGACCCGTCAATTGGTGAGGTGGACCTGGGGCGGCTGCGCGGCCTGGGCGATATTCACAACTTAGAGGACGTTATCAAAGCCGAGCGCGTTGATTTGGTCGTCGCCACGCCGCCCTGGTCAGCACGGGCTAGCATCCTGGACATTTTGAGCGTGTGCCGTCGGCTGGGCATCCCTATGCGCGTGGTGCCCGATGTGTTCCAGTTGAATGCGCCCCGCGTCCACGTCGAAAATCTGGACGGGATTCCGCTGTTGAGCATGGAGCTAGAACCCACGCTCAAAGTCGCCAACAAGGTGTTCAAGCGCGTGCTAGATTTGGTGCTGGTGGTATTGGCGGCACCGGTGTGGCTGCTTATATTCGGGCTGGTAGCGCTGGCCATCAAATCCGAAGACCCGGACGCAACTGTGTTTTACTGGCAGCGGCGGGTGGGCGAAAACGGCAAGCCCTTCAACATGATGAAGTTCCGCAGCATGATCCCCGATGCGGATAAGTACCGGGAACAGCTCGTGCGCGAGCAGCTACAAGACCCGCGCCATCCTAAGCTGGTTAACGACCCGCGCATCACGCGGGTGGGGCACTTTTTGCGGCGCACCAGCCTGGACGAACTGCCTAACCTGATTAATGTGCTGCTGGGCCATATGAGCCTGGTGGGGCCGCGCCCGCCCACCCCCGACGAAGTGAGGCTCTATGATGAGTGGCACATGCAGCGCCTGAACACCGTCCCTGGTGTGACGGGGCTGTGGCAGGTGAGTGGCCGCAGTGATGTGCCCTTCGATGAAATGGTGCTGCTGGACATCTACTACATTGAGAACTGGTCCATCTGGCTGGACCTGGAAATCCTCATGCGGACGATCCCGCGTGTGCTGCTGCGCGACGGGGCGTACTGACGTGGATTTAGGAGGATTTTTTGACATGATGCCAAGTGCGCTTTTCCGACCCCAGGCATAATGCAGCGACATGCTCATGAGGTAGCGAAATGTACGTGATAGGAGATGACATTTCGTAAGTATCTGGATCAACGTTTTGGAATACAATCTGATGATCCTCCTCGGCGGCCAGTGCCCACCCTAACCGTTTTCGCACATTTTGGAGATTCCAAATCCGTCCAAAACCGCTGGTAGGCACCATGCGGAGATCCGGTGGCGTGTGCTCATTTGGATTGGCATTTTTTAATTCTTTTACGTAAGACGCTTGGTAAACCTCCCACTCCCCATCACTGTATAGAATGTAAAACTCATCTGGTTCTAGTCGCCAAATCACACAACCATACTCAAACAACTGGTGAGCACCTGTAACGCTGCGCTGTAGATCATCCGGACATCCCGAACCCATGCCAAAAAAGTATCGACTGCTACAATTTTTCTCACCAGACAGCAGTGATAAACCAAATGGGCGGACGTTATACTCTAACTCCCCCTGGGTTATTGTAACTTCTGCAACCCATCCAGGTGACGCGTCACCGTAGTCAACCTTTAACCAAACTATTTCATCAGTGAAGTCTCTATCTACAACGCGAAAGGTCTGAAAATTCCTTAGACTATGCTTCGTTTGTGTCTCTTCGTGCGGTGTAGGCCATACCGTCAACGGTCGATTGTTGCGATTGTAAACCAGGCCATATTGTGTGGGAGACAATCTCGAGTGCTCAGTAATTTCAAGGAATTGTGACTCATCATCACTTTGTGAAGCAGCTACAACCTGGGAGATGAGGTCATTAATTTCTCTCTGCCTATTAATCCCAACTAAACCCGAATCGCGGACGTGCGCAAGCAATGCTTCAAGGGCTAGTTGGCCCGATCGCAATCTACCGTAGGTATCGCACTTTTGAACGAGACTCGCTGTGAATTGCCGGGCGCTACCTTCGTACTCAATGTGCCCAAGTAACTCCGTTGAATCGTACAGGGCTTGCTTCACAATAGCTCTACGTTCCGCAACCACATCGAAATGTTGTTCTAGTACTGAAACAACACGGTCAAATACAGGTTTGGGTAAAGTCGTCATGGTTGGACTTTCTCTCTAGCTGTGCTTTATTCTACCAATCCAACCGCCGCCCATCCCGAAAGAACCCGCCCGTCGGACCGTCGTCATCAATCGTGACGGCCCATAGCACACTCGCTGCCCCCTTTTCCACAGGACGCCCACCACGTCCGCCCATGTCTGTTGCCACCCACCCCGGACACACCGCGTTCACCAGAATACGCTCGTCGCGCAGTTCGGCGGCCAGCATCCGCGTGAGCGCGTTGAGCGCGGCTTTGGTCATGCTGTAGGCGGGCGTGCCCGCGCCCATGCTCGCCAGGGACCCACCCTCGCTGCTCACGTTGACAATACGCTTGTGCATTCCCTTGCGTAACAAAGGCAAAAACGCCTGCACCATCCGCCAGGGACCATACACATTCGTCTCAACCGCTTCCTGCACGATGCCCAGGTCGGCATCAATGGCGTGCTGGCGCGTGTCATAGTGGATGGCGGCGTTGTTTATCAGCACGTCCAGCACACCAAACTCCGACGTAGCCCGTTCCGCTGCCCGTTCGATGCTTGCCGGGTCACTCACGTCTAGCTGGTAAGCAATGACATGATCCGTGTTGAGGCTGGCAGCGGCGGCTTCGCCTTTGCCCAGGTCACGGGAACCGAGAATCACGGTGTAGTTTAGATCAGCAAGCTGGCGGCACACTTCCAGGCCAATGCCGCGATTGCCACCCGTTACGATTGCAGTACCAACGTTTGTTTTGGTCATACTTAGTCCTCTGTGTTCGTGTAATTGGGTTCCCGCACCTTGCGATAAATCGCCCGATACTCACCTGCCCGCGCAATTACGCCCTCAATCACCAC
>DAOTTY010000292.1:0-18104 GCA_034437575.1 Anaerolineae bacterium | reverse complement strand
AATCCATCCCCATGAGCCGAGCGCTGAACTGGGCGATTACCGCCCAATTGTACTGCTTTATCAAGCAATATACCCACGAACACAAGCTGCCCCCCACGCAACGCGAGATGGCCGACGGCTGCTACATCTCAACGGGGACGGTCAACCGGCACTTAGACCGCCTGCACATGGAAGGCTACATCGTCCGGTTGGAGGGAACCAAGCGCGGTGTCGCCCTGACGGATAAGGCGTTCATGGCCCACCCCTGCGCCGCTGCCGAAGATGTGGGGTGATATGGGCGCACGTATGTTTCAGTTATGGGGGCGTACATATGTTTTAATAGCGCGTCAGGATGTTTATGCTAGCGCAAGGAGGCACCCCATATGCGCTATACCCAAAACCAGAAACAGGCAGCGCTTGAGCGCATCCGGGCGAACGGCGGCAATGTGGCCGCAGCCGCCCGCTACGTCAACATTCCATATCATACGGTGCGGCGCTGGCATCACGCGGCGCAGGCGGAAGCGCCGCCCGCCCCATCGCCATCTGGTGCAGATGTGCTGGCGCAGCTCGAACGTCAATTGGGCGACCTTGCGCTGACGCTGGCCAACACGCTGCTAGATGAACAGGCACCCGGCACGCTGCCCCAACGGACGAGCGCGTTGGGCGCATTGGTAGACCGGCTGCTCAAGTTTGAAAAGCTGCGCGATGAGCGCGAAAGCAGCACGGGCCACACAAAATACATTGTGCGCCGCGTCATCTTCCAGGATGCCGACGGCACCGAAGACGAGCGCCCACCCTGGCAGCGCGAGGGCACCGAACCCCATGGAGACACCAACGGCCACAACTGAGGTCCGTTTGCGCTTGCCAAAGCCACACCCGATGCAGCAGCAGATTATTGACGCAGGGGCGCGGTTTGTGGTGGTGGCGTGTGGGCGGCGCTTCGGCAAAACAGAAACCGGCAAGATGGCCATCACGGCGCGGGCGGCGCTGGGGCAGGTGTGCTGGTGGGTGGCCCCCACACAGGCGATGGCGTCTGACGTGTGGCGCGACTTTAAGCGGCTGTTTGCCGATCATCCCGGCGTAAAGGTCAACGAGGGCGAACGCCGCATCGACCTGCCCGACGGCGGGCGGATTGCCGTCCGCAGCGCCCACCTGCCCGATAACCTGCGCGGGGCCGGCCTGGATTACGTGGTGCTAGATGAGGCGGCCTACCTTAAACCGGGCACCTGGGCGGAGGTCATCCGGCCTATGCTGCTGGAACGGCGGGGTGGGGCGCTGTTTTTGAGTTCCCCGCGTGGGCGCAACACCTTTTGGCGGCTGTACCAGATGGGGCGCGACCCCAACGAACCGGAGTGGGCGGCGTTCCACTTTACCAGTGCCCACAGCCCGCTGATTGACGCCGCCGAACTGGACGCCATCCAGCGCAGCACACCAGAGCGCGTGTTCCGTGAGGAGTACCTGGCCGAGTTCATTGACGACGCCGGGCAGGTGTTCCGGGGGGTGACGCAGGCGGCGGCAGCACCCGCTGCTGCCAGCCCACAGCCGGGGCACCGTTACATCATGGGCGTGGACTGGGGCCGCGACCATGACTACACCGTGCTGGCCATCGTAAACGCGACAACCGCGCAGTTGGTCGCGCTGGAGCGGTTCAATCAGGTGGGGTATCCGTTGCAGCGGGGGCGGCTGGCCGCGCTGTATAACGTGTGGGGGCCGGATGTCATCTGGGCGGAGGCGAACAGCATCGGGTCAGTCAACATCGAGGAGTTGGCGCGTGAGGGCTTGCCGGTGCGTCCGTTCACAACGACGAACCGCAGCAAAAACGCGCTCATTGAGGGGTTAGCGCTGGCGATTGAACGCGGCGACATCGCGCTGCTGCCCGACCCGGTGCTGCTGGACGAACTGGCCGCCTATTCAATGGAACGGCTGCCCGGCGGCGGCTTCCGGTATGGGGCACCGCCCGGTGGCCACGACGATACCGTGATGGCTACCGCGCTCGCGTGGTATGGCGTGAATCAGGGTGGGGCGGCACTGGGGTTTGCTTAGCGGGGGCATACGTCCCCGCATGATTGTCGCTTTCCGCAGGCCAGCCACGCCGCCCGTCACAAAGCAAACAGGCAGTCAACGTAACGACTCAGGGACTCGCTTAGCGCCCCTTACCCCCCTACCCCCAAAATGAAGGAAGCGGAACCCCGCCGTAGGCGGCAAATCTCCTCCCTCCCATCGCGCAGCGACGCTGTGGGGGCGGGGCAACGGCAAAGCCGTCAGGGTGGGGGCAAGCGGAGTCGTTGGCAGTGAACAAATTCAAACCTTGCCTGGGTAGACATTACTTTCATTTCGTTATATTCTGTAACGAGTAGGTGTACAGCTTACTGCTATCTAATGGCTTACAATAGGGACATATCTATGTTTCGTCTGTTGCGCTACTTTTCTGTCACCAGTCTGGTTGCCTTCATCATCGTCACGCTTATCCTGACGGCGCTCTACCGCCAGACGGCCCTTGATGACCTTGTTCAACTGCGCGAAAGCAGCAACGTTGTGTCAACGCAGCTCTTTAGCAATACCATCTGGCTAGATTTTGGTGAGTGGGTGGTAGAAAGCAGCGCCCGACCCATTGAAGACGTGATTACCGACCCGGAAGTCCAGGCGCTTACCGGGGAACTGCTAGACAAGACACGCGGGTCAACCGTGGTCAAAGTCAAGGTCTATAACACCAATGGCTTTACCGTCTACTCGACTGAGGCTGCCGAGCTAGGCGAGTACGAGGGCGATGACAACGCAGCCTTCGCGGGTGCTTTAAACGGCACCGTCTCATCCGAAATGGAACTGGAAGACAGCATCGTTAGCTTCGACAGCGTGCTAGAAGAGCGCTACATCGTGGAAAGCTACGTGCCCGTCTACAATACCAGTGGGGAAATCGAGGGCGTTTTCGAGATTTACGACGACGCCACCCGCTTCGTTGAGGACATTCGCACAACCCAGAGCCGGGTCGTGCTGGCTGTGGTCACCGTGCTGGGGGGGCTGTACATCGCCCTCTTCCTGATTGTGAGCCGTGCAGACCGCATCCTCAAACGCCAAAGCCAGGAAATTCAGGAACAGAACGAATCGCTTGTGAAAGCAAACCGCGAACTGGCGGTCACGCGCCGTCAGGCCGAATACGCCAACCACCTCAAAAGCCAGTTTTTATCCACCATGTCTCATGAGCTGCGCACGCCGCTCAACGCCATTGTTGGCTACTCGCAAATTCAACTGGCGGGGATGGCTGGCGCGATGACCGACGAGCAGTCAGGCTTTCAAGAGCGTATTCTCATCAATGCCAAACATCTGCTCAAGCTCATCAACGAAGTGCTGGACCTGTCAAAAATCGAAGCGGGACGCCTGGAAATCGACAAATCTGCATTTAACCTGCGCGAGGCTTTGAATACGGTGGAACTGCAAAACCGTGGGCTGGCAGAAGACAAACAACTGGCCTTCCACATCAAGGTGGACGAGCGCCTGCCAGATGTCATTGTGGGCGATGAGGGCCGCATTAAGCAGGTGGTTATCAACCTGATTTCTAATGCCATCAAGTTCACCGACGAAGGGTCGATCACGCTGGAAGCCAGCCTGCACGACCAGGACAACTGGCGCATTGCCATTCAGGACACCGGTATCGGGATTCCGTCACACCAGCAGGAACATATCTTTGACGAGTTCCGTCAGGTAGACCCCACCCTGGAACGCGGCGGCACGGGCCTGGGCCTGGCGATTGTTCGGCGGTTGGTGTTGATGATGGGCGGCAACATCCGGGTGAGCAGCGCGGTAGGCCAGGGCAGTACCTTTACGGTGACGCTGCCCCTGGACACAGAACCGGCCCCCGAAGCCGACCCCCTGCTGGTATAAACCAGGGTACCCCCCTGTTTGCTTGATGATGCTTATAGTGTAAGGAACGTTTCTCATATGAAGTATCAGGCTCAACAACCTCAGAACTCAATCCAGGGGTGGGTCGTCCTCGTCATTGACGACATGCCCGATAACAGCGCTGTTGCCCAGCTCGCGCTTGAATTTCACGGGGCCGTCGTCCACACTGCTCACACCGGCCAAGCAGGGCTGGCCCTGCTAGAAACCATCAAGCCAAACGTCATCCTGCTGGACATTCGTATGCCACAGATGGACGGCTGGCACGTTTATGAAGCCATCCGTAAAAACCCGACCCATGCCCACACGCCCATTATCGCCGTCACGGCCTACGCAATGGAAAAAGACCGCAATGACGCCCTGGAAGCGGGCTTCGATGGGCACATTGCCAAGCCGTTTGATGTGCTCACCTTTGGCAGTCAAATTGAAGAGCTGGCCACCCGCGCCCTGAACAAGCGGCAGCAGGCCAACGCCAACCAGGGCTAAGGGGAGATACCATTGACAATGAACATATCAACCAGTGTTGTAAAAACGTGGCAGGTCATCGTTGTTGAGGATATGTACGACGACCAACAGGTTGTTTCGCGCATTTTGGCGCACTATGGTGCCAAGGTACACATTGCGCCAGACGGCAATGCCTGCCTGGACCTGCTCAAGACGATAGACCCGACCGTTATCGTCACAGACCTGGCTATGCCCCATCGTGACGGCTGGCAAACGCTGGTGGCCATTCGCTCTAACGTCGCCACCGCCCACATCCCGGTGGTGGCGGTCACCGCCTATCACTCTGCCGACGTAGCCCAGGATGCCTTAAAAGCAGGTTTCGACGGTTACATTCCTAAACCGCTAGACCCAGCGCACTTTATTGCCCAACTGCAACAGGTTGTGGGCTGAGGGCAACTGTTTCTGCCAAAATATTGAAAGACAGCCCGCAACCAGGGCTATTGCAAAGTCAAGGTTTCACATCGCGGGGACGCCCTCCCCGCCCCCTGCAAAGGGTTGGCACCCTTTGAACCCGTGTTTTCGGACGCAAAGCGTCCGAAAAGGCAAGTTTTTGTTCACTTTTTTCAAAAAGTGACGGGCTTGGGCAGCGCCCAATCATCAGCTATACAACTTTGCAAAAGCCCTGACCCCGCAACACAGCAGCGCCCATGCATCCTCACAACGTGTGATAGAATACGCTGTACAACAGCAACAGGCAACCGAATGACCCACACCGAACAAGACCTTCCGCATCTGCTGCGCCGCGCTCACTTTGCGTGCCGCCAGGCCATGGACAACAAAATTGCTGAATACGGCCTTACCTTTGCCCAGCTAGACGTGCTGCGCCGCGTGGCCGCGTGCGAATGCGCCGAACACCGCTCCCTGCTGCAAGACATGGAAATTGCTTCCCCTACGCTGACCAAGCTGGTTAATGGACTGGTGGAGTCTGGCTATTTGGAGCGCACCGTTAGCCCGCAAGACGCCCGCGTGAAGCAGATGACGCTCACCGAGAGTGGGCAGGCGATGCTGGCGCAGTTGATTGACGAACGCCCCAAGCTAATGGCCCAGTTCGTTGAGGGCTTCACGCAAGACGAAACGCACTCGTTCCTGGAGATGCTGAACCGCGTTATCAACAATGCGGAGACTGCCCGCTAACGGCTAATCATTACGCACCGGCCACTGCGCTGTATTAGGAAATACTAACGCCGTTGGGCATAAGGGTGGCGCTAACCGCGTTGCCGGGTACAATTTGCCCACTAATTTGTGCAGAGGAGATTTAAATATGGCTGAAATGCTGACCATTCCTGTGAATGACTACCCCGCCACCTACGGCGAAACCGAACACGTCCTGGTGGATGTGCGCGAGGTAGACGAATACACTGCCGGGCACCTGCCGGGGGCTATCAATGTGCCGCTAAGTATCATCACCGAAAACACAGACAAAATCCCGAAGGATGTGACGGTGCTGCTGGTATGCCAGCACGGAGGCCGCAGCCAGCGGGCCGCTGAATACCTCAACAGCCTGGGCGGCTATGTGACGCTGGTCAACCTGGACGGGGGTACCCATGACTGGGCGGGGGCGGGCAACCCCATCGAACGCTAGCCTGTGCCGGGGGGTGCCCAGCCCCCACCTGATGTCGCACACAGCCTCACGGTGTCTTCCAACGGGTACGTAACGCCCGGTCTCATCAACGCATCATTATGCGACGTTAGAATGCAAAACAATTACCCATTTTTACCGTATGTCCGCGCATCCAAACAATCAAGACAAGAGAGGAACGCCGCACATGACCAGCGAGTTTGAAGGCAAGGTATTCGTCATCACCGGGGCCGCCGGGGGCGTGGGCAGCACCGTGACGCAGCACGTCGCACAACAGGGGGCCAGGCTGGCCCTGTGGGATCATAACGAGGACAAGCTGAACACGCTCAAAAGCAAGCTGGACGCCAGCGTAGAACCGGTTCTCGCCCCGGTAGACCTGACCGACCCCGGTGCTGTTGACGTGGCCATAGACAAAACCGTGACCGCCTTCGGCCAGATTGACCACCTGCTGCACATTGCGGGTGGGTTTGCGATGCCGGGGCCAGTACACGAAGGGCACTTCGACGTGTGGCAGCGGATGATGGCCCTTAATGCAACAGCGCTGTACATCACCTGTTGGAAGGTGGCCGAACACATGGTCGCAGACGGCATCCGGGGCACGCTGACGGTGGTTGCCGCCAAACCCGCCCAACAGGGCGGCGCAAACAGCGCGGCCTACTCCGCGAGCAAAGCCGCTGCCCTGCGTGTGATGGAAAGCATGGCCGCCGAACTCAAAGGGCATCGCATCCGGGTGAATGCGATTTCACCCAGCATTGTTGACACGCCGGGCAATCGCGCTGCAATGGGGGACGCCAACGCCGACAAGTGGGTGACCCCAATGGAAATTGCAGAGGCAATGTTGTATCTGTCATCCAGTAAGGCGGCGGCGGTTACCGGGGCCAACCTGGAAATTTACAAGTGGGTTTAGGGGCCGCCCAATACCCGAAAAGGCAAGTTTTTGTTTACTTTTTGAAAAAAGTGACGGGGTTGGGCAGCGCCCAATGATGAGCCAGGCAACTTTGCAAAAGCCCTGGCGGCCCCTACGCTCCGCTTGCACTGCCCCACGCCCTGCTGTAAGATGCAGGGCGAATTTTTCCCGGAGTCAGCAACGAAAGCCGCTTCTCTCGTGACCCAACCGGACTTCCAGCAGCCGGTCAACCCGGCCCTCTACACCGAAGAGTACTTTCGCACTGCCTGCGAGGGCTACGACGAGTTCAACACGTCCGAAGGGCAGCACTTATCGCGCCGCCTGAAGGCCGCGTTTCACCTGGCGGAAGTAACGCCGGGGATGAACGTGTTGGATGTGGGCTGCGGGCGCGGGGAAATTTTGCGGCACTGTGCCGAGCTGGGGGCTAACGCCTATGGTATTGATTATGCTGAGGTGGCGGTGCGTCTATCGCAGCAGGTGTTAGATAACCTGCCGGAAAACACCCCCGGCCAGGGGGGCGTGGCCCTATCTGACGCGAAGAAGCTGCCCTTCCCTGACGGTAAGTTTGACCGGGTGCTGCTGTTCGACGTGGTAGAACACCTGCACCCGTGGGAACTGCACCAGTGCCTGCTCGATATTAAGCGGGTGCTGCGGCCCAACGGCGCGTTAATCGTCCACACTGCGCCGAATGTGTGGTACGACCGCTACGCCTACCCGGTGGTGCGGGCCTTCCGCGTGGTGACGGGCGACGGTGCGGCTTACCCGGCCAACCCGCGCCAATTCCTTGTCGATGTGAACGAGCATGTTCACGTTAACGAGCAATCGCTGTGGAGCATGTACCGGGCGCTGAACAGCGCGGGCTTTCAGTCCAAAGTGTGGCTGGATAGCCCACCGCAAAACCGCCAGGAAAACGTCGTGCTGGCGGGCCTGCGCCGCCTCGCCTTCAAGACGGTACCGCTGCGGTGGTTCTTCGATAGAGAAGTGTTCGCGGTGGCCCGCCCACGCTGATTACTCTGCGTCTAGCGGCGGGGCCACGTCTTCGATGTTGTGCTTGACCGCGTAAATGGCCGCCTCAGCCCGGTTTTGCACACTAATCTTCGACAGGACGTTGCTCACGTAGTTGCGGACGGTGCCCTCACCTAAATACAGTTTGGACGCGATTTGCCGGTTGCTGAGGCCCTGGGCCAACAGCGCCAACACACTGAGTTCCTGTTGGGTGAGGTCGGAGAAGAACGTGGCGGACTTGGCCTTGTTCGCCTCGCGGACTTTGTTAAACACGCCGGAGGTCATGGCGGGGTCTAATACGCCGTCACCGCTGCCCACGCGCCGCACCGCGTCTATGAGGTCGTTATTGCCAATGCGTTTGAGTACATACCCGCTCGCGCCCGCGTCGATGGCCGCGCTCAGCAGGTCATCCTCCGCATACGAGGTGAGCATAATAACCGCTACATCTTTCATGGCAGCGGTGATGCGCTGGCACGCTTCAATGCCGCTCAGCCCCGGCATACGAATATCCATAACGATGACGTTGGGTTCGTGCTGCTCGGCCAGCTTGACGGCTTCATCGCCGCTGCCTGCCTCTGCTACGACTTCCATGTCGTCCTGACTGTTCAATAGAATGGCCAACCCCGTCCGCACAACGGCGTGGTCGTCTGCAATAATGATGCGTAACATTACCATCTCCACGTTAAAAGCGCTCTGGTGCTATTCTAGCGGATTTTCGCTAACATTAACATAGGATTAAATCAGGTAGGGGAGGTGTGGCCGACGCCTGCCATGCGATTGCTACCGATTAGTCCCCGCGCAGCCACACCTCCCGGTGATCGCGGGCGAACTGCTCAAACGAAATCGGTTCCCGGCCCAGGCTGCGCCGCACATCATCTGTAACCTGCTCCGCATTGCCGAAACGCGTGGCCACGTACAGCCCCATCACCACCAGCGCGAAGCCCCAGCCCATGCCGCCCCGCACCTGCCGGATAACAAACTCCGGCGGCGTGACGTTGGTGTACATTACGGGCCTGCCCAGTACATCCGTCATGATGGCGGCTACCTCGTCATAGGTGAGCGCATCCGCCCCTGTGAGGGTGTAGCTGTTCGCGCCGTGCCCGTCTTCGGTGAGGGCGCGGGCGGCTACGGCGGCAATGTCCCGCGTGTCGATAAACGCGGTCTTCGCGCTGCCGACGGGCAGGGCGATTTCGCTGCGCTCACGGATTTCGGCGGCGTGGGTGGTGGTCAGGTTTTGCATGAAGAAGCCCGCCCGCAAAAACGTGTGATCCATGCCGCTTTGCTCAATGGCTGCTTCGATGCGGGCGTGCGGGATGAAGCGGCTATTTTCCACGCCCTGCACCGACAGGAACACCATCTGCTGCACGCCTGCGGCGGCGGCGGCGGTGATGAACGGGACGAAATCACGCTGTACATTGGCCAGCGTAGGCGGGCGCACCAAAAACACACGGTCTACGTCGGCCAGCGCTGCCGGGAACGTCGCCGCGTCCTGAAAATCGAAGCGCACAGCGTCAACGGGGTCGCCCAGGGCGGCGCGGGCTTTTTCCGGGTTACGCGCCCCCACCCGGAACGGCACATCAGCGGCTTGGAGGTCGCGCACAAGCGGGGTGCCCACATTGCCGGGGGCACCCGTCACGAGGATGCGAGGTAGCATAGTCTGTCCTTGAGTTTGCTTTTATCATGACGATGAAAATAGCAAATGTAGATGAAACCCCCGTGAGCAGTGGGCCAGGGATTTTAGCCTTGCACGCGCCCCCACGCTGGCCTATACTTTTGAGCGTTGTGCCGCTGTAGCTCAGTTGGTAGAGCAACGCACTGAAAATGCGTGGGTCGGCGGTTCGAGTCCGCCTGGCGGCACCACCTTCACCCGGCCATGTGACCGGGTTTTTTTGCGCCTCAGCAACCTGTAAAAATTCGATAAACGCAGTTTCTTGACACAGACCCCCATTTTGGAATATACAGTAATGGGATGACTCGCAGTTGTATAAACAAGCACTTGTTCCGAACAAGCTTGTGCCATTTGTAAGCATCCCATAAAGAACTGTGCCTGAACGGCCCAAAAAGCAGCACAATAGAAGTAGATCGTCCCGAAATATGCCAAGCTAATTTCCGCACGTTGCGGTTTGACAAAACAAACAGGAGAATAACATCACAATGGTTGCCAGCTTGCAGTTCCCCAAAAAAGTCTGGATCGAAATCCACGATGGTGAATACGACACGCCCGCCTCGTGCGATGTAATCGTCCAGATGGATGACGACATCATTTTCACGGCGCACTTTGTCACGCTGGTTCACCTGCGCCGCCAGATGGAACTGAGCTATGCCGTCAGCCGCCAGTTGGAATACACGCCGCAGGTGCGTTACGCAGCGTTTGAAACGCCGCACATTCTGGTGGATGAAATCAACCGCGACGTGATTGAAGACACCATCGACAACCTGATTGCCCTGGACGTGTTTGAGAACCTGTTTACACAGGTGACGGAAAGCGCAACCGACGACGACACCGAGGAGCCACGAACTATCCGCCCAACGGGTGCGCGGGCCACCCAGGAAGTGGCCGCTGTGGTTCTATCGGATGTATTATTCGTTGACGACAATTAAGCACCATGACAAATGCTTGAGGGTTTTACCCTCAAACTCCCACAAGGGGTTGGCCCCCCTTGACCTCAAGTTTCTGCTCTGCTGAGCAGAGCAGAACACCAGGGGCAGGATTGGGAAATCCTGCCGGGGTGTGGGGCAGCGCCCCACATAAATTGCATTTGTGCCTGCCGTCCCCGCTCAACAACCCAACCCAAACCCACATCGAGGATACATGTCCGAGGAAAAATACGAAGACAGCCCGCTCTACCGCATCCGGCACTCGCTGGCCCACATCATGGCCGAAGCCATGCTGGAGCGGTTCCCCGAAGCCAAGCTGGCCATCGGCCCGCCCATCGAAGATGGCTTCTACTACGACTTCAACCTGCCGCGCCCCATCACGGATGAGGACATCAAGGCGGTTGAAAAGCGAATGCGGAAGATCGCCAGCCAGCAGCACACGTTTGACTACCGCGAAGTGACGCCGGAGGAAGCCCGTGAGCTGTTCGCAGACCAGCCCTATAAGCTGGAACTGATTAACGACCTGGTGGAAGGCCGCGTGGACGATAACGGTGAGCCAATCGCCGCGCCTGCCGAAACGCTTTCTGTGTATACGCAAAACACGTTCACCGACCTGTGCCGGGGGCCGCATGTTGAAAGCACGAAAGACATCAATCCGAAAGCGTTCAGCATCAGCTATAAGCCGGTTGCCGGGGCGTATTGGCGCGGCAATGCGGAAAACGACCAGCTTACGCGCATCTATGGCACGGCCTGGCAAACGCCCGACGACCTGAAGGACTACCTTAACCTGCTGGCGGAGGCCAAAAAGCGCGATCACCGCGTGCTGGGCGAAAAGCTGGGCCTGTTCACCATCAGTCAATTGGTGGGCAAGGGCCTCATCCTGTGGAAGCCCAACGGTGCCATTTTGCGGGATACGCTGGAACGCTGGCTGCGTGATATTCAAATCCGCAGCGGCTATGACCCCGTTGTAACGCCGCACATCGGCAACCTGGAACTGTACAAGACGAGTGGCCACTATCCGTACTACTCTGATAGCCAGTACACGCCGATTGACGTGGACGAAGAAGCGTACATGCTGAAGCCGATGAACTGCCCGCACCACATCATGATCTACAAGAGTGACATGCGCTCGTATCGTGATTTGCCGGTGCGCTATGCAGAATTCGGCACGGTGTACCGTTATGAGCAGTCCGGGGAGTTAAACGGGCTGACCCGTGTGCGCGGCTTCACCGTAGACGACGCGCACCTGTTTGTGCGGCCCGACCAACTGCTGGACGAGTTCAAAGCCGTAGTCAAGCTGATTCAGTATGTGTTTAACACGCTCGGCCTGACAGACTTCAGGGCGCGGGTGGGCAAGCGCGACCCGAACAGCGACAAGTATGTGGGCGACCCGGCCAACTGGGACGCCGCCACCGACGCGATTATCCAGGCGTGTGAGGAGCTGAACCTACCCTACACGGTTGAAGAAGGTGAAGCCGCGTTCTATGGCCCCAAGCTGGACTTCATCGTGCGCGATGTGCTGAAGCGGCAGTGGCAGTTAGGTACCGTGCAGGTGGACTACAACCTGCCGGAGCGCTTTGAACTGGAATACGTGACGGAGGACAACGCCCGCGCCCGCCCCGTGATGATTCACCGGGCACCGTTTGGCAGCCTGGAGCGCTTCACGGGCATTTTGATTGAGCATTTCGGCGGGGCCTTCCCGGCATGGCTGGCCCCGGTGCAGGCGATGGTGATTCCGATTACGGACGACCACATTGAATACGCCGACGAAGTGGCCGCCCACCTGGACGGGCGCGGCTTCCGGGTGGATGTGGACAAGGGGCGCGGGCGTATGGGCGGTAAAATCCGCAATGCGCGGGGCCAGAATATCCCCTACATCCTGGTGGTGGGCGATGCCGAGCGCGACGACCGGGCTGTGGCGGTGCGGCTTCGCACCGATGACGACCTGGGCGTGATGTCCCTTGATGCGTTTACCGACATGCTGACGGACATCACGTCGTCGCTGTCATTGGAGTTGACATTGCAGCCTGCCGAGGCGTCGTCCTAGCGCCATCTCTCGTCGGGGCGTGGTGGGTTCGCGCCCCGGTGTCTATTCACCTTGCCGTGCGAGGTGTAACGAAATGATTTGCAGGGCGATGGGCCGCCACACAGGGCGGTGGGCCGCCACGCAGGGCGGTGGGCCGCCACGCAGGGCGGTGGGCCGCCACGCAGGGCGGCCCCTACACACCCCTTGTAAACCGTAGGGACGAGGCCCTGGGAAATTGGCTCAAACAGTGGCACCTACCTCCCCCCTCGCCTAGCCGCGCAGCGGCGGTCAGGAGAGGGGGGTGAGAGCTTCCAGCCTGGCGTCAGGGTTATCGGGTTGCGTTCGCTTCGTTGTTCGTGTTCACCAGTTTAACACGATGGGCGTACCTACAACCGCTCTAACAGGTTCGCCAGCTTGCGGCTGACCTCATCCCGGCCCACCAGCGGTGCCCCATGCCCCAAACACACCACGTCCGGTTCTAACGCGGCCAGCTTGCGAATCGACACCTTACCCGCGTCCCAATCGGGGGAGACGAAGCGCAGCCACTGGTACAACCGCCCGAAGACGTGCCCCATTGCATCCCCTGCAAACAGCGTGCGCTGCTGTGGCAGCCAGTAGCCCACCTGCCCGTAGGTGTGCCCCGGCAGATGCACCACCGTAAGCCCCGGCATCACGTCGTCCAGCACGTCGCCGTCGGTCACTTCGATGTCTACCTGGGCCGGAATTGGGGCCATGCTGGGCAGCGTGGGAGCCAGCAACTTGCCGACAAAGCCAAGCTGTGCCGGGTTGGCGTACTGGTACGCCGCCTGCCCCCGGATGATGGGCGCGTCACTGGTGTGGGCATAAGTGATGACGGTTTGGCGCTGTTGCAGCGCGGCCAGGGCACCGATGTGGTCGCTGTGGGCGTGCGTAACCAGGGCGTAGCGCACATCATCCAGCGAGAGGTTGTGGTCGGCCAGGCCCTTGCTCAGCCGTTCGAGGTGACCGGGGCTGGCCCCGAAGTCCACGACAGCGAGGCCGCTGCCCGTGTCGAACACATAAAAGTTAACCGCACTTGGCCCGATGGGCACCTGATACACGCCAGGGATAAGTTGTTTCATTGGGCGCTAAACCCCCCGAATGCCTGCACGTCCACGCGCACACCCTCCAGTTCATCGGGGATGCGGTCTTTGGGCGGGAGCCGTTCCTCTGGCACTTTCTCTGTCACCATGACGACGATACCTTTCTCGTCCAGGGTGATGCCGTCTTCCTTGATGTGGCCGATGGCCACGCCGATGACGTTGGGTTTTGCCATCAGCATGTCAATGTATTTGGCCTGCACCTGCGATAGTTTCTCATCGGATGGCATAGGCACCTCTTGTGGCTGCGTTGATAAGACTGTGTTCAATTTCTGCAATCATAACACGAGTTCCCTAGCCCCCCACGTTAAGAACCGCCTCATCCCAGTAGGCGCGGTTGAGGCCACGCGGTTCGTTCTGTGTGGCATACAGGAACACCGTCACGCTGGTGCCGTTCACCTGGGCACTCGTGCCGATGTTGCCCCAACTGTCATGGGGGGCGATAAACGGTGACCATTCTACAGAGCCGCTAAAGGGGTTCGTCCCGCCGTTGGGATCAAGCCCCAGGCGCATCCGCGCCCCCGACGCGGGGTCACTGTTGCAGATGGCGGGTTCCGGGTCGCAGGTATGCACCCACGCCCACGCGCTCGCCCGCACCCGCGCATCGTCCGGCACCGTCACCTGCTGGTAGACCACCGCTGTGAACGTGGCGTAGTCCTTTTGCAAGTTCAGCGATAGCTCGCCGCTGCGAACTTCTGGCGCGGTGCGGTGCGGGAAGGCCACCGGGCGCAAGTTCTGCCAGTCGAAGTTGCGCGGTTGGTCATAAAAGGCGAACGACCACGCCGCCGGGATGTTTACATCTACGCTGCCACGCCCGGTATACGGCCCCTCAAACGACGGGTCTTGCAGGAAGTTGGTAGACGGGTCGATAGCCGGGGTAGCCGTTAGCGGGATGTCGGTGGGGGTGGGCGTGATCGTCGGCACCGGCGGGCCGCTTTCAACGGGCAGCCCGGACGCATCGCCCAGCACATCCACGAACGCCGCCGCCGCGCTCACCCAGCCCTCGCCGCCGTCATAGCGCACCTTGTACCAGTCGCCCGTGCTGCTCACCGCCAGGATTGGGGCCGTGTCACCCTGGGCAAAGCCGCCGATGGGCGGGGCAAACAGGATGTTGGGGCCGCGCCGCACATTCAGGTTGACTTTGACCTGGATCGTGGGCACATCCGGGGTGCCTGTAGGCGCAGGCGTAACCGTCGCCGCTGACAGAATGGGGATGGCCCCGCAGTCCCCATAGAGCGTGGTTGCGCTGGCGTCCAGCCAGCCCTCGCGCCCCAGCGATGTACGCACCTGCCAGTACGTGTTGCGTCCGGTGCGCCCAATGACCTCGGTTGTGGTGCCCGCGTCCAGGATCGTCACCTCGTCCGCGTTGATGTCTGCCGCCACGCGCAGTGCCAGCACCTCATCATTCACGGCGCGGCAGGCGGGCGTGGGCGTGGCCGTCTGCGTGGCGGCGATGGGAGTTCCGGCGGGTGTGGCCGCGTTTGGCGTGAGGGCGGCCTCCGGTGCAATGAGCGTACACGCACTGACGGCCAACAGCACAGCAACGGGGATGATCCAACAGCGTGGGGGCATCACGGGTTTCTATCTGGCTCCTGAAGGTATCGTGATATAAATTGGGCTGACTGTGTATTTATTCTAGCACGACCTGCCGTAATGGTTTGCAGGCGTTTACCCTGCGGTCGGTTGCCAAAAGCGTGATTTGTGCAATATACTCCTGCAAGAATTTAACCGGAACTATGCACCCAATCGAAACGGCACCCAGGGAGGCTTTGCATGCAGGGCAACGGCAGCTTTAGGCTGATCGTGCGTCGAGGACCTCAGCCCAACCAGACTTACGATCTGAACAAGGATATTGTCACCATTGGCCGGGACATCACCAACGACATCGTGATTAACGATCCTGAGGTGAGCCGGCATCACTTGCGTTTTACACGCGGGGCCGGTGGCTACACCATCGAAGACTTGGGCAGCACGAACGGCACCTTTATCAACGGCCAGCGCATCACCGGGGCCAAGCCGCTTAACAACGGCGACATGATCGGCCTGGGCGAAACCGTCACCCTGGGCTATGAGGCGGTACGTGGGGCCAGCGCGGGCGCTCCAGAAGAAGGCGGCGGCTTCCAGCCAACGGTGCAGTCTTCCCTGCCCCAACAGCCCGAACCCTCCCCCTACAGCCAACAACCGGAACAGCCGCTTTACCAGCAGCCCCAGGCCCCCTACGACCCGGTGCCGCAGGGGCAGGCGGGGTCGCAGCCTTACCAACAGCCTGATTCCGCGCCGAGTTACGCCGCCCAGCCACCAGGGCCACAGGCGGGCTATTACGAGGAGGAATTTGAGGAGGCGGGTTCCAACAGCACCATGCGGATTGTGTTAATCGGCTGTTTGGTGCTGCTGGTATTTTGCTGCTGCATCACGGTGGTTTCCGCCTTCCTGGTTGACCGCAACTGCCTGTGGTACGACCTGCCGGTGTTCGCGCAGGTGCTGGACGCGCTGGGCCAGGAACCACCCGCCAGCCAACCCGCCTGTCGTTCGCGTTATGGTTTGGGCCTCATCGACATGGTGATGGCCTACCTGTAAGGCTGCGCGGCGGTTCGCCGCTGTAAATCAACGTCACCGGGCGTGTGATGAACCGTCACACGCCCGGTACATTGGCTGTCACTTTAAGCAAGACGGAAGGTAACGACTCAAGCACCGGGTGTACGTGGTCACAACGCACCCGCCCTCAATCCCCCCCTGCCGACCGCCGCTGCGCGGCTAGGCGAGGGGTGAGGGCTGAGTCTTTACGACGAAAGGTCGCACCAGTCACTGTGTCGCAATTCATGAAACAAGAGTAAAATAGCTCATACTTTGGCGTCACTTCGTTGTAGGGGCTAATCAGGTATGGGTAAAAAGCGCAGGACGCAGGTGCAGTTTCCCGCAGATGTGTTTCTCTTCCGGCCAGAAAACCGCGACCGGGCCGCTAAAGGCAAGCCATACGAACTCACAAACAAGATGGGCAATCCCTGGCCGGGCATCTGGCTGGTGTTTGCCTTTGTGTTGGCGTGGGGTGGCGGCGTGGTGGCGCTGTTCACGGTGGGCGTTGGCTCTATGATCGACCTGATCCAGGCCGACTTGAACCGCATCCAGGCGGCAGAAGCGATTGTCTTTGTGGTGGCGGGCGGCGTGGTCACGATTCCACTGGGGGGCATCTTTTTTGTGCTGCTGCGGGCCAGCTTCGGCATGATGCAGTCCGTGAAGCCGTGGCGGGAGCAAAATCGCCTGCTGCGAAAGGGGCAGGTGAGCATCGGGCAGGTGGTGGCCGTGCATGATACGCTGAAGGGCAACACCTGGGAGGTGGAGTTCGACTTCCAACCGCCTGATGGTGAGGTGGAGCGGGCTACAGCGGAGTACCGGCGACGCCCGGATGGGGACGACGCGCCGCCACCGCAGCCGGGGGAGCGCATGGCGGTGCTGTATGTGCATGATGAGTTGTTCACACCCTTGTAGGGGGTGTGGCTCGTTCTGGCGGGGGTTGTGGCGTATCATAGTGGCAACACCTGTGGACAACATCCGAAGGACAGATCATGACAGATAACACCCCAGAAAATCGTTTAGACGAAGCCCTGCAAAACCTGGAAACCACCCTGGCCGAGGCCGAAGCCGATCACAGTGAGGACATGCGCGTGCGCTCGGTGAACTTGCGCCAGCGCATTCGTAACTTCCTGGGCGGTGGCCGTGAGCGCCCCGAAGACCGCGAGGGCCTGCGGGCCGAACTGCTGGAGTGGGAAACGCAGCTCATTGAAACGCGGCCCCGGCTGGCCAACGCGCTGCGCTCGGCTGTGGCGATTATCGACAACGCCGGGTTGTAACCCCCCAACACAACCCGTTGCATGGCGTGTGAGGTGCAGTTAATATAACGGCCTTTGATTTGCGCTAGCCTTGCGTTGGAGTTGTTATGCGACTGTTGTTGACGTTGGTTGCAGCAGTGATGTTGCTCACGTTGGTGGTGCTGCCGGTTGTGCCGGTGCCGTACACGTTAGAAACCACCCCCCGCGAATCCGAATTATTTTTTATGGCCAGCCAGCGAGTGGTGTGGCGCTGTGTAGACGTTACCTGGCAGGTGGACAACATCCGGGCGATATTGGTCAACGATGCGGGGCGCATTGGCAAGGATAGTGAACGGGTGTGCCTGTCACCGGGGGCACCGGATATTACCTTTGACATCACCTATTTAGATGGCGAGCGGCAAACGTTCACACTGCCGGTCATCGCGCTGCTGGCGGAACCGGCCACCCTGGGTGTGCTGGCCTTAGCAGGGCTGCTGCTGGTCGCCGCGTGGGTTCCCACACCGGCCCGGCCCCAACTTGCTGCCAACCCCACGCCCACAGCCGATACGACCACGAGCGCTGCGCTGGGGGTGCTGGCCAATTTAATGGTGATGCTGGTTGGACTGGGGGTTGCCCTGCTCATTGCAGACGTGGCCATGGGCCACTACTTACGCAACATTGCCAGTGA
>DAOTTY010000291.1:0-12248 GCA_034437575.1 Anaerolineae bacterium | reverse complement strand
GTTGACCAGTCTTAGCTCTTCGGAGCTACGTTACGGGCGAATGCATAGGCACTCCGGGATGACGCTTCCAGTTCCGGACCCTGCGGTGAGTGGTTAAACAGGCTGAGGGTCTAGGCCAGTGCTGCTCACACCAAACCGTCCGCTAACATTGACGAGGAAGACATTACCCGCGAAAGCGGAGAAAACAGGTAACAACGATGCAAAACTATGTACTGGTTCTGGACACAAATTGGCAACCACTCGAGCCGTGTCATCCGGCACGCGCTCGGCAGTTGCTGCGTGAGGGCAAGGCGGCGGTGTTTCGCCACCAACCGTTCACGATCATCCTGAAGTATGCGGTCAACGATCCGCAGACACAGGAAAGCGAACTCAAGATCGACCCCGGCTCCAAAACGACCGGGATGGCCTTGGTGCGGCATGGCAAGCGCGGCCCCCGTGTGATTTGGGCCGCAGAACTTGAACACCGGGGCGAGACGGTCAAGGAGGCGCTGGCGACGCGGCACGTACAACGAAGAGCACGACGAACGCGCAACATGCGCTATCGCCCGCCGCGCTTTGACAACCGTCGCAGGCCGGACGGCTGGCTGCCGCCGTCGCTGCTGAGCCGGGTCAACAACACCATCACCTGGGCCGCACGGTTGTACCGCTGGACACCCTACACGCATATTGCGGTCGAACAGGTTAAGTTTGATACGCAGTTGATGGATAATCCGGCAATCAGCGGCATCGAGTATCAACAAGGAACGCTGCAAGGCTACAACGTGCGCGAATACTTGCTCGAACGCGACGGGCGGAAATGTGCGTACTGTGGCGCAGAGCAAGTGCCGCTGGAGATTGAGCACATTGTGCCGCGCTCGCGCGGTGGCAGTGATCGTGTTACGAATTTGACGCTTTCCTGCGGTCCCTGCAATCAAACCAAAAACAACCAGACTGCCGCCGAATTTGGTTTCCCGAACATTCAAGGCCGAGCCAAACAACGATCCATGCGCGACGTTGCCGCCGTTAATGCTACCCGTAACCGGATCGTACAGGAATTGCAGCATTCCGGCCTACCAGTCCTCACCGGGACCGGAGCCGAGACAAAATTCAATCGGACTCGCCAAGGCTACCCCAAAGCGCACTGGATCGACGCAGCTTGCGTTGGGTCTACGGGCGGGGCGGTGCTTCTCGATCCTGAATTGCAGGTCTTGAGTATTAAGGCCACAGGCCGCCAGCGCCGCCAGATGCAGTTGGTGGATCGTTTTGGCTTCCCGCGCACCAAACCGAAAGTGTGCAGCATCGTCAGGGGTTTCAAGACCGGCGATCTGGGGAGAGCAGTGGTTCCGCCTGGACGGCGCACCAGCGGCACACATGGGGGTCGGGTGGCTGTTCGTACTCAGGGTACTTTCCGGGTCGGTAGTGTGGACGGGATTAGTTGGCGATTTTGTACTCTATTACAGCGTGCTGACGGCTATAGCTATCGAAAGGAGAGCGCCATTCCTCACCCCGCTAAAGCAGGGTGTCTCCTGGCGCAACAGCCTATGGAAAAGACTGGCGCACGGCAGACATGTTGACAGGGGCACAAAATGAATACAAACAATCACCTACGCATCAATTACCTAATGTACCGGATGCTATGGTTTGACGGTTATGGTCGATATGGCCTCCAACAAGTGAAAGCGCTGGCGCGGAAAGGGGTAGATGTTTTTCCCGAACATGTGCTGGCGCTGGAGGCTCCGGGCTGGCTTCAGCGAATGCGTGGCCTTGATATGTCACGGGTTACAATTTCGCTGATGCCCCCACACGAAATGTGCGGGATGCCTGGACGCCAGTGGAACTACACCATGTATGAAGGGACAGGTCTGCCCGATGAATGGGCAAGGCATATCAACGAAAAAGCTGAGCGATTGCTTGTGCCTTCGGAATGGCTTGTGGATGTATTTCGTGAACATGGCGTAAAACCACAAATACCGATCCATGTCGTGCCCGGCGGAGTAGACGTTGACGAATTTCCGATCATCGACACACCGCCGCCTGAACACCAACCGTATACGTTTTTGGCATTTGGGGACCGAGGCTCACGCAAGGGCCTTGACACAGCGTGGCGTGCGTTTTATCATGCATTTCGCGACTCGCGTGATGTACGCCTTGTGGTCAAATCGCGACCTACTAATCTGGTTTTTTTGTCAACCGCCAGGGGCGACCCGCGTGTATCGGTGTGGCGAGAGGATGTGCGAAGTCTGGCAGATGTATTTGCTCAGGTGGACTGTTTTGTTTTCCCGACTAAGGGCGAAGGGTGGGGGATGCCACCCCGCGAAGCTGCCGCTATGGGCTTGCCGGTAATTTGCACACGCTTCGGCGGATGCGAAAGTGGCATTGACCAATGGGCTTTGCCAATCAACAACTATAAGATGACTGCCGCCACACTGCGCGGCGGCGGCCAGTGGGCGATGCCGGATGTAGATGAAACGGCGGACTTGATGCGTTGGTGTTATGAAAATCGATTGGAAGCCAAGCAACGCGGGGTACAATCTGCGCATTGGTTGCGAGATAACCAGACCTGGGATCACAGCGCGCAAAAACTCATCGAGCTTCTGGAAGACTGGGGATAACATGGCCACGATGACAAGCACGCAACTGAGCGACATTCGCGGCGACATTGGCGACGATGGCACCGTGTTTACTGATGCGGAACTAAATCGCCTATATACCCGCGCATCCAGCAGCTACGACAAAACGGTTGTGCTGGCGCTTCGGCAAATCATGGCCAACGCTGCCAAGCTATACAACTATAAGATTGCGCAGTCAAGTGAGAGCAAGGCAGCGGTATTCAGCCACGCAAAAGCGTTACTGGAATACTGGGAAGAGCAAGTGCTCGATGCCGGTCAGCAAGTAAGTATTGTGGGAGTGCGTACTGTGCCCCCACGCGACAAGGACGAACCAAGCACATGACGCCCGATCTGAACGCCTGGCTAGGCAATACGCCCCCGCTTACCGCGTGGCTTGACGATATAGACCGCGCCTATGATACCGCGCGCCTTATCGCCGAGCAGTCAACAGAAATCACGGTTCGGCGCGCGGGGGTGGCGCAGGCAGCACAAACGGTGCGCCTTGAACCTTCTGGTGGCCCCAGTGTAAGCGTGGGCGAATTGTCAATTCCGAGTGATGTGGACGTGCTGATCATTGGATATAAGGGGCATCCGTCCGTCAGCAATACCGACATTCAACGCGGAGATCGTTTCTTCGAAGGGGATGTGTGGTATGAGGTAACGCAAACCGTCCCTGACTTGCCAGGCCGGCTGCTGGCGTATGCGAAAGCGAGTGAGGCGTAGCTATGTTTGACTTTGAATGGGAAACTGCGCCAGAAATTGCCTTTGGCACGCTCTACGATGATTACGCGCGACGGCTCTACAACCAGGCGCTTGGCATTGCGTATCGCTGTGCACCTGAAATAGAAAACTGGATGAAGGCAAATGCATCCTGGACAGACCGGACGGGGAATGCACGTCAAACGCTATATGCCGAAGTTATTCCGATGCTGGCGGAGATCGTGGTTAGAATCGGACACGGCATGGACTATGGCTTTTGGCTGGAAACTCGCTTTGCTGGCCGCTATGCCATTTTATCGCCAGCGCTCGATTACTGGGCGCCTAAAATCTTACAGGATATAAGGCGGTTCGCGTCATGATCACGGATGATGTGGCGACGCTGCTAGAGGCTGACGGCGGGGCGGGAGGCGTGGCCACGCTGCTTACGGGCGGCATCTACACGTATGAGGAAACCAAACGCCTGGGTATCAGCCGCGACAACACGCCAAGTGCGTTTAACACTACAACGGGATTGCTTAAACCATGTTGTATAGTTAAAGCGCGGGCACAAACGGCAGACGGGGGCATTAGTGATGATCCTGAACAGAGCGTTAGCTATGTGCAGGTGCTTGAGTTATGGTTTTATGACGATGGTGATGCAGGATTTAGCACTATCGAGGCCGCGCGGGATCGTGCATTTGTAGTGCTGCACGGCCAAACAGTGGGGGCTAGCAACCTCATTCCGCGTTGGGTAGGAAATCCGATTATTGATGCGCGAGATGCGCAATTGGACTATGCGGCAATGTTGCGCACCGATTACAACGTGAACGGTTTAGTGTAGAGGTGGAGAAATGGCAATCAATTCATTCAAGTTTGGCCTGAACGATGTCAAAATCGCAACCTGGGAAGATGAGGAAAGCTACGGTACTGCGCTTGACGTTGAGTCTGTATCGTCTTTTACGGTAGAGGTGCAGACGGAAAGCGGGACGTTAGAGGGCGACGACATTATAACCGCTGTTCACGCGAAAATCCAGGCTGCTCAGGTTCGCTTCCAGTTTGCCTTTAAGGACTTGGAAGCCTACGAAATTCTGACGGGCGTAACCAATACAGAGAGCGATGAAAACGAGAGCATGATTTTTGCTCGTGACGACATGTCGTACTTCGCTATTTGCGGACGGATCAACGCAATTAGCGGTGGCGGGGATTCGCAAATTTTCTTGCCGAAATGCAAGCTAACTGAGGGCTTCTCGCTTGACATGACAAAAGGTCAGTTTATGACGCCGGAGCTGACCGCAATGGCGGTATATGAGGGTAGCACGTATGGTATCCTCAAGGTTGTCAACAATGCAACGGCGCAAACCGTAACCATCCCGCCGACGGGGGCAAGCTAGACATAATGACAACTAAAAAGCTAACGCCTACCAGTGGCAAGACGTGGCGCGAAAGCGTGGAGGGGGGCGTCGTGCTAGAGCTTCCCTCCGGCTTTGTAGCTCGCATTCGCAGCGTGCAACCTGATGTGTTTTTCAGGGCGGGGAAAATCCCCGATGCGTTAACGCCGGTGGTGGTTCAAATGTTTGAGGGGATGCCAGACGAACTAGAGATGACTTCGGTGGCCGACCTTAAACCATATACCGACCTGGTTAACGTGTTGTGCCAATCGATTATGGTTGAACCCAAGTTGGTCGAAAAACCAGAGGCAGATGACGAAATCGGGTTTGATCACCTGGAATGGCCTGACAAGCAACTGCTGTTAACTGTGATTGGACGGTCTACTAAAGACATCGAGCTTTTTCGTGACCAACAAAAAGACGATGTGGAAAACGTGGACACTGGCAAAGGCGACGGGGCAGCGGCCAAGTGACGTTGTTCGGCTTCAAGACTACATACGGGCCACCACGCCCTTTGACGGGTGGTGGGAGTCCGTACAGTTCGATCACGCCGTTGTGTGGTTTGGGCAATACGTAGATAGCAAGTTGATGGAACGGGACGATAAGGGCGGCGCTGTTTATTCGCTTAAGGAAATGCTAGGCGATACGGATTCCGCGACCTCAGAGCACATGGCGCAAATGCTGGGGGCAATGTTCGGCACTATCAATAATACATAAGGCGGATGCAATGTCTTGGCTGGATCAATACGCCATGTCTGGTAGCCCCGGCGGCAGGAATAATACTCCGGGCGGGGCGACGGCTGGACAGGCTACCGGCACAATACGAATAAATACAGCCCAGCTTTCTAAAGGGCGCGCCATTGTGCAAACAGAAGCCCGCGCAATGGGCCGCGCCTTGCAGACCATTGGGCCGTCAACGCAATCCGGCGTCCGACAGGCAAATAGCGCATTGAATAGCCTCAAACAACAAGTCGGCGCGGTGACACAAGTGCTAAATATTGCGCTGGGGACGATCACGGCTATTGGTGTGCGGTCTGCAAACCACATGCGCGCTATTAACGGTCTTTTCTTAACGCTGGCGGGCAGCCAAGAACAAGCAAATAAGTATATGGCACAGCTTGAAGAGGTGGCCGAGCGCACAAATCGTCCCATGACCACCTTGCTGGAAAGCGCTAACGGGCTGCTCCCGGCGCTGCGCAATACAAACGCGAGTTTGGGGCAAACGTTAATGCTGGCGCAGCGGCTTGCCATTCTCGATCCCGCACAAGGCATGGCTGGCGCAGCCTATGCTATTCGGGAGTTTCTAAATGAAGAATACATTTCGCTTTCCCGGCGCTTCGAAATGAGCCGCACTCGCCTTCAGCAAATCATTGAGGAGTCAGGCGGTGATCAGGCCAAGGCGATCCAGGGGCTATCTGACTATGTTAGCGAATTGGGCCTCACTGAAGAAGCACAAGAGGCAATGGGTAAGAGCGGGCGGTTTGCTTGGGCAAACTTGCGCGGTGAAGTTAAAATGACGCTAGCGGAAGCATTTGAGCCAACCGCCATTGTGCTGAATGAAATTGCACAGGGGTTTGCCAACATTCTCAAACAGGTTCGCCGGGTTGACCCCCAATTGCTAAAGGTGGCAGGGACGTTGGCAACCATTGCCACAATTAGCACGGCTCCGCAGGCCCTTGCCCGTCTTCCCCTTATTCGTGGCGTATTGACTGCTGGTGACGCCTCGTCTACTGATGGTACATCGCCTGCCGGTGGCGGGCGACTTGGGCGCAGCGTGCGGACGGCGGGCGTTTTAGCTGCGGCAGGTTATGTGGGGACGCAAGCGGGCGTCGGCCTGGCGCGTTTGGGGGGACGGGCGGGAAACAAGGAGCTTGCACGTTTTTCTGACAAGTCGCAGCAGGAAGCCTCCAACATGATCAAGACAACGCTCAAGCAAGTGCTAGTCATTATGTTTAATGCCCTGATGCAACTCGTAAAAGCTATCCAGGAGGGCGCGTTTCGTCTTGTTAACTTATGGGATATCATTAAGGCCGGTATGCAACGTGGTTGGGCGAAGGTGCGCAATGTGCTAGCCGACGCGGTTGATGCTTTGGGGCAAATATTCGGCCTCTTGGTTCTATTGCTTGCAGAAGTGTGGCGCAATCTGCGCAATGCCTTTGCCAGTCTCGTGGATGCCGTAGGCAATGCAGCGGCGGGTTTATTGCGCATGGTTGCGAGCCTACTGGATAAAATTAACACAATTGATCTTGGCTTTATGGGGGAAGTCAACCTGGGGCTAGGCGGCACAATTGACAACATGAATGAGTTTGCCGATGCCGCCGATGCAATGGGCGAATCCATGCGCCAGAACGAATTGGACCAGGGGCTTATTGATACTGCTACGAGCTGGGGGAAGGCGGGCGACAGCATCCGGGTCAGCGACGAACAAATGCGCAAGTGGGCTGATACCATTGGCCAGGGAACGGCGTTAACCCGCGAGCAAGCGCGCGCACTAGAGAATACTGCCCGGTTGGGCGACGAATGGACAGAAAGCCTTGCTCGCACACTTGGCGTTATTAAGGAATACAACTCTGTGCTAGATATTACTGGCAACCTCGTGGAAGCGATTGCTCAAAAGCAATTGGAGGCTATCGACGACCCCCAAGATGTTGTATATAGCGACGAAGTGCTGGCGGCATGGATGGATTTTCAGGACGACTTGGAAGAAGCACAACGCGAGATGCACGACGACCTGGCCGAAGAAGAACGGCAGTACAACGAGGCGCGCACCAAAGCTATTGGCAACCATAACGCCGAACTAGCGGACATGGAAGTAAAGTTTAACCGTGAGCGGGCTGAGGCCGCCAGCGAATACCAACATGATGTGGCGGAGCAAGAAGAAGAATATCAGCGCGAGCGCTCAGAAGAGTATCAAAAAGCAACCCAAAAACAAAAAGAGATCATTGCGGACCGCGAAGAAACCTTATCAGATTTGAATGAGGAATATCATGCGGATGTAGAGCGCGCAGAACGGGATCACAAAGAGCGCCTGGAAGACATTCAACGCAATGGCAAGGAGCAAATTATTCGCGCAGCTATGCGCCTGGATGCCCAGGGCGTATGGCAAGCACAGCGCAATATGGAACAAGGGCTGCGCGAAGAAAACGATAACTACAAAGATAAGCAGCGGGATCGAGAAGACAAGTTCAAGAAAGAGCGTGAAGAGGCACAAGAAAACGCTGAGGAATTGCTTAACGATTTGTGGGAATCGTACCGCGAACAAGAACGGGCCGACCGAGAACATCATCAGCGCAAGTTGGCAGACCTGGCGCAATCTTACCATGAGCAGGAACAAAAAGACCGGGAACATTATCAACGTCAGCGGCAAGAAAAAGTCGTGGCACACCAGCAAGAACTAACTGAATTGCGCACGGCACATGCAAGACGTTTGTCGGAAATCCGAACCCAGGCAGACGCGGAAATCGAGGCCCTACGCGCTGAGTTTTTGGAAACGTTTATTGCCATGCAAAAAGATGCGGGGGTGCACCAAGCCAACTTAATCAACATTCATCGTGTCGGGCAGGCGACTGCCGAGGCCGAACTAAGCGCCTGGTGGGAACGCCAAAAACGCATGTTTAGTGGCGGCGGCACAACGCACATGCCTGCCACGCAATATCGGCAAACTTTCAACACCCCGACCCTTTCCAGCTATGGGGGGTATCGCGCGCCGCGTTTTGCGCGTGGGGGGGCAATGCCATTTACGGGGATGGCTCACCTGGAAGCGGGAGAACATGTGCTGACGCCGAACACGTCGGGCTTATTACGGCGGATGCTGGGTGGTGCAATTACCGAGCCGGCACTCTTGTCAGCGGTGGGCGGGGGACGTGAAGGTCGGGCCAATGTTATTGAGTCGCTGAATATGACGAATTATTATCCGCAAACTGAAGCGCCTGTCTCACAGTACGAGATTGAGCGCATGGTAAATCGCGCGGTTCGTAACGCGCTGGGAGCGACCACATGAGTGAATACCAGCTTGCCGACGGAAGTGATGCGGAGGCATCCTATGCCTCTGTTGATCCACAGCCCGCCAGCGAGGGTCTGTTATATCCAGATCGCGTCTATGCAATAGATGGCACACCTATCGACAAGGGATTACCGTTCGTAATTTGGCGCTATGGTCCACAGCTTGACGAGGATGATTATGACAGCCTGCTTACGCAGTTTGGATTGTCGTCCGCCACGTCAAATGATGTAACCATTAAAACCCAAACCGGGGCCGGACGAGACACATGGAGCGATTACAACGGCAAAATCATTCGCCCCGCCCGGCCAGAATATCGCGAAGGCTACTATCGCAACGTTGAATTTCGGATTGTTGGCTTGGAGAGCACCTGATGGCGTGGAATAGTTACCCGCAGGGCCACAAGGGGTATTTTTGGTTACATAATCCTGATGTGATCTTTGAGGCCGAGCTAGATTATAGCAATACATACACGACCGGACGCCTGACTTTTCTTGGCGATATGTGGCGCTATCTCTGTGTGACCAATATTACAACCGGCGCGATGTCGGACATCAAGGCCGAGATGACACTTTCCATTGGAACCTCTGCGCAGGGGTGGGACTATGGCTTTTGTCGCGTGCGCGGCGTAAAAAATGTTGGGGGAACTGATGTTATTGAAATTCTAGTCAATGGTAATTCAGCGTTGGCAGGCGATTTATTGTTTCAAAGCAGCCCCACTTTATATGTTACGGTATGGGATGAGCGCCGTTTGTGGACCAAGCCGCCCATCTATAGCGATTCTGGCGTAGGATGGTATGACGGCGTTGAGTCGGACGGCATTGAAGGCCCGAATTACGATCATCCCCCTGTGGCCAATGGGGGGCCTCCGGTTATGGGCTGGATTGATACGGCTACCGAGGTGCTAAGTGTTGATTTTGACGCCAGCCGTAGTTACCGAGTAGAGCATACGGCGGTACTGGGATCATGGACAAGTGATATTGCCGCTACAGCTACTATCTCGTCAGACTCCGAAAACGGCGGCAATGTTGATGATAACGTCGTGGACGGGGACACAGGAACATATTGGGAGCCTTCAGATGCGCTTCCCGAAGGTATCCGTTTCACATTCTCAGCCTCAAAACGATTCTACAGGGTAGACATAACCGCAAGCGGCAACAACGCCCCTAAAAAATTCACAATTAGGCCCGTCGGCCTGTATGCAAGATTTCTCCACGTCACTGAGGAAACAGGATGGGGAAGTCATGAAACAAGGACGTATTACTTAGATGCCGACTACAACAACGAATTAGATGGGACCCGCGATAGCGAGGGGCACGATGAGTGCCAGATATATATTTACGAAGCCAATGGCGGAACGCTGCGTATTGAAGAAGTAAAAATATATGCTGAAGATCGGACTGGCGGTGCAACGCAGGCATATACGTGGGACTTTGATGACGGCACCATTACAACAGGCGATGTCAATAGCGAGGCCCCAACCGTAACCTTTACGCCTGGTTTCCGGTGGGTCAGCCTGACGGTGGAGGATAGCAATAGCAACACAGATATTCATTGGATACCGGTGCTGGCGCTAGGAACGTCATATAAAACAGAAGAGAAAGACTATACCAGCGCCATATACGACGAAAGTGATGGTTTGGATGGTTTTCACTCTGATCAGCTATTTGATAATGATGACGATACTAGTTGGGCAATTTCAGTTTCAGCCGGCCAGTTACCTGCCTGGGCCTCTGTCGAGCTAAATGAGGCGCAGTGGGTTAACCAGTACTCCATAACCTTTAATCACTCCGACACAGACCAGGCACCAAAGGCCTGGGAGCTACAAGCGTACATTGATGGAGCCTGGACAACAGTTGATAGCCAGTCTGGGCAAACAGGCTGGAGTGAGGGAGAATCACGTTCCTTTACGATCAGCAGCGCATACCAAAATGCGAAGTGGCGCATTTACGTTACCGAAAACAATGACGATACCTTCTTCTTGCGTTTTCATGAGTTAGACCTCGAATATACCCTGGTAGTAGATCAGCAAGAATTGCCACTAACGGACGTTGAGCTTGAAAGTCGCCAATTAGACATTAAAGGGCAAACGTTGAGGGCGACTATTTATGAGGACATTAGCAGCTATCCTAGAGGCGCAATGGTCTTGTATGGCGAAGACGAGTGGTTTGACGGAGTGAAGGGGGCTTGTTCAGAAGCAGAGTACCCACTCGTTGACCGGGGCTTTCTTAAATTTTGGGGATGGATTGCCGAAGAGCATCCCAAGTGGCACACGACAAAGAATGGTTTAGTTACAAGCACGCGGGTTATCTGCCATGATGTGGGGCAATGTGCCAGCCAAATACCCGCCTGGAATCTTGTATTCCAACGCAAAGACTCTCCCTCTAGCGCGTTTGAAATGCGCCACCCCAACGTTAGCCGTCTTTTATGGTTTGCTGCGCGCTACATAAGTAACCTTGCCAACCTGACAGATTTCTACTGGGGGGGGCTAGGAGATGAAGCAGGAAGTGGGGTGCTCGGCATGAATGGAGATTCTCTATTTATGTTGATGGATGGCCTAGCGCAATCTGCCGGAAGCCGAGTCACATGCAATAAATTTGGACAGATTGCAATGCGCAAAGACCAGAATATAGCGCGTACTCGCAATACCACTTCGGCGGTTGACTTGACCGAAAGTGACTACTTGGAATTAGCCTTTTCAGAGCGAACACGCCCAAGGGCGGGTATCTTATGGCTCTCAGGCATCAGCACAACGTTAGAAGAATATGATGATGCGGGATTTTCAATTTCTCCCTGGTTCTACATGGCTCCGGGCCAACTTCCAACGCAGGGGGTTCAGAAAGTTGATGTGAGCGAGCAAATAGAGGTGTCTGACGCCGATTTAGGGAGACGCGCGCTAAACCTTCTGATTAATAGGCACGCGGCTGTCAAGTCTTTAATCTCATTCCAGCTTGCCGCAGCCAATGACATAGGCATTGATCCTGCCGATATGTACGTCGTGACTCTGGATTTGGGGGCGGACTATGTCGCACAGCGCGGAACAACCTGGAGCGCCGAAAAATTCTATCCGCAGCGAGTGGTTTTTCAATATAACAATGAGGGCCATTTCTGCATCATTACTGTTGAGGCCGAGCAGTACGCGACAAAAGGTAATCCGGCAGAGAATTACACGCCATAGGAGTAATTATGGTAGATCAAGAGGTAAAGCAGGCGGTGCACCACGCCACTGTTACACGCCGTGTCCGGGCACGGGCATTTAAGCCCGAAAGCGACGGCTCATACACCGCAGTAGTTCCGGGCGAGCATAGCTTCACATACGTTCGGATCCAGGGAGGAGCACTATCCATTGCTCGTGACGCCGTTGGGCTTACTTCTCCTACCGATGACGATGCGCCAGTTTGGCTGGAGCCAGATGCGGATGGCGTCTGGGCCATTACCGGACGGCGCTGGGAGGGTAGCACAGGCGCAGAACCAGCCACGATCCCGCACGAGCGCGGCGGGCTGGAGGCCGACGTATCTGGTTACAGCGGGCTGTTGAAGGTTAATGGCGGCAGCACATCTGAAATCAAATGG
>DAOTTY010000290.1:0-1967 GCA_034437575.1 Anaerolineae bacterium | reverse complement strand
CGGCTGTAAGAAGCTGTTCCGGTGAGGGTGGCCAGCAACACTAGCACGAGCGCCGCCCGCAGCGTCACCGGCGTAAACACACCCCCCACCCCGATACCCAGCGCCACCCAGGACAGCCCCCCAAACCCGATGATGCCCTCCAGGCCCACGCGCTCGGCACGGGTAAGCTGCTCTGTTGGGGCAAACACAAGCAACGTGCGCCCCACACCACCACAGGCGGTAAACAGCAGCCCAAGTGCTAAAAGGTCCGTTGTGGCACCAAGCAGGGCGGGGATAGCCGATAAGGGCAGCGGTTTGTGCCACACATAGTAAGCGGCTATCATGCCCGTCGCGCCCAGCATGACAAAGGCAGTGCGTAGGGTGGAAAGGGTGCGTTTCATCGGTCGGGATGTCATTTCGTCGGCTGCGGATTCAATCGTCACTGTACCCCACGCTGCGGCCAGCGCAAAGATGTTTCGTGCAAAGTTTGTTGGGTAAGTGTTGTATAGCTTACATAACATGCAATAAAACTAACGTAGGCTGTCACTGAGATAGCAACACAAGGAACCCCGTTTATGACTGTTCACACCCTGAAAGATTTGAAGGCCAACCTGAAACGCAATCTGGAAAGTGACTGCCTCACACCTGGCCAGATGAGTGATAGCGTGCGTGATTGTTTTGTCATCTGCCAGCGTGACTTTTTCGCCGCCCGCAAGCCGGAGCGATCTCAGGTCGAAATCGACCAGATCTCACGCGAGCTGGTGAACGAGGTGTTCAAAGAGCAGGCCATTGACCCCAATCGTGCGACCCCACTGATGCTGCGCCACGTTATTAATATCCTTGATGCCCGCTTCGACTTCGCGCAAGACCCGACGATCATGGCCGTTCACGAGTCCGTCATTGATGTTTTGCTGGCAAAGCCCATTAACGACCGGGAGACATAGGGCAAATGTGGGCGGATTTACATCTTACCGCCGGGTTGTGGCGTATAGTCTAGTACGATTCAGATACATCTAAGGAGATAGAAGGATGTGGACTCAATTTGCCGTTTTGCTGGTGATGACCAGCCTGCTAACGCCGACGGCCTTCCAGCAGACCAACGACCCGGCCCCCGCCGCTGAAGCCACCGAGGCTGTTGTTGACCCTGATGACACAGACGGCGATGGTGTGCTGAACATTGATGACCTGTGCGAAGGGGCTATCAGCGGGGCGACGGGGACAGATGAAACCGGCTGCCCAACTGAGTTCGACCCCTACGTTGACCTGGAATACGATCATGAGCCGCACGAACTGTGGTACGGGCGCTTCTGGACAGGTAGCTGCCAGGGGGTACCCGGTTTTTGCCTCGGTGGTGATCCCGCATGGTTCGATGTGACCGAAGAAATCGTGGCACAGGTGCCAGCAGCCGAACAGGGGGTGCTGCGTAACCGCCTGTGGGCGGCTGGCCGTACCATCGGCTATGAGTGGTCATCAGACCCGGCCCTGAACGACAAGCAGATTTTCACCCGTCAGCTTCGCCGCTGGGGCAACGCGCTCCAACGCGGCGACGATGTGGTGGCCGAACTGGAAGCTATCGAGAACGAGGTTTGTGATCTGCTGGGTGCAGATGCATTCGAGGGCGGCTTTTCCACAGCGGAAAACTGCCAGCCCGACCCCGCTGGCGAAGCATAATCTATGGTGCGAGGAAGGGCAGCACGAAGCGTATCGGCCACAGAGGGAACAACTACAAGACTACTGCTGATTTGCTCAAGATCGTTCGAGAATTGTGCGATCAACTGGACAAAATACTCCATTGGCGCGATAGCAGGTCAAGCGCCAGAAGCTGCGGAACGTGGTCGCCTGTTCAAGTGAAGTCTTAGCTTATGTTCCGCACCTAATGGTAACTACTCAGGCCCTGGCATTTGCGGCTAGTGACCATATAATTTGGGAATGGACATGAAACCAGAGCAACTTCGTCAACTCAGCGTGGATGAGCTGATCGGCATCAT
>DAOTTY010000289.1:0-78938 GCA_034437575.1 Anaerolineae bacterium | reverse complement strand
CGGTGCCTATGACGTGCTGCTGGTTGTATATGCTCCGAACGCCCCTGCCGAACCGCTGCGCGTCAGTTTGCCCGGCGATGACGGTGCAGACGTAAGCGATTGGGCTTACCTAACGACGATCACGGTTACACAGCCGTGATGGCAGATGGACAGGGCTTTTGCAAAGTTGCATGGCTGATCATTGGGCGCTGCCCAAAGCCGTCACTTTTTGAAAAAAGTGAACAAAAACTTGCCTTTTCGGACGCAAAGCGTCCGAAAACATGGGTTCAAAGGGTGTGAACCCTTTGCGGGGGTGCAGGGACAGCGTCCCCGCGATGTGAAAACTTGACTTTGCAATAGCCCTACTTGCTAAACCGCATCGCAGGGCACTTGCAGCAGCAGCACGCTATCAAAGCGGTGTTCGGCGTCGGCGGCGCAGGCCACCCGCAAACTGAGCCGGTTTGTGCCCAGTGCCACCCGATCAGTCACGTCCAAACGCAGGGTTGTGTCATCGGCATCTGCGATGTGCTGGTCATTGACATAAACTTTCGTAGATGGCGGCATGTTTTCGATTTGTACTAGATAGCGCACACAGTCGTCCGTTGGCATGAGGTCGAAGCGGCGCTGTAACCACGCATAAAAACCGGCCTCCGCAAACCGCGCCGAACACGTCCAATCGGCAAGGTGGGCGATAGGCTGGGCACTGGGGGCCATCTCGAAGCCGTCAATGTTTGGCTCGAAGTAGTCCACTGTCCAGTTTGAATTAAGGGAAAAGGTGTTCATCGGGCTATCTCCACCGTTGGGTTTGCGGGCTAGTATACACACTCCCAAACCCAGGCATAGTTGGCAATGCAGTAGGCATTCATTAAGTGGCCCATCAATAATTCAGAAACCACCGTTTGACTTACCCCCCGCGCACGTTACAATAGCTAGGCAATTGTACAAAATTACACAAACGGGACGTGACATGACGTTGCACAAACTCTATTTGATCTTTGGAATACTGTTGATGACCGCAGCAATTAGCGCGTGTGGGACGGTGGCTCAGCCTGAATGGCAGGTTTCTGACGCGGGCGAAGCAGCGGAAGCCGAAGCGTTGGACGAAGAAGGCGCTGACATGGTTGAGGAGCTTGAGGTAGAACCTACGGCTGAACCAACCCGTACCCTGCCCCCGCCCACTCCTACAGACGTGCCTACCCAGACACCGATGCCCGAACCCACAGCTACGCTGGAACCCACACCCGAACCGACGGAAGCAGCAGAAGCCGCTGCTGAGGGGGACATCGTCGCCCAGGCGATTGCGATGGGCGACCTTGAAAACGGCCAGACGATCTTCAACCAAACTTACAACACCTCATCTGGCCCCTGGCTTTGTGCAAGCTGCCACTCTGTTGACGAAAGCCAGATTCGCCTCGTCGGGCCGGGCTTGTGGGGTATTTATGAAACGGCAGAAAGCCGCATTGCCGAATCCAGCGATGAAGACGTGGTGACCTACGTCCGCAACTCGATTTTGCACCCCAACGACTACATTGTGCCCGCTGATAACGCTGGCCCCTACCCGCAAAACCTGATGCCGCAGAACTACGGCGACATCTTCTCCGATGCGGACCTGAACGACGTGGTGGCCTACACGCTGTCCCTGGGCTACGAGGGCAGCTAAACGCCGCCGTCACAGGTTGAGGTCGCGCATCTGGCCTTCTGGCAGCTTGACCGTCTCACCCTCAAAGTCTTCGACAATGCGGGGTAGGTCAAGCGTTTGCGTAGACGTAACGGGCACGGAGAAGTAAACGGCGGTTCCCGCCCCAACCTGGCTGCGTACCCGCAAAAAGCCACCATGCACGCTGAAAATTTGCTCGGCAGTGTGCAGGCCCTGGCCCATCCCTGGCGTGCGGATGATCTCGCCGGTTTGGGTGGTGGGGTTGCCCCGGTAAAAGCGCGTCGTGACGTGGGGTAAATCCTGGTCAGCGATGCCCACACCGCTGTCGCGCACACGCATCATCGCCTGCCCCTTCGACTCGCCGTTGATTTCCAGCGTGACGGTGCCCCCCGGCGGTGTGTACTTAATCGCGTTATCCAGGATGTTGCCAACCGCCCAGCGCAAACGCCGCTCGTCCCCCAGGATGTGCAAACCGGGCCGCTGAATCGTCACCCGCAGCGTGATCTCCGCAGCCTGGGCAATCTGACGCCAATCGTTTGCCACTGTCCAGATGAGTGTGTCCAGGGGCAGCACCTTCTGCCGCTGCCTGACTGCCTCATCATCAACTTCAGTGAGTTCGCGCATTTCCACTACCAGCTTTTGCAGTGCAACTGCCCGCTTAGTGATCTCTTTGGCGAAGTCGCCTAACGGTTGGCCGCTGAGGGCACTGGCCTGGGCCAGTTCGGCCAGCGGCGCGTGAATTTCTTCCTCAACGGCCCGCAACAGCCGCTCACGCTGTTGTTCCTGCTGGACGTATTCGGTCATATCGCGCAGCACAAGCACCGTGCCCACCCGTTCGCCATTCATCGTCATGATAGACGCCGCCTGAGCATTGAGCATCTTGCCGCCCACATTAACCTGCTGCGGATTGCCAAGCGCGTACATACCGGGTGCGAGCGGCTCACCGTGGGCCTGCTGGCTTTCAAACGGCCTCAGCAGCTCCGCAAGCGGCTGGCGTGAAGTAGCCAAGAGCTGCCGTGCGGCGTTGTTGATGAACGTCATCTGGCCGTTGTTGTCCTGTACAATCACACCGTCTGGCAGTGATTCCAGCACTGCCGTCAGGTGATTGGCCTCGCGGCGCTGCCGGTTGAGGGTTTGCTGCATGGCATCCCGTTCGTGTTGGACGCGGTTGGCAAACGCATCCAGCGCGGCCCCGGCTGCGCCCGCCTCGTCAGTGGCTTTCATGCGTGTGCGTGCGGCTGTGTTGCCGCGTGCCAGTGCCTCTGCCGTCTTCTGAACGCGCTCGACACGCTCAGTAAAGAAGAACAGCCCGACGAATACCATCACGACTGCGGCCCCGGCGATACCCGCTGCCATCAGGCCGTTTAACTGCCGCGTGACAATCGTCGTCGCCGGGATGTTGTTGGGCACAAAGATACCCGCAATGCCCAGTGTGCTATCGCCCATATTGACAGGCAGGTAGGCGGCGCGGTGGGGCACTCGGCTGATCGTCTGGCTTTGGATAGGCACAGCCCGCCCGTCGGTGCCCAACGTCTGCCCCATCAGTGAGGTGTTCACGGCAAGGTCAGGCCGGGTTTGATCGTTAAGCGGAAAGGTGGTTTGCAGCAGTGCGCCGTCATCGTCATAGAGGGCAACGTCTGTTACAGCGCTGCCCTTGAGTGTCGTCATCACGTCGGCAAGTTCAACCCCGACCAGAACACTCCCAACAACGCCCCCATCCACTTGCAGCGGCACGCCCACAAACATCAATATCCCCTCTGGCGTGCGCAAGTAGCCTGCTGTTCCGGCGTTACCCGCGAGGGCCTGCCGCACCACCGCCTGCTCCGATAGGTTCGTGCCACTGTTGACGGCGTAGTCGTTTGCTTCTGCTACCCACTGTACGCCCAGCACCTCGATACCGTTGGTGTCCGTCAAAATAACACTGTCAAGGTCACCCAGGCGGGCGAGGGCTTCGATGGTTTCCGTCAGGATTTCCTCTTCGCTGTCCGCAACCGCTTCGGGCACACCTACCGTGAAGGCCATGCGCTGCGCTTCCTGATAGTGACGTTCGTAAAACGCATCTGTACGGCTGACCACGCCACGCACACTTTCCAGCAGGATGTCATCCTGCAAAATGCGAAGGCCATCAGACGCCCGCACGGCCACAAAATAAGCGCCCAACATCGCCACCAGCATCACGGCTGCCGTCATCGGCACGACGATGCGCCAGCGCCACGAGATAAACCAGGGTTGGCGTTTTTTAGGTTGCGACTGCGTCATAAACGGTGCCTCACACAATTAACATGAGATGTACCCACGACTGTTAAACGTGAGCGGGTCAACTGGCAGGTCATTAATGCGTGTTTCGTAGTGGACGTGTGGCCCGGTGCTATTGCCCGTGCTGCCGCTCCAGGCCACAATGCTGCCCTGGCCCACGAGCTGCCCGGCTTCCACATTGAACGAGGCATTGTGGGCATAATACGTGATGAACGGCCCACTTTGTAGAATCACCAGGTAGCCATACCCGATCTCGCTCCAGTCTGCATAAATCACCACGCCGCTGTGGGTAGCTTGCACGGGCGTCCCCACCCGCACGCCAATGTCTACCGCCAGATGAAAGCGGTTGTACCGCTGTGTGAAAATCCCTTCCGCTGGCAGCCCCCCCGGCGCACAGTCTGTCTGTCCACGCGGGAAAGGCACCACCCGGTCATCCGGCGCTGCTAAAGTTGGGGGGAAGTCGCCAGGAATGGGCGGTGCGGGCAGCGGCGGTGATGTGGGATACGGGAACGGCGTGGGCAGCGGCGTTGGGTCACGCAGGGCGAACTCGCGGTTGCCTGTGCGTGGCAAATACGCGCCGATGGGCTGCACATCAATCCCGAACTCATCTGCCGCCGCCGGGCGATAGCCCGACTGGAAGCGGTCAAGCTGGTTGACTACAGCCGGGTTGACCTGTTCAAACCGGGCGACGGGCGTGCCGGGTAGGGGCACAGGTGCGCCGGGTGACGCGACCAGGCGCGTATTGCGCTGGGGCAGCACGCCCAGCGTCCCGGCGAAAAACGTCAGCCCGAACCCGACAACCAGAACGCCGATCACAAATAGCACAGGCAAAACAATGCGGGTGATAACTCGTGAACGCTGCATGAATGTGATTGTACAGCATCGTTGGAATTTAGAGCTAAATTTGCGTAAAGATTCCGTAACAGCCCTTAACGACGCCCACAGATGAAAGTATGCTTAACAAAAGCAGACTCAATGTCAGGAGCTTTACTGGATGAGAAGCGACTTCGGACGTGCCGACCTGCACATGCACACCAACGTCAGCGACGGTGCCGCAGCCGTTGCCGATTTGCTGGCCTATGTGAGCCAGCACCGCCAACTCGATGTGATTGCCATCACCGACCATGATAAACTGGACGCCGCGTTGTGGGCTTACGACCACCGCGACCAGTACCCGTTCGACATTGTTATCGGCACAGAAGTCACCAGCCGCGAAGGGCACGTTTTGGCGCTGTGGATTGACGAGAAGATTCCGACGGGCCTAAACCTGGAAGACACCGTTCAGGCGATTCACGAGGCCGGGGGCCTTGCGATTCTCGCGCATCCTTTCCAGGTGCAAATTTGTGAAACGCGCCAGGGTGCCCAACGCTACTTTTGTGATATGCACCTGATTGAACGGGCTGGCTTCGACGGGATGGAGGTCGTCAACGCGGCGGCGTTCCCGCTGGGCACGAATGGCTTTGCAAAGGTCATGTGCCAGGAAGTATGTGTGGCGTGCCTGGGCAACAGTGACGCCCACACCCCGAACGGTGTGGGCAGCGGCAGCACGCGCTTTCTGGGCCATAGTGCCGCTGACCTACGGAAGGCTATTGAACTGCGCCAGACAACCGCCCTGGGTGGCATGTGGCCGTTGGCAGCCTATCGGGACTACATCACCCACTTATTGGACGGAACGATTAGCTATGAAGGCGCGAAGGACTATCGCCCTTCATAGGCGTGGGGCGTGTGCAAAGGTGGCCCCGGCGGCTACAACTGTTATGAGTTGGTGTAAGTTCAGGGTATAGGCTGCGCGGAGTTGGCAATAGAGGTTAAATTGATACATAATGGGGCATGTTGGGGGTCGAATAAATTTACCCTGTAAATGACAGCATTACAGGGCAATCATCTCACGACATCCCCAAACTGCACCCTTACATGCAGGCCAAACTATAGGATCGAGGAGCATTATGCCTCGTGTGCTTTACATTGAAGATAATGCTGATAATCGGATGCTGGTGCGCCGCATCTTGGTGGCGTCTGACATTGACGTTGATGAGGCAGACAACGCCAAAGAGGGCATCCGCATGGCCCAGCACAATCCGCCAGACTTGATTCTGATGGACATCAGCATGCCCGACATGGACGGTTTACAAGCTACTCGCATCATCAAGTCCATGCCAGAATTAGAACATGTGCCAGTGGTGGCCCTGACGGCCAACGTCCGCGAAGGCGACAAACAATCGACGTTTGACGCCGGTGCAGATGGCTACATCGGCAAACCCATTGACGTTGACAAGTTCCCCGACTTGGTACTCGAATACTTGAGGAGTGGTCGCTAGATATGACCGACAATACCGCAACACAGCAGCCTGTCGAACCCAGCGAAGCCCATGTGCTGGTCGTTGAAGACAACGTGCCCAATTTCGTTCTCATCGCTCGCATGTTAGCGTCGATGGGGGTGCAGCGCTGCGAATGGAAGACATCTGGCTGGCAGGTGGTGCAATTTGCCGAAACCCTGCCCCGCATCGACCTGATTTTGATGGACATCCGCCTGCCCTATGAGGATGGCTATCAGGCCCTACAAAAGGTTCGCAGCCACCCCAAATTGAAAGAAACCGTCGTGGTGGCCGTCACGGCAGAGGCCAGCGAAGACCAGATGCGCCGCGCCCAAAAAGAAGGCTTCGACGGCTTTATGGGCAAACCGCTCGATCCAGATCGCTTCCCTGGCCAAATTCAACGCCTGTTAGCGGGTGATGCGGTTTGGGAGTGGCGCTAAACCGCCCTGGAGCAACATCCATCAACAAAACGCTGTGTTATGGGAGGTGTGTGTTTTGATTGTTTCCCCCGATTGGACAACGCTCAGGGGCTTTGCGGTTGGGCTAAACGCTGAAGACCCCGTTGAGAGGAAGCGGGCAATTGAACGCACCCTGCGGTTGATTGCTGAAGAACTCCCCGATGTTGAGGCGGTGCGGTTGTACTCCCTGGATGACGGCACCCTGCTGATTCGAGCCGCGACCGACAAACCCGAAAAAGCAGCCGTCCCCCTCACCCCCAACAGCAGCATCGCCGCCTGCATCCGCGACCAGAAAACCCTGTGGGACGCCAAAACCAAACAATGGGTAAGCTGCCTGCACGCTGGCGACTATATTGTGGGTGTGCTGGAAGTCCTCGTGGATGAGCTGGACGACGACTGGCTGGTGTGGCTGGGGGTCATTGCTGAACAGGTTGCCACGTCGCTTGCCCTTAGCGAGATGCCCCAGGCCACCCTGACCCCCTCGCTTGATGATATTCAGGTGCGGACGCAAAAACTCGTTATTGCGTCACGTATGCTGCTGGTGGCAGACGCCGAAGACGAGATTGCCACTGCTGCCATGTATGTGGCAGGGGCCAACATCATCGGGGTGATGGTGACGCTTTTCGAGCAGTCCTTGTCTATCCAACCTGCTGCCGGTGATGCGACTGCCGATAATCGGCGTTATGTGGGCGCTGTGGCCACACGAGAGTCTGTTGAACTGCTGGATCAAAACGAATCCATCAGCAGCCTGCCTGAAAAATCGTATCTGGATAGCCTGCGCCAGGAAATCCCCATCATCATCGAAGATGTGGAAACCGACGCGGGCTACCTATCGGGCTGGATGCGCGAACAGATCATCGCCCTGAACGCGAACCAGGTCACCGTCTTTGGCCTCACCTCTGGCACACAGATTGTTGGCACGTTAGAACTGCTGGCCGACAAACCCCACACCCTCACCCAGCAAGACATCGACCTGTATGCGGCCATCGCCAACCAGATCGGCAACACGCTGCTGGGTAAACGGCTGCTGCGCCAGTCCCAGCAGTCCCAGCAATTTGCAACACAGCTCGTTAACACGAACAAAGCCATTGCCGTCGCCGTCACCTACGAAGATATGGCCCGTGCTGTCCTGAACGACGCCCCGGACGACATCCAGACCGTTGCCATTGCGCTGTTCAACCGCCCCTTCACGCTGATGGGCAGCCCCAGCCGCCTGGATACCAAAGCCATCGTCACCCGTGAGCAAACCATCCCAGTTCTGCCGTCAGACGACTTTAGCGCGGTTGACGATGCCCGTGTGGTGTACTTTTTACATGAGTATCTCGAAGGCCGTATGATGCTGCTGTGGAGCATCACACGGCCCCGACGCCCGGTGATGGCCGAAACCCTGGTAAACACGCTTATGCAAGATGACATGAACATGGTCACGTCGTTCGGCTTGAACATGGGTGTTAGCCTGCGCGGGCTGCTGGTGTTCGGCAGCACAGGCGACCTGCGCGAACCCGGACCGCGTTACAACGGCCTGCGTGCCCTGGCTGACCAGCTTGCCGCGGTCATCGAAAACCGCATCTTGCTGGAAAACGCCAACGAAAACCTCGACCTCATCCAGTCACAGTATGAGGTGTCCAGCCGGGTCTTCCGCACAAACGACCTGCCCCAAATTTTGCGGGCCGTTTACGACTTTGCCGGGGGGGTCTTCAGCAGCGCCCATCTGGCCACGGTCACCCCTGATAACCAGGTTCACATTATTGCGGAGGCGGACGCAGCCACCAGCCGTGCAGTGTCACGCTTGGCTTGGCTAGATGACTACCCGGCAAGCCAAACCCTTAGCGTGTTGGAAGCGCTTGAGGTTCGTAGCGTAACCGACGACGTGTTTATTAGCGAAGAAGAACGTGTTCGCCTTCAGGAACAGGGCATCGGTTCGTTGGTCATCCTGCCGATTCTGTCCAACGACGCCCTCAGCGGCCTGATCGTCCTTACCAACGAAAACGCCACCCGCATCAAGCCAGATCGCCTGCGGGCCATGCGGAGTATTGCTGACCATGTGGGGGTGGTCATCGAAAATCAAAGTCTGATGCAAAGCACAGAAGACAACTTGCTCGAAATGCAGGCGCTTTATACGGCGAATACCGCTTTGCCCCATACACAAAGCCGCCTGGATGTTTTTAGAGTCCTCAAAGACCATCTGGCCCCCGATGCGTCTGTGGTGTGCCAGTTGTGCATTCAGTATGACCCACCGGGGAGGAAGCGCATTCACCAGGTATTGCTGAACCACACGCTCACAGATGACGGTGGGCACAGCCTGTACGAGCCGCTCCCTACTACCGACAGCGACCTTGAAGATATTGAGCGCTACCTGGGCCAACTCAATCAGAACGTGATTTTCGCACCTAAAGGCAATCCAGTTCCAGGCAACCCGGTGCGGTTGCTAACGCACCGCTACACCTTCGAGAGTTACGCCGCCCTCATTATCTGGCACCAGGGCACGCCGCCCCGCGTTTCTGACTTGATTTTGCTGCTGTTCGACCACGAAAAGCCCTTTCCAGAAAGCACCCGTCGCCTGTACGAGGCGGTTTCGGGTCAGGTTCAAGTCGCCATCGAAAACCAAACCCTGCTGTATGACTTGCAGCAAACCCGAAGCGCCATCAAAACACAGTCCACAGCGCTTAATATGCTCGACGCCTTTTCACAGCGAGTGAACAGCGGTGCCATCCGTAACTATGATAATGAGGACGCCTTACTCAAAGATGGGCTTAAAACGCTGGTAGAAGCAACTGGCGTTGACCACGGCAGCATGGTGTTCATCAACGAGGACCTGCAAACGGGGATTGTCATTGCAGAACACCCCGAAACAGATTATATGGGCGCGACAGTCAGCATGGCGGGCAACCCGCTGTTGAGCGTCGGTTATGACCCGGCGGCGGGGGTAGTGATTACTGACGATGTTGAACACGCCCCGCAACTGAGGGCAGACATGCAGCGCAACTTGCTGGACGTTAATGCCCGCAGCATTGCCCTGCTGCCCCTAGTGGATTTAAGTGGGAATGTGATGGGGTCTATTGCGCTGAACTACGCAGATGCTGCCCGCACGTTCAGCCGTGAGGCGATACAAGTCGCCCAGGTTTTAGCGAGGCAAATAAGCATCGCACTGCAAACGCTGCGCCTGCAACGCGACGCCCAACAACGCGCCGGGCAGCTTCAAAGCATTACGGACTTCAGTCATACGGCCCAGGCAACCCTGAACCTGACAGACATGGTGAGGAAGGCCCTGGCCAGCGTACCCGGATTGATTTCGGTCACGCACATTACCGTTACGCTCTACGATGACCAGACCGAACGACTGGTGCTGATGGGTGGGTGGCAGGAAGTGAACAATGAGCGGCAACCTATTGAGGGCGGCGTCATCGTCCCACGAGATGGCACGACCACCGGCTATGTGTTTGAGACGGGCCGCCACCTTTATCTGCCAGAACTCACAGGTGAGGCTGGGCTGGCCTATCCGCAGGCAAACAACATCAATTCGCTGTTGGCCATGCCTTTAATCAATGGCGGGCGCACGCTGGGTGTGATGACAGTAGGGGCAAACCAACCCGATGCCTACACTGACACAGATGTAGCGTTATTCCAACAGATGGTCAACCAAATGGCGGTGGCAATAGATAATGCCCGCGCCTATACTCAAAGTCAACGCATCGCACAAAACAAAACTTTCGCCAATGAAATCTCTGTGGAACTTCAACGCCAGAGCGAGATTTCATCCATGATTGACCTGACCATGAAGGAAGTTGGACGTGCAATTGGTGCCAAGCGCGGGCGCATCCGAATGCGCCGCAGCCGCCCACAAGACAGCGACAATGGAAACTAGACCACCGTGCAGCTCACACTCAACCGCCTGATTGATGCCAACCGCTACCCGCAGGAAGCCGACCGGGACAAAGCGCGAACCGTGCTCATCGCGGTGAGCGTGATTTTGCTGGCCTTTACGCTCACCGGTGCCCTGCTTCCTTTTAGGACAGCCATCAGTTTTGAGTTCCAAACCTACTTTGGCCGGGCCGCCCAGTTTGCCATCTATCCGCTGTACAGCTTTGCGGCGGTCATGGCATATGTGCTGTGTGTAGCAACACTCATCGGCGTGCGCGGCGGCTACGTCCGGCAGATTGCGCTCGTCCCGGTGCTGGCGGTGTACATCTTGCTGCTGCCGCCCCTCATCCAAACGAACATCGCCCATGCTGACAACGCCTACCTGCTGCTGATTGGGCTGGTGCTGGCGGGCATGTTGGACGGTGAACGCGGGTTGTTCTTTGCTGCGCCCATCCACTTCATTCTGATAGTGGTGGCATTTGTGACAACGATCAACGATGAGGCGGTCGCGGCAATTCCCACGCACACGGCCAATACCCTCATTTTGATGTTGTTTGCCTCAGCGACCATTCTCGGCTTTTTGCTGATTTACCGCCGCTTGCTGACCCGCAGCCGTGCCCAACAGGACGTGGCCGCGTCCAGCCGTCGGGTGAAGCTGGCCCAACTAACCACCCGCATCACCCGCAGCATATCTGATGTCAGCGAACTGGATCGCGTCCTCAGTGACATTGTGCAAGACGTTTTGCTGGATTACCCGGCGATGTATCACGTTCAGGTCTTCCTGGTAGATGACACTGGACGTGTGGCCAATCTGGTGGCCAGCACAGGTGAGGTGGGCCAGCAGTTACTTGACCGACATCACAGCCTGCCTGTCGGCAGTTTGAGCGTGATCGGCCAGGTCACGCAGCGCCAGGAACCCATTGTGGCGGTTGTGGGTGGTGAAAACAGCGTCCACCGGCCCAACGACCTGCTGCCAGATACTCGCCTGGAAGTCGCGCTCCCGATTGGGACGGGGGGGCGCAACATCGGGGCGCTGGACTTGCAGAGCAAGCGTGGTGACGTGCTGGCCGAAGACGACCTGACCACGCTCCAGGCCATTGCAGATAGCATCGCCATCACCATCACCAATGCCCGCCTGCTAGAGCAGACGCAGCAGCGCTTGGTTGAGAATGAACGCCTCGTAGAAAGCATGGCCGCTGCGCGGCAGGAAGTGCAGCGGCTGCGTAAAGAACTGACCGGGAACATCTGGGCAGACTTTTTGCGCGGGCAGTCCAACAGCTACAATTTCGACCTGGATTTTGAAGCGAATCGGATAGCCAATTCAGAAAGCGTCACGGCGTCCATTGCAGATGCGATTGACCGCCGCGAGATTGTGCGGCGCACCGACCCGGACGGCACGCATATTGTGGCCGTGCCGCTGCGTGTGCGTGGTGAAGTCATCGGTGCAATGGAGTTTGAGGTCGATGACGACCTTTCACCTGAAGACCTGAACATGCTTAGCGAGGTGGGTGAGCGCTTCGGCCTGGCTGCCGAAAACAATCGGCTTTACCAAAGTAGCCAGCGCATCGCCCAGCGCGAAGCGCTTGTGAACGAAATCAGCACCAAAATCCAGGCGGCAACAAGTGTGGAAACCACGCTGGCTGTCGCCGCCCGCAGCCTACGTGATGTCTTGAAGGCCAAGCACATCTCAATCCAACTGGGGCCATCGACAGATACATCCAACACCTGATTTTGACTGATACGCGCAGGAGCGTGCTACCGTGGCCATACCACCAGAGACGACCTTCGACCGAGTAAATCCTGAAGCCATCCCCCGCGTTCGCACCCGGCTGGTGCAGGTGCTAGCCGGGTTTGGCATTGCCCGCCTCGTCGGTGCGTGGTCGCTGCTCACTTTTACAACAGCAGCGGTACCGAGCGAAACGACAACGCTCGTTTTGTTTGCGGCGGGCGTTCTTTTCCTGTTGTGCCTAACACTCACGTTGGTCGCACAGTTGAAGCTGGCCGTGCCGCTGCTGCTGCTGACGACGACGGGGGTTGCCGTCATCGTGCCGGATATGCTGGTGCTGCTGGCGCTGAGCGTGGCGCTGCTGCTGTATGACTGGCGCTTGTTCGCGGCTGGTATGATCTTGACGTACAGTGTTCTGCTCTGGCGCACCGTACAGGTGGTTACAACCGACCCGACATCTATTGCGCCTACACTGCAAATCAACATGCTTTTTGTGATTACAGTCGTGAGCGTTGGTGTGCGCTACTACATCAGTTCCACGCGCAGCACACTCTCACGGGCGCAGCGCAGTGCCGAACTGCTGCGTACCGCAGCCGAGGTCGGCCAGATTGCCGTCGGGATGGTGTCTTTAGAGGACCTGCTGCCCCGCGTGGTGAACTTTATCCGCGACCGGTTTGGCTACTATCATGTGCAAATCTTCCTTGTGGATGAAGCAGGCGAGATTGCATGGCTGCGGGCCAGCACGGGCGACGTGGGTAAAGAACTGGTCGCACGAGGGCATCACCTCAACGTCGGCTCCAGCAGCGTTATCGGTCAGGTGACCCAAACAGGTGAGATAGTCATCGCGTCGGACACTGACACGGATGTTATTCATTACCGCAATGAACTGCTCCCTGATACCCGCTCAGAGTTGGCGCTGCCCATCCGTGATGGCGAAACCGTTATCGGTGCCCTGGACGTGCAAAGCCAACTGCCCAACGCCTTCCCCCGCCATGACCTGCAAGCCCTGCAAATCATGACCAATCTGCTGGCGGCGTCCATTCGCAATGCCAAGCTGTTCGAAAACCAGCAGCGCAACATGCAGGAAAACCAGCGGCTTTACATCGAAGCCGAAGCTAACCTGCGCGAAATTCAACGGCTCAACCGCCAACTCACGCGGGAAAGCTGGGCCAGCTTTGTTGATGACCAACCGAAAAGCATCAGCGTCACGCTGAGCGGGAATGAGTTGCAGCGCACGGCCCGCTCTTCCCCGCTCACGGTGCAGGCAACCCGCAGCCGCCAACCCGTTACACACCAGCAGGACGGCCAGTTCACCCTGGCTGTGCCCATCATTCTGCGAAATGAAGTCATCGGCACGATGGAAATCGCCCCGGATGAGTCGCTGTGGGAAGAAGACGCGGTAGAAATTGCCCGCGCTGTTTCTGACCGTTTGGCAATTTCGCTGGACAACGCCCGTTTGTTTGAGGAAACCCAATCTGTTACCCAGTACGAGCAGCGCGTGAACAGCATCGTTAGCAAATATCAAAGCGTCAGCACGGTTGACGAACTGCTGCAAGTGACCCTGGCAGAATTGGGGGAAACGCTCGGTGCCGGGCGCGGTTCCATCCGCCTGAGTACAAAATTCGCAACGATGGACAGTGACAACGACACCCATAACGCGCCTAACGGGGCCTGATTCATTATGATTGCAAAAACAACACGTTACCTGTTTAGTATCCAAACGCCCTACGAAGACCCGTTCCAGCACCAGCGGGCAAAGGCGATTTTAGCGACGGTGTGGGCCTTTGTGATGATTTGGGCCATCTGGTTGTTTGGCCTAACCCTGCCTGCCAATGGCCTGAGTGTGTTGAGCCTGTTAGCGAGCGCAGCCATTTTGCTGTTGGCGAGCGCAGCCTTCCTGGTGCTAAAAGCGGGGCGTGTTGCGCTTGCCGGGGCTATTCTCATCAGTGCCCTGACCTTCATCAGCCTGGCTGTGATGTACTTTTTGCCCCAAACCAACCCGCGCTTTATCCTTGTCGTCATGTTGCCACTGGTGGCAGCCGGGATGCTGTTTAACCGCCAGGGTATCATCGGGATGGGCTTGCTTTTGGGATTGGGGGTCTTGTTTTTGCAACTGCTGAACATCCGTCAGGGTGCGGCTTCCGTGGGCAACCCGTTTGCGGATGTCGCGCAGATTTTGCTCATCATCGGCCTGGCAACCGCGATTCTCGCGCTTTTTGCCAACCAACGGCAGGAAGTCACTCGTGCCGCCCTGCGCGACCTGGGACGTTTGCGGAATATCTTCCAAACGGTCAGCCGGGTTAGCCCGCAAACAACCCAAACCCAGGTCTTGCAGCAGGCCATCCGGTTCTTGCGTGATTCTTTCCAGTACGATTTTGTGCAAATCTACCTGCTGGATGACGACGGGCGGCTGTCGCGGCGGTTGCGCTCTGGCGTGCAAGATATTGAACGCATTAGCCATGAAAACGCCCTGGCAACAGGCGACACACACATTTTCAGTGATGCTCTTCGGCTTCAACAGCCCATTCAAGTTTCCGCCCAGCAAAGCCCGGCACGGGCTGCTCACCTCCTCCCGGCTATCCAACAGGGGATTGTCATCCCGATTGTTCACTGTGACCGCAGCCTGGGCGTGATGGACATCCAGAGTGTTCGCCCCGACCGCATCCAGCCGAAGGATGTGGATGTGTTGACAATACTGGCAGCGGAAATTGGCACCCTGCTCTACCTGCTTAATCACATTGAGCGGCTGACCGCCGACCTGACCGACCGTGACGCCATGACCAACCGCCTGCAAAGCCAGCTTTCCACGTTGCAGGCCCAGCGCCAGCAGCTTATCAGCCATACCTGGAGCGATTACATCAGCAAACGCGGCCAGCAAGCCATCGGCTTTGACCTGGAGGGCAGCGGTCTTCGCTATGCAGACGAAATCCCGGAGGCGATGCAGCGGGCAATGGAGCGCGGTGAAGTCTACGTTTCGTTTGAAAATGACGAAAAACTCATCAACGTGCCCATCCAAGTGCGCGGAGAGACGCTGGGCGCGATGAACTTTTCGATTCCCGTCGATCAGGCGGTAACGGAGAAGCAAATGGAACTGGCCCGCACCATTGCCGTCCGATTGGGGGGCGCGCTGGAAAGCACCCGTTTGCTAGAACAAACCCGCGCCCAGGCCGACCGCGAACGCAAAGCCAGCGCCGTTGCCGACCTGCTGATTGGGGCAACTAACGTGGATACGCTGTTAAGCGTGGCTGTTAGCAACTTCAACGATACGCTGGGGGCCATTCAAACCCAAATCTTCGTGGAACCCAGGCGCATCCCCACCGACGGCAATGTACTGCCTGGGCCGGGCTACCGCAACGGTCACGAGTCAAATAGTAACGGAGACGGCACATGAGCCAGGTCACTGCAAGCCACCCCCGCCGTGCATTTCCCATCCGGCTGCGGCTGGCACTGGGGTTCATCATTGCCGTAACGCTGCCCACTTTGATGACGGGGGCCTTGTTTTTGTTTGGCCGCCAGGATATTGACCGCAGCAATATTGAATCCTACGTGAGCCAGGTGGGGCAAAAGCAGCGCCAACAACTGACATCCGTGTTTGCCATCGCGTCTGATACACTGATGACCTTTTCAACCGCGCCAGACACCAATCGAATGCTAGTGGGGCTGCTGCTGAACAACACGCAAACCGCGCCCAGCTTGCCCACGACGAGTGTTGACGACGCCCGTGACCTGCTCACTGCGGAACTGCTCAACACCCCAACTACACGCTTGTTCAGCAGCCTCCAACTGCTAGACCGCAACGGTATGATTGTGGCCGCCGTTGCAGATGACAACGTTTCTGTCATTGAAACGTTTGACACCCGCGCCGACGCATCCGCGTCAGCAGCTTACCGCCGCATTACCGCTGCCCAGGTCACTGCGCCCATGACCCAGCAAGTGATGGTCGTTACCCCCCGCGATGGTGCCAATATCGAGATTGTGCAGGCTGTGAACCTGCGCGGTAGTGAGAACAGCATTGGCTATCTGGTCGCTACGGTAAACATTGCAACGGTTATCAACCCGCGCATTAGCTTTAACGACCAAACCTACGACGCCTACAGCTTTTTACAAACGCCAGATGGCATCCAGATTGGGCTGAGCGCGAACACCGAGGCCATTGCCCGCTCACAGGAGAGTATCGCCGTTGAACGTGCCCGCAGCGGCATTACCGGGTTTAGCCGCTATCGACTTGACGGCGGCACCGGTGAGGAAGTCATCGGTTATTACACCAACATCCAGGAAACCCCGTTTATCCTTGTGACGCAGGTGCCGACGGCGGGCATCGTCCGCCAGATTCAGGCTTACTTTTTTGCCGGTGGGTTTGCGATTGCGACGGGGGTGGTCGCCATCACCGTGATTAGCCTCGTGTTTTTGTATGGGCGCTACCTGACCGAACCCATCGACAGCCTGCGCCAGGCTATGCAGGGCGTTATCGCTGGCAACTTCGATGTCCCGCTGCCAGAAATCAACCGCACCGACGAATTTGGTGACCTGGCCCAGACCTTTGTGGACATGCGCCAGCAACAGCAAACCGTCGTGCAAGACCTGCAAGCCCGCATCAACCGGCGCACCCGCGACGTGGAAACCACGCAGGAAATCAGCCATGTGGCCGTCACCCAGCGTGACCTGAACCGCTTAATGGACGATGTTGTCGCCCTGATTGTTGACCGCTTCTCGAACATCTATCACGCGCAAATCTTCCTGCTGGATAGGGACAATCGTTACGCCATCTTGCGGGCCAGCACGGGTGATGTGGGCAAGCAGCTCCTTAGCCGGGGCCACCGCCTTGCCGTGGGCAGCATCAGCGTGATTGGGCAGGTGACCTCGCAGGGGGAAGTCATCATCGCCCGTGATGCCAACACCAGCGAAGTCCACCGCCGCAACGAATTCCTGCCAGACACCCGCGCCGAACTGGCCCTCCCGCTGCGCGTGGGCAACGAAATCATCGGCGCGCTGGATGTGCAAAGCCGTGAAAACGCCACCTTCGACAAAGATCAGGTGACGGTGCTGCAAATCATGGCCGACCAGATCGCCGTCGCCATTGAAAATGCCCGCCTTTATCAGGAATCCATCCGCCGCATTCGTTCCTCACAGCAAACTGCCAGGGCAGAAACCATCCGCTCCTGGCAAGACTACATGTACGACCAAAAAACGCAGCGTATGTCCAAACAGGTTGGTATAGAAACGGACGCTGACATGGAAAGCCTGCGGGAGCGAGCGACCAGCCAGGGCAAAGCTATCGTTGGGGACATCACCGCCCGCGATACCATACCTATTGCCGTGCCGCTGCGGATGCGCGGCGAAATCATCGGGGTGGTGGCCTGGGAACTACCCGCCGCCGACTACGATAGCAATAAGCTGCAACTGGCCGAAAACCTGGTTGAGCGGCTGGCCTTTAGCCTGGACAATGCCCGCTTGTTCGAGCAAACCCAACTGGCTACCCAGCGTGAACGCCTGGTTAACGAAATATCTGCTAAGCTAACAGCCCAGGCTGACGTTAACGAAATTTTGCACGCCGCAGTCCGTGAGGTGGGTGAAGCCCTTCGCGTCCCACAAGTGAGCATCCGCCTCAATCGAGAAGACGCACCCGACCCTACTCGAGACTAAAAAGACGAAACCAGACGACGAACGACCATGACTGAGCAAATCCAACAAAAATCGCGCCTCATTAAAGACCGCATTATGGATCGTATGCGGTTCACGATCATCACTATCTTTACGGTATTGGGCCTGATTGGCTTCTTTGTCGTGATGATTAATGCCAACCGCAGTTACGGGCAAGTGCAAAACCTTACCCTGGCCAACATCAGCCAGCGGTTAACCGAACAGATTGACGGCATCTTTAGTGACGCCCGAATTGTGTCTACGTCGGAGCCTGCCCAGAGTTTTGCCACCGCGTTGGGGTCATCCGAAGCCACAGCCGAAGACATCCGTCAAACACGCACCGCCCTGATGAACACCCTTGCCGACCTGCTCACCGACGGTCGCGGGCGTTATGTGGCCGCCCGCTACATTGACGCAGATGGCTCCGTTCAGGTAGAGGCAACCCTGACCGGCGAGAACGAAATCCGCACTGACTTAAACGTTGATTTTCGCGCCCGCGCCCCAGGCACTGACCCCAGCCTGCAACAGGGGCTGGGGCTGGAATTCGGCTCAGCCGCCATCAGTAACCTGACTGTTGCCCCTGGCCTGGCGACGGACACCCCCCGCCCCCTTGTGACGGTTGTTGCGCCTGTAACCCGTGCTGGCGACCTGAGCGGGGCCGCTGGCATCATCGAAATCGAGGCAGACGCCACCGCTATTTTAGGCACAGTGAGTAATGTTGTGCCAGATAGCACCCTGGCCGGGCAGTCCCGCCGCTATGTGCTGTTAGACCGCAACGGCTTTGTCCTGGCAGATAACACCCGCCCTGTCGGCAGCTACCTGCCAGACCTGGCCGCTGACGCCCCAAGCTATCCCCAGGCCGACGCAGCCCTGTTTAGCTTGCTAACGCAAAACGCCCCCCGGTTCGACACACAGCTTAGAACGGGCCTCGGTCAATCCGTTTCGCTGGTTGCCAGCGAAGCCATTATCCGGGGCAATGCCCCCACAATGCCCTGGCAGCTTGTGGTTGTTGATCGAGGGTTGGTCGTGTTTAGCCAACCCCTGATTACCGGGGGCATCGTCTTTGTTAGCAGTGTGCTGGTGGCGTTCGGGCTGGTGTTCGTGATTAACCGCCAGTTGACGCGCAATTTGCGCCGGGTGACCGTCGCCAATGAGATGATTCAGCAAATTCAACGGGGGCAGCACATCGTTACCGCGCCCGTTGATGTTTACTTGAACGACGCCGACGAAGACACCTTGATGATTACAGCGACGCAGCAGGTCGCACAGCAGTTAGCCAGCCTCAACGCCCAAATTGAAGAGCAAGCGCAGCGTTACCAGCGCAACCTGCGTGTTGCAGCCCAGGTGGGGCGCGAAACCGCTGCCGTCGAAGACATTAACCAACTGCTCGATCGCGCTATTAACCTCATCAGCACCGCCTTCAGTATTTATCACGCGCAGGTCTTTTTGCTGGACAACACGAAAGAAAACGCCGTCCTCATCTACAGCCAGGGGGAAGTCGGTCAGCGCTTGTTGGAGCAGCGTCACCAATTGGCTGTGGGGTCACGGTCTGTAATCGGGCAGGTCACTGCCAGTGGTGAGGCCGTCATCGTCAACGACACGCAACAAGACGCTGACCAACGCGGCACCCATGCCTTTAACCCACTGCTCAAAGATACCCGTGCCGAAATGGCCCTGCCCCTGCGCATCGGCCAGGGCACCATTGGTGCGCTGGACTTGCAAAGCAACAAGCCCAACATCTTCCAGGAAGAAGACCTGCAAACCTACCAGCTTCTGGCAGACCAGATCGCGGTCGCAGTGTACAAAACGCAGTTGGTGCAGCAGTCGCAGCAGCGCGTCCGCCAGATTGAATCGCTCAACCGCCAACTAACGCAGATGGCCTGGGAAGAACTGGAACGCGAGGTGGGCCTGGAGCAGGTCTACCGGTATGACCTGCTGAATGTGGAAGCAGGCAGTGCTGATCAGGTGCGGACGATGACCACCGCCGAGATGCTGTCCTATCCTATCCGAATCCGTAACGAGGTTATCGGCACGCTCAATGCAACCCCACCCCAGGGGATGCGCTTTACCAACAACGATGAATTTGTGATGCAGTCTGTTGCAAACCGCATCGCCCTGGCAGTCGAAAATGCCCGGCTGTTCCAGGAAACACAAACTAACCTGGCCGAAACGTCCACGCTGTATCAAACCAGCCGCTTCCTCAACGAAGCGAATACTATGGAAGACATCATCCAGGCGATTGTGCAGTCTGCCATGCCCCAGGCGACCTCCGGGCAGGTGGGCATTTTCGACCCGTTCGATGATGACGGCCACGGACGGCCCGCATGGATGGAGATCACGAATGCCTGGCAGCAAAGCGGCGAGCCGCTGCCAGAAGGCATTGTGGGCAAACGCTTTTCCATGCAGCACCACCCCTTGCTGAAGGCGTTCAACGCCAATCAAGTTGTGCTGGTGCGCGATGTGGACCGCGATGTGCGCGTTGACCCCACCCTGCGTGAGTGGTTTCAACGTGTTGACGGACACGCTGTTGTACTCATCCCGTTGAGTGTGCGTGGCAACTGGCGCGGCTGCATCCTGATTGAATTCCCAGAGCCGCGCAACTTCCCAGACCGCGAAGGGCGCACCTATAACAACATCATTGACCAGGCAGGTGTTGCCGTAGATAACCGCCTGCTGCTGGATCAAACACAGCGCACCCTCGTCCAAAATGAACGGTTGTATCAGGCGAGTGCTTTGATTAACCAGGCCCAGGGCCTTGATGACCTGGTACGCGCCACTCAGGAAACAGCGGGCAACCGTGACATGAACTTTGGCCTGCTGATTTTGGAAGGGCCACTAGACGAGACGGGCTGGCCCACATGTCTGCGACACGTTGCCCAGTCACACGGCGTCCAAATCACCAAACCCAACACAGTCATCCCAATAACCCTCTCGCCAGATTCGCCCCTGCGCGATCAACTGTCTGAGTGGGTGATTCGCACAGACCCCGCCAACGCTTTCCAGCGGCAGCTTGCCGACCTGCTGGCCACCATTGATGACCAGTGCGGCATCGTGTTCCCTGTGCAAAGTGGCAAGCAAATTGTCGCCCTGTTCATGGTGAGCAGCGCGAGAGATACCATCTTCCTATCTGACGAAGAGGACACCTATCGCACACTGGCCGGTCAGATGGGGACGGTGATTCAGAACCGCCGCCTGCTGGAACAAACCGAGCAAGCCCTGGACGAAACCAGCCGCCTTTACCGCGCCAGCAATGCCATTACTGTCGCCCAAGACACAACCGCGATGTATCAGGCAGCCGTCGATCACCTGACCGAGCCGTTTGACGGCGTAACGCGGGTAACCGTCCTCACGGCCCACCCCGAACCCGCTTACGACCCGGCCTATCTGGAAGCAGCCTTTGTGTGGGAAGACGGCCTCGTAACCACCACACCCATGCGCTTTGGCAACCAAACCGCCCCCTACAGCCGCCTCACCGACACCCTGGGCGAAGAGACACGGCTGGATGCTGTGCAGAAACGCCTGACGGATTATGTGCAACTGCGCGAGTTTATTCAGGCCAATGGGACGCGCAGCTTGATGACTTGTAACCTGGAATCGCGGCAGAACTGGCTGGGCCTGTTGATGATTGAAAGCCGCCATGCCGATATGCTGCCGCAGTCGTATGTGCGCTTTGCCCGTGCCCTGGCCGACCAGGTTGCCATTGCCCTGGACAACCAGTTGCTTTTTGAGCAGGCCCAGCAAGAAGCAAGACAGGCCCTTGCCCTGGCCGAAGCCAGCCAGCTTGCCAACCAGATTGGCGGCGAACTCACTGGCAGCATCAACACGTTGTTTGCCCGCCTTGCAGAAACAGCGGGCTATGACCGCTGGGCACTGGCCCAGTTAGACGAAGCCAATAACCAATTGGTGCCCATTTCACAGTATGTCCCCGCTGGCGTACCCGCCATCATGCCAGAAGCGTTCAATTTGAGTACCGCCGAACACACACTATCCGACGCGGTGTTGGTTAACCGCACGATTATGGTCAACAACCCCCAAACGCATCCATCCCTTAAACACAACCCGGATGTCGTTGCGTCTGTTGGCAAACACATTTCGACCCCCATTGTTATCGGTGAGCGGATCATCGGGGCGATGATTATTGGCCGTGCCCCCACCTCACCAGACCTGACCGAACGTGACGACACCCTGATTGACACGCTGGCGGCGCAGGTCGCTGTTACGATGGATAACCAGCGGCTGTTCATCGCAGCCGAAAACGAGCGCAACACCCTGCGCTCTATCCTGAATACCCTGCCCGCAGGTGTGCTGGTGCTGGATGCCCGAACCCTGCTGCCTGTGCAGTACAACAATCAGGTGCCAGAGTACCTGGGCCGCTCGATTGATGAGCACACCGCATTCAATTCGGAACTGTACAGCCTGTACCGGACGGGGACGAACGTGCTGTTCCCTGACGACGAACTGCCAATTCTAGCCAGCTTGCAAACCGGCCAGTCAGAATTCAGCGATGAGGTATCCGTAGTGCGTGATGACGGGCACCAGATTGACCTGCTGATTAACGCTGCGCCCATCCGCAACGCGAACGGCGAGATCGTTAGTATTGTGGCGGCCTTTGAAGACATCAGTAACTTGCGTAACCTGGAAGGCACCCTGCAAGACAACCTGCGCGAAACCATCTCGCTGTACGAAGCCACACGCTCCCTTTCTGAAGCTGACGAATTGGACGACGTGTTGGATGTGGTGCTGTTCCAACTCATCATGAACGAGCCGGAAGACGCCCAACTCATCTTGATGGACGACCCCACCAACACGTATCGCGTCATCCGCAGTATGAGCCAGCAGCTTGACATCGTGGGCCTGAGCGACGGCGTGCTTAACCCTGAACGCATTGTGCTGATTGATAACATCTACGATGATGTCACCATCACCGAAGCTGACCGCCAACACCTTATTGAGCAGCAGGTTGGTGCATTTGCCAGCGTTCCACTACGGGCCAGCAAGCGAGACACGCCGCTGGGTTGGATTGTGGTGAATTACACTGAACCCCACGAGTTTTCCCCCGAAGACGAGCGCTTTTTAAGCACGCTGGGCGATAATGCGGCTGTTGCGATTGACAACCGTTACCTGTTCCGCCGCACCCAGCGTGCCCTTAGCGAAACGTCATCGCTTTACAGTGCGACTACCACCATCAGCCGCGTGCGCGACATCAACGAGCTGACGCAAGTGGTGCAAACCGCCGCCGAAACGTTGCAGCCCGACATCTACGCGGCTTACCTGATGACCGACCCCAGCTCACCAGACCTGCTGGATGAGTTGTTCAACGTTAATATGGATGGGCCGCCGGTTGACTTCAGCGTGATGCTCACCCGTTTTGGCCTCTTCCGGGATGAGCGTATTTTCATTGACGACCTGCTCGCCATTGAAGAGCCAAACCCGTTCGAGCAGGCGTTGATTGACCTGGGGCACATTCAGGCGTTCGCTTCGGTTAGCTTGCGGGTAAAGGGGATGCCCGATGGTCGTATGTTCCTGGCCTACCGTGAGCCGCACACCTTTGTTGAGGGTGACATTCGCTACTTGAATGCTGTTGCTGATAGCACCTCCGTTGTGATCGACAACATTATCCTACTCGAACAAATCCAGAATGCGCTGGAAGAAACCAGCACCCTTTACCAGGCCAGCCGCTCCCTTGCAGACGCCTCCACGCCGGAAGACATTCTAGAAGTGGTTCATGAAAAGCTCATCGGGCCACACATTAATCAGGTGTTCGTGGCGCTGCTTTCTACTACAGACTGGAACGCTGAAGAGGCTACCGTCCAGATTATGGCCAATTGGCAAAGCGACCCCAGCCTCGACCTGGACGGTATCGCACTCACTGCCGACCAGTTCCCCGCGTGGAACCTGCTGGCAACGAAGAGCGTTATCACCATTGACGACGTGCAAACCGAGTCGTCGCTCAGTGACATCGAACGGATGGCCGTGGCCAGCCTGGACGCCCTGGCGCTGGACATTATTCCGCTGCGTGTGCCCACCCGCTCTATCGGTGCCATCTGGATTAGCTCACGTGAGCCGCACCGCCACAGCGAGCGCGAAAAGCGCGTGTATCAGGCCTTTGCAGAGCAAGCCTCCCTGTCGCTAGAAGCCTCGTTCCTGCTCGAACAAACCGAACGCCGCGCCCGCCAGCTTGCAACATCGGCAGAAGTCACGCAGATCGCCGGGTCCATTCTTGATTTGGATGTGCTGCTGCCAAAGGTGGTGGAGTTGATTAAGGCGCAGTTCGGCTACGATCACGTTCAGGTCTTCCTGATGGACGACAACTATGAGTTCGCCCTGCTAAAAGCCAGCACGGGCGAGCCGGGCCGCGAACTGCTGGCCATTGGCCACAAGCTGGAGAAGGGGTCTCGTAGTGTGATCGGCCAGGTGACGCTGCGCGAAGAACCTGTCATCGCGCTGGACACATCCGACGCCCGCGTGATTCACCGGCCCAACCCGTACCTGCCGCTCACCCGCTCAGAGATGGCGCTGCCCATCATGATTAAAGGGGAGCTTATCGGCGCACTGGACGTGCAATCTAACACTGCCAACGCCTTCGGTGATGACGACGTGGCCGTCCTTACCTTGCTAGCCGGGCAGATTTCGGTGGCGATTGACAATGCCCGCCTATTTAACGAATCTGAGCGGCGTGCCGATGAAATGAGCTTCTTGTTTACCATTACAACAGCGGCGGCCTCCGCTGATGGGTTGGAAGAGTCGCTGCAAAATGTGGCGGAACTGCTGCGCGGCTCGCGTGAGGCGCTTTCGGTTGGCGTTTACCTCACGTCTGAAGAAGTGGCCGTCGAAGAGCGCAACCTGAACATTGTTGCCATGTCTAGCGATGACCTCGCGGATGATATTGCCCACAGCGTCTCCGTGACAGACACCGAAAACTTGATTGCCCTGGTAGCCGATGACCTGATCCCGGTCATTATTGACGACATCCGCGACGAGCCACGCTATCACCCGCTTTGCCACGGCGCTCGTTCTGCCGTGTTGGTGCCGCTTAGCAGTGGGGGTGAAGTCATCGGCCTTGTCACGATGGAGGCTGACCGCCTGCGGGCCTACAATCAAGACACGCTCACGCTGCTGCTGGCATTGGGGGGTACGCTAGCGGCGATTGTGCAAAACGCCCGCCTTATTGCAGACATCTCGCAGAAGAACGAGGAACTGCTTACCCTTGACCGCATCAAGAGCGACTTCCTGGCTAATATGAGCCACGAACTGCGAACGCCGCTGAACTCCATCATTGGCTTTAGCCGGGTAATGCTCAAGGGCATTGACGGCGAACTGACCGAAATGCAGGAGCAAGACCTGACCACCATCTTCAACAGTGGGCAGCACTTGCTGGGCCTCATCAACGACGTGCTAGACACAGCCAAGATTGCCGCCGACAAGATGGACTTGCAGCAGGAATACTTCGAGATTAAGAACGTAATCGAGGGCGTGCGCTCGATTGGTATCGGTTTGGTGAAGGAAAGGCCCGTTGAAATCCTGGTGAATACGGCCAACAACATGCCCCAGGCGTTCGGTGACGAGTTCCGCACCCGGCAGGTGCTGCTCAACATCGTGTCTAACGCGGCCAAGTTCACCAGCGAAGGCAGCATTACCCTTAACGTCTATCCCGTTGAGGTTGAAAATGTGGGTAAGATGATTCGGGTAGATGTGACCGATACCGGCATCGGCATTGCAGAAAAGGACCTGCCCCTGCTGTTCGAGGCATTTCGGCAGATCGACTCGTCCCTCACGCGCACGGCGGGCGGCACCGGGCTGGGCCTGCCCATTGCCAAATCGCTGATTGAGCTGCAAGGCGGCGAGATGTTCGTGCAATCTGAAGTGAATGTTGGCTCCACCTTTAGCATTACCGTGCCAACATACCCCGTAGTAGCTTTCGGTGATGACGAGGACGATCAGCCAAAAGCGCAGACTGCCCCCCAGGCCAACGGCAAGCACGCAGATGCTGAAACCTCTGAAACGGCTACTGTTGAAATGGCCAGCCTGGTTGTGCAAAACCAGGGCAATCAGCAAAAGCTGATGGGGCCACCCCCCAGCGTGTTCGAGCGTAAACGCCAGATTCTCATCATTGAGGAAAGCACCCAGCGCGTTGACCAGTACCGCCGCCTGCTTCAGCGCGAAGGGTTTGAGGTACAGGTTGCCTCAGACACGTTCTTTGCGACCACGATGGCCAGTGGCCTGCGGCCTACCCTCATCATCATGGATGTGAACTTTGCCGACGGTGAGGGATGGAATATATTAAAGGAAATTAAAGACCGTGACGACACCTTTGATATTCCGGTGATCGTGGTTACGCTTGATGGCGACTCAGAGCGGGCCTACCGCGAGGGCGCTTACGATTTCATCCAACTGCCCTACACGCCAGACCAACTCGTTGAAGCAACGCTAGCAGCAGAGCGGGAAAGCAACATTGACCGCATCCTTATCATTGATGACCAGCCAGAAAGCACCCGCCTGATTGAGCAAATCCTGGAAGCGCATGGCCGTTATCGTGTGTTTGCCGCTCACACCGGGCCAGAAGGCATCTCATTGGTGGCCCGCCGCCGCCCAGACCTGGTTATCCTGGATTTGCGAATGCCAGGGATGGATGGCTTTGCCGTCCTGGATGAACTCCGCTCACGGCCAGAAACGGCCAGCATTCCGCTGGTGGTCGTTACCGGGGAAACGACGATGAGCCACGACGAGCGTGAGAAGCTCATCAACCTGGAAATTATCTACAAAACGGATTTGAACCAGGAAAACTACCAGACCTTCATTGACGAAGTTCGCAGGCAAATCGCCAAATATCACGGGGAATAAACTATGGCGAATCCGGCACTTGGGGCCGACAAAGCCAAACATATCGTATTGCAGTGCATCAACTGTGGATGGGAAACCAACCTCAATAACCTGGACACCTCCACGAAGGGGTGCCCGCAGTGTGGTGAGAACATCATTGAGGCCCGCTACGACGTTGGCCAGATTGACCCGGCAGAGTGGCGCAAAGAGTTTGCCCAACGGCCTGCCGGGTTGTGGCGCTACCGCGAGATGCTGCCCATCTACGATGCTAGCAACATCGTTAGCCTGAACGAAGGCGGCACCCCGTTGATTAAGTCGCGCAATTTAGCGGCGACCCTGGGCCTCAATCACCTCTACATCAAAGACGAACGCCAGGGGCCAACGCGCAGCTTCAAAGATCGGCAGGCAACCGTGGCCGTTTCTGCAATGGCGGAACTGGGCATTACTGAGGTGGTGGTTGCCAGCACAGGCAATGTGGCCATCGCCTACGCGGCGTACTGTGCGCGGGCGGGCATCAAGCTGTGGGCGTTTTTCCCCAGCCTGGCCCCCAACGAAAAAATGCGTGAAGCCGCCGTCTATGGCGCTCAGGTGATTAAGACAACAGGCAACTACGACGAAACCAAAGCACTTGCCGCCAGCTTTGCCGCTGCAAAAGGCATCTTCCTGGATAAGGGCGTGAAGAGTGTGGCGGCGATGGAGGGCATGAAAACAATGGCCTACGAAATCGCGGAGCAGTTGGGCGAAGCATTAGAGGGCGGTGCCCGTTGGCGCTCCCCCGATTGGTTTTTGCAAGGCGTGAGTGGTGGCCTGGGGCCAATTGGTGTGGGCAAGGGCTTCCGTGAAATGGTGGACTTCGGCTTTGTAGACAAAATGCCCGCCCTGGGCCTGATTCAGTCAACCGGGTGTGCGCCGATGGTGCAGGCCTGGCAAAACGGCCAGCGCATCGCCACCCCCGTTGAGCATGTTGAAACCGTGATTGTGACGTTGGCAACCGGCAACCCAGGCCGGGCCTACGAACTGCTGTACGACTATGTAAACGAGTACGGCGGCGACTTCGTAGATGCCACCGACGAAGAGGCTTTTAACGCGATTCGCATTCTGGCCAGCCAGGATGGTATGTCAGTGGAGCCAGCGACCGGGGTGACGTTTGCGGGCCTGATTAAAATGGTGCGGCGCGGCATCATCAAGCCGGATGATGTGGTTGTCGTCAATTGCTCTGGCCATACCCTGCCCGTTGAAACGCAAATCCTGGGCGAACACTGGGAGCATCAGGTGGAGCTACAAGCACGCGGCCAAACATCCGTCGTACCAGAGGACTCGCTGGCCAACGCGATCCAGACGGTAGAGGGGCGCAGCGACCAGCTTCACCACATCGTCGTCATTGAAGACAACAACGACGCCGCCCGCCTGATTGCTCGCATCCTGGAAGCACGCGGCAACTATGACGTGAAGTTGGCCAGCAACGGTGCCGAGGGGCTGGAACTCATCCGCAAGCACCACCCCGATCTGGTCATTACCGACCTGATGATGCCCATCGTCAACGGCTTTACGGTGATCGAAACCATGAAAACCGACCCCAAGCTGAGTAATATCCCGATTGTGGTCATCACCGCCAAGGAACTCACCGCCCGCGACCGGGCACGCCTGAGCGGGCAGATTGACATGCTTTTACAGAAGGGGTCGTTCATTGATGACGAATTTGTTGATAGCTTGATTAGTGAACTTGAGTGATACCGCACCCCCAACGTTCCTAGATACAGGTACCCGTTAGACAGCGATAACGATGGCCGATAAGCGAACTGTTTTATACATAGATCACGACCCCACCAGCCAGATGCTTGTAGACCGCACCCTGCGTTATGCGGGCTATAATGTGAAGGTGGTGGGGCGTGGCCTGGATGGTATTGATATTGCCCGCAGCCAGGTGGTCGATCTCATCCTGACGGACATTGACCTGCCAGATATCACCGGGCGCGAACTGACCACCGTCCTCCGCAGCGACCAGCGCTTTATTAAGGTGCCTATTGTTGCGCTCACTGACCTGAACTACACCGACCAACGCGACCTGGCTATGGCCGCCGGGCTAACAGGTTACATCACCAAGCCGCTGGACGTGGACGACCTACCTGACCAGATTGAGTTCTACCTGGGTGGCGGGCGTGACGAAATCGACCGCGAACGCCTGACCGCAGCCCGCAGCCGCTATACGCGAGAACTGGTGACGCAGCTAGAAACCCGCGTGCGCGAGCTAGAAAGCAAAAACAAAGACCTGATGCGCCTCGACCAACTCAAGGACACCTTCCTGCAAGTGACGGCCCACGAACTGCGAACGCCACTCACGCTGGTGTATGGCTATGGGCGCTTGCTGCAAGACAGTGAAACAATACAAGTGGCCATAGAAGCTGATCCGTCTACGCAAACCCTGCTTGATGGGCTGGTAGACGCTATCGAGCGGATGCAAACCCTCGTCAACGAAATCCTGACGATGAGCCGCATCATGACCGACCAGTTTGAACTGTCCCTGGGGCCGGTGAATCTTGTGTACCTGTTCAACCGGGTGATTGAACGCTATGAGAACGCCCTGGCAGGCCGCAACCTGACGGCCACCCTGCACGAAGACGGCTTTCCTAGCAACATCCGGGCTGATTCCGAAACCCTGCTTATCGTCATGGATAACATCATCAGCAATGCCATTAAGTATACGCCCGATGACGGCCAGATTGATGTTCGTGCCTACACAGACGGTACTTACGTTTACGTCCAGGTGAAAGACACCGGCATCGGCATCCCACCAGAAGACATCGAACTCATTTTTGACCGCTTTCACACCGTCGGTGACCATCGGCTGCATTCCACCAGCAAGACGGCCTTTGCGGGCGGGGGCATCGGGTTGGGGCTGGCCATTTGCAAAGGCATCGTAGAAGCCCACGGCGGCAGCATCACCGTCAAAAGCGACAAGCGCGACAAAGTCAGCAATCCTGGAAGCGAGTTCATCATCAAGCTGCCCCTAAACGCCCAAGCCCGCCCCACTGCTGTTACATATTGATGCGCTATCTTTCATGAGCGAGCGCTACTACACGGGCATCACTGCGGCCCTGCTAACCCCGGTTTTCCTGGGGATGGCACCTATCTTCGGCAAAATGGCCAACAACGCCGGGGCCGACCCATTCAGTGTGGCGGCCATCCGCACGCTGATCGCGGTCGGTATTTTGTGGGTGGTGTATGGGCTGTTCTTTCGCCGTTACATTTTCATCTACCCGGCAGGGCTAAGCGGCTGCATCATCATTGGCACCGTCAACGGGATTGGCTCGCTGTTTTACTACAGCGGCCTGGACTTGCTGGACGCATCGCTTACCCAGCTTATCAACGGCATGTATCTGGTATTTGCCCTGCTGCTCACCCGCATCGGCGGCGAACGCATCACCCCCCAGGTGTTGATTCGGGTGCTGCTGGCGCTGTTGGGGCTGATGATTGTCACGGGTTTCGACAGTGGTGGGGTTGACCTATTGGGGGTGGGCTTTATGTTGGGCAGTGCGCTCATGTTCGCGGGCACCATCATCTTCAGCCAGTATGTGCTGTTTGAGATGCCCTCGCCCACCGCTACGCTGTATATCCTGACCACAATGGCCGTTGTTGTCACAATGACGTGGCTCCCGGTGGGCGAACGCATCCCTATAGAGCAGTGGCCCCAAACGCTGCTGCCCATTTTTATGCTGGGGGTGTCTACCGCGCTATCGCGCTTGCTGCTGTTTGCCAGCGTGAAGTTTATGGGCAGTTTGCAGGCGGCCATCACCGCCATTGCGGAAATTGGTGTGGCGCTGCTGCTGGCTTACATCGTATTGGGCGAAAGCCTGACCGCCGCGCAGTGGCTGGGGGTGATTATCCTGGGCATGAGTCTGCTGCTCATCCGGCAGGACGACCTGAAAGCACGCGGCCTAAACCCCAACGCGCTGCTGGTGGCGAACATGGCCAGCATTCAGTTTCAACGGATTGCCTTTCACCGTGCCTTTGGCACCCGCGACCTGGACGACGAACACCAAACAATGCAAAGCATTACCACTATGGAAATGCAGGCCATCCGCACGATGATGGGCGTAGAAGACAGACCCGTTGACCCGTTCCCCATCAGGTCGGTACACGCCGGGCTGCAAGAACATGACGGCGGCTACACGGTTGATCTTGAAGAATTCCTGACCAACTACGAAGCCGAAGCGCAAGAGGACTAGCCGCACCTCATCAGATTGGCTAAAATGCTGGCCCGTTTGCATTGTTCTTGGTATATCACACCCCTGTATGAATCCCATCCGGCGGCAGCATCTTAGCGCCTATTTTTATTTTGTCATCCTTATGCTGGTGATGACCTACCCGCTTGTGTTCGAGATGCACGAGCGCTTTATGGGCGACCCGTTCAGCGATGCCTACGAGTACAGCCGTCACATCTGGTGGATGGCGCACGCCTTGCAAAACGGGGAACCTGTCTTCTTCCAACCTCTATTGGCCTACCCCGATGGCCTGAACGGGGCGTGGCTGTGGGGCAACCCGCTGCAATCCTTCCCGGCGTGGCTGTTTGCGTTTGTGATGCCGCTGCCCGCCGCGTTTAACCTGGCGGCGCTGGTGCATCTGTCGCTCAATGGATGGGCCGTGTACTACCTGGCGTGGCACCTCACCCGCAGTGCCCCCGCTGCCCTGCTCGGCGGGACGGTGTTTGCGCTGTTCCCAACGATACAGGGCCACCTGATTGCCTCTCACATTGGGCTTGTGACACTGTGGGGCGTGCCGCTGTACGTGGTGGCGCTGCTCCGGCTGCGTGCGGGGGGCAGTTGGCGTGGGCTGCTGCTGGCCGCGCTGTTTTTCGTGGTGAGCTTGCTAGGGAACAATCTGCTGTTGGTGTATGCGTTGTTCCCTGTAACGCTGCTGTTATACCTGAGCGCACTGGTCGGGCGGCAGTGGCGCGGGCTGGCCTGGATGACAGGTGGTGGGCTGTTGGGTGGGGCAGTCGCGCTGGTGTTTGTGCTGCCCGTCGCCCTGGAACAACTCGATTCGCCGCTGCCGCCCCCCGGCGGTGATGTGCGCTACAGCGCGGACCTGCTGGCCGTCGTTACGCCGTCGTTTTACAACCCGCTGTTCACCGATTTGACCTACTCGCGGCGGGTGCTGGGCGGGATTAACAACATTGAGGGATCAGCATACATCGGGCTGACGGTGGCACTACTGGCGGCGGTGGCGCTGTGGCGCGTTCGAGAGGCCCGCTGGTGGGGGATGCTGGCACTGCTGGCGTGGGTGCTGTCGCTGGGGCCGTTGCTCAAGGTGATGGACCGCGTTGTGACGGTTGATGCGGGCGGCTACACCACGCATATCGTGCTGCCCTGGGCCGTGCTGATGAACCTGCCCGTACTCAACATCGCCCGGACGCCTGCGCGGTTCAACTTTGCGGTGGGGTTGGCCGCAGCGATGCTGGCCGCGTATGGCTTGCACTGGCTGTTGCAGCAGCGGTTCTTCCAGCGGCGGGCCATCAGCTATGTGATGCTGGCCGGGCTGGTGCCGCTGATCGCGTTTGAGTATCAGGTGTGGTGGGAGGGCAGCACGCCGCGCCTCAACACCATTGTAGACTTGCAAGCCGATCCCATCACCGCGCTGCGGGACGACCCGGATGTGCGGGCGGTGTTTAACATCCCGTATGACCACCTGCTCGTGGCAAAAGACGGCCTGTACTTACAAACGCGCCACCATAAACCGCTCATCGGTGGCCATGTGACCCGGCGCACCCCGGTTCCGGCGGCAAAACTGTTACTGATGCAGTCCACACTCGACCCGGCCCTGCTAGATGAAGCGGGCGCAGATGTGGTCATCCTGCACCGCGAGTGGGCTGACCCCGATGGCCAACTCGAAGCCCACGCTTATAACCGCCTCGGTGAACCGTTCTACGCGGATGAACGGCTTATCGCATGGTATGCGCCTGACCCGGCGACTGATACCGCGTTTGCTGCACAGCCATTCGACACGGGCCAGATTGATGATACCGAGGCGGGCTATATCTATGCGCCGGGGCCGGGCTGGAGCGTGTTCACAGCGGATGTGAACGGCACGGGCACGCTGCGCTTGCATCTCAATGATGAGACGCTGCACCGCTGGCAAATTGATGGGGCAGCACCTTTGCATGTGCCAATCTCACTGACTCGTGGCTATCACACCGTCACGCTGGAACGCGCCGCCACCTGTCCTGACTTGCCGGGTGATGCGTTGGAATGCGAACCGCTCATGCTGGATGCCAGCGCATTGGGTGACTTTCAGCCAACATCAGGCCAGCCCATCGTATTTGAGCGTGGCATTACGCTGCAAGCCGCCCACCTTAGCGACGGCGAGGCGTGGCTGCACTGGCAGTTCGCGCAGGCCGTTGATGCTTCACCGGTGCGTTTTGTTCACCTGCTAGATGCTGAGGGCCAGCTTGCCGCGCAGGTCGATACGCCCTTTGCCCTACCCGATGGCGCGGAAGCCTGGACGGAGGCGGTCACGTTACCCACTGCTGGCCTGCCCCCTGGCGACTACACCGCTTACCTGGGTTGGTACACCCTGCCGGATGTAGCCCGCGTGCCCGTCCTCAGCGATGTAAACGGCGCGGCAGATGATTGGGTTGCGCTCGGCACGGTGCAGGTGCGTGATGATTAGCCGCTGGCGCAGCGTGGGGCGGTGGGGGCTGATCTATGGGGTGTATTTGCTGCTGGCCATCGCCATGACGTACCCACTCATCACGCGCCTGAACACGCACTTCATTGGTGCGCCGGAAAGTGACGCCTATGAGTATGCGCGGCATATCTGGTGGTATACCTACGCGCTGCAAAACGGTGAACCCGTCTTTCATCACACGTACCTGGCCCACCCGGACGGACTCCCGGCGCTGTGGCTGTGGGCCATTCCGCTGCAATCGTTCCCGGCGGTGATCTTTTCGTGGGTGATGCCGCTGCCCATTGCTTACAACCTGATGGTGCTGCTGCGCCTCGCGCTCAATGGGTGGGCAATGGCCTTTCTCGTCCGGCGGCTGGTGGATGGCACCCACACCGAGCAGCCGCTCACGCTATATGCTGGGGCCGTTGCGCTGGTGGCCGGGGCGATGTTCTTGTTGTGGCCTGCCGTACAGGGGCAGCTATTTGGCTCTCATGCCGGGATTGTCGCGCTGTGGGGTGGCCCGCTTTACATTGATGCGCTTTACCGGCTGCGGCGGCACCAGCGCCCGCGTGACTATCTGCTGGCCGGACTGTTATTCGTTGCGGTCATCCTGGGGAGCAGCTTGTCGCTGCTGTTTATCGCGCTGCCCCTTTCCGCGCTGATGTGGGTGACCGCGCTCGCTCAGCGTGATTGGCGTTGGCTGCGGTCCGTCAGCATTGCCACTGTGATTGGGCTGGTGTTCGCGGCGGTGTTTTTCGTCCCGGCAGCGTATGAGCAGGCCACGTCACCCGCCGCCGTTGATCCCGGTGGGGCGGTGCGCTTCAGCGCAGACGCGCTGGCGGTGGTCACGCCGTCGTTTTTTCATCCGCTGTTCGCCGCGCTGGATTATCCCCGGCGTGTGCTGGGCACCAACATTGTTGAGGGCACAGCCTATGTGGGTGTGGTGGCCGTGCTGTTGGTGGTCGTCGCGGGGGTGCGCGTGCCGCGTGCGCGGGGCTGGTTGGCTTTCACGCTGATTTGCTGGGTGCTGTCGTTGGGGCCGCTGCTCAAACTGCTGGATGCACCCGTCACAATCAGTGTGGACGGGCAGGCGACGTACATTCCACTGCCGTTCGCGCTGGTGGCCTACCTGCCTGTGATTGACACGATTCGCACACCGGGCCGCTTCAACCTGACGATGGGCATAGCAGTAGCAATTATGGCGGGGTATGGGCTGGCATGGCTCACAGCGCGGCTGCGTGCGAAGCGGCGTGGGCTGGTGTGGGCGCTATCCGCCGCATTGATTGCCGTCATCGCGTTTGAATACCAGCTTGTCTGGCAAAATCGACTGCCAAACTTCCCGACCGTGACCGCGCACATCCCCGATGAAATCCGGGCGCTGCGCGACGACCCCGACGTGCGGGCGGTATTCAATGTGCCGCATGACAACCTGCTTGTCGCAAAAGAGGCCATGTACCTGCAAACCGGGCATCAAAAGCCGCTCGTCGCCGGGTTCATCTCACGGGAAACGCCTGTTTCCCCTGCCAAGCGCCAACTGATGCAGGCCACGCTGAACCCGGCCCTGCTGGACGCCGCCGACGCTGACGTGGTGATTCTATTCAAGGGGTGGGATGACGCGCTCAACGCGCATGTGGTCGAGCAGTTGGGGCCGCCCTTCTACACGGATGAGCGCATCGCCGCCTTCCGTGTGCCAGAACCCGACGCGCCACCCGCTTTCCACGCAGATGTCAGCGTCCCTGAGCAAGTTACGATGCCCGCACCGATGTATATCTATTCACCGGAACCAGGGTGGCTGCTGCTCACGGGTCAACTCAGTGGGGACGGGCGCGACATCGCCTGGACGCTGGATCGTCAGGTGATTGGGCGGGCGACAGTTGGGCCGGGTGCCGATCTACGATGGCCCGTCCCCCTTCAATTTGGCTATACAACCTTACAGTTAGAGCCGCAGCCACCCTGCCCGCCGACCACCCCCGCTAACATCCGCTGCCGCCCCGTCACTGTTGATGCACTCAGTCACGGTGATCTCGTTAAGCCCGCGTTGGATAACGCCGTGACATTTGCGGACGGCATCCGGTTGAACAGCGCCGCCATCGTACCCAACCCAGCAGCGAATACGCTGGATGTGTGGTTGTGGTGGCACTTCGCTGATGGTATCACTGCTGAGCAAGTGCGCTTTGTCCATCTGATTGATCCCAATGGCAATCAGGTTGCCGGGGCAGATAGGCCATTGGGCAAGGTAACCGCTGGTGAGGGCCGGGCTGAGGCCGTCACGTTGCAACTGCCGGACGACCTCGGTGCGGGGCGCTATGCCGTGTATGCGGGGTGGTACACCTTCCCCGATTTAGCGCGCAGCGACGTGCTAAGCGACGTGCCTGGCGCGGCAAATGACTGGGTGCTGCTCGGTGAGGTCAACCTGGGCGGCTAACTGAACATCGCTTCTGTGCCGCGCATTTCCATTGGTAAGCCCATCACCCACAACGCTGCCAGCATCATCAACAGGAACAGCAGCGCCCAGGGCAGCAGCGCCACAAATCCCTGCCGCCGGTAGCGTGTGATAGCCGCCCGCTGGGCCACATACAGGCTGCCCGTAAAGCCTATCAGAATAAACCCAATCTCCACGAATGCCAGCAGCGGTGAACCCGGCGCGACGCCAGTCAAACCCAGGTTCGGTTCAAAGCCGAAAAACGCCTGCCCTACCGGAATAATCGTCCAGATGCCGATGAGAAAGTGAAACAGGTAATGCGCCAGCCACATCCCAAAGCCGATGGGCACAAACGCGGGCGCGAACGTCCCGGCAATGTGGCGTAAGCCGTCATCTGTGCGGACGAACGCCTTTGTAAACGCAGCGGCCAGCAGCACGAGTATCACGGGCAGCAGCAGGTTCCCCGTGCCAAACAGTACCAGCAGCACCACACCTTCAACGGCCTTTGCTGATAGGCCCCATTCCCGCAGGAAGCCGAACCAGCCCGCCATTGCTTCGATGAGCGCGAACACAGGTGGCACCATGCCAAAGGCGTTGACGATGCCCATGAACGCCAGCGCGGTTATCAGCACAATCACATCCCAGCGCTGGCGTCGCGCTGCCGGGTCGGTGAGTTCCTTGAGCGGGCTGCGTGTGAACAGCCCGACGTTCTCATGTGGGCACGCCCGCACACAGTCCAGGCACAGCGTACAGTCCATGTTAGAGCGCATTTGCGGGGCGAATAGTTCTGTGCCACAGCCGGGAGTACCCTGGGGGTTGTGTTCGTGCGTCTGCGTTGGTTTGCCGCCTGTGCCAATCTGGTCGATTAATACGACGGGCTGCGGGGCATAGCTGCCGTTGATGCACTCTTTGCCCACGCACGTCTGGCACACTTGCGGGTCATGTACGCTGATTTGCGTGGGCGATGCAGTTGAATACACAAAGTTAAACGTCCCCAGTGGGCACACGTACTTGCAAAATGCGGACTCTTTGAACAGCACTTCCAGCACAAATGACGCCACAAAATACGCAACGATTACCCATGCTGTGAGAAGCGGGCTGGCCCACAGATCAAGCCATTCGTACAGGTAAAAAATCCCGAACAGGCCCGCCAGCGCCAGCCACTTGTTCCGCAGCACACGCGGGAAGCGCCGCCCCCTGATGGATAGGCGCTTGGCCAGTGTGCGCGGCAGCGTGAATGGGCAGCCCATACAAAACAGATTGCCCGCCAGCAGCAGGGCCAGCACCACCAAACCCCGGTAATGCACCCACGCCCCCACCGTCGCCAGGTTTTCCGGGGCACGCTGCGGCCCCACAAACCCGTCAATGACAAGCAAGGCAGCCATCACGCCGAAGATAATTTGAAATGTGAGCCGCCCCCAGCGCCAGCGCAGCAGCCCACCTAATAACGGGGTTTGCAGCACATCAAACGCTGTGCGCGGGCGATAGAGCCGCTGCCGCGTGGTCACGACTCGTCGCTGACGGCTTCTGTCGCCATGTCGTCCATTTGCATCGTACCGTCAGAGGCGACAACATAGTCAAACTGCTTTTCGACCACCTTCCCGTCTGGCAGGGTGGCCGTGACGACCACGTACCAATCGCCGCCCATCGTCCACTCAAACGGTACGGTGTAGTCGCCCTCACGCCCGTTGGTTACATCCCGCAGCACGGGCTGCATCCCGGCGTGGTTCATATCGCCGCGTATGGCGATGTTTGCATTGTTGATCGGGTCGCCATTTTCATCCTCAACGGAAATCACCAGCGTTGCATCGCCAACAGCGGGCGGGTTCGGGGCAACAGATAAGTCAATCGTAACGGTGGCCTCATCGGGCACAATCACCTGTGGCTGTTGGCGGCAGCCCGCCAGCGCAACCAATGTAATCCCTAAAAGTAGAATGCGCGTCATAGCGTGTTACGCCTCAATATTTTGTGAAATCCTGTACAATACTATTTTAGCACATGCCCACACGGTGAAAATTGCTTTTTGACTTTACTTTGAATTTTAACTAACATCTTAGCGTTCAATTGCGATGACACAAACAGCCAATCAGGAGTTCATGGTGGACAACCAACCCAATCAAACCCCAATCTTTTTCGCTATTCTGGCTTTCATGGCGGCTATCTTCATGATTGCCGGGGCCATCGGTGGGGGCCTGGAGTTTAGCTCAAATTGGTGGGTGATTCTTATTCTCATCGGTATCGGTGCGTTGCTCGTTTTTATTGCCCGCAGCAACATCGTGCAAACGCTTTCAGCGACTGACATTATCCCGTCCAATCTACGTAATACGGGCCTCACCGTTTCGGGTACAGAAGCCAGCACCCCCACCGCTGCCCAAAGCGCCCTGGCCCCGCCAGCGAAAGCCGAATGGGTCGAGGAAGCGGAACCCATCCCAGCAGACCCCGCCCCCGCTGCGGACGCCCCAGCAGACCCCGCCCCCGCTGCGGACGCCCCCGATGAGCGGCCCGATGACCTGACCCTGCTGGAAGGCATTGGCCCGAAGATGTCGCAAGCGCTGATTGCCCAGGGCTACACGTCTTTTGTCAAACTGGCAGACGCCTCTGTGGATGATATTCGTGCCGCGCTCGATGCCGAAGGTCAGCGTTTTGCCCCTGCCGCTGAATCCTGGGCAGAGCAGGCCAGTTACGCCGCCAGGGGCGACCTGGAAGGGCTACAAGAGTTGCAAGGCCGACTGGTGGGTGGCCGCTACCCGGACAGCGCATCGTAAGCACCCCAAAAAGCAAAACAGCCATCCTACATGGGATGGCTGTTGTGTTGCTAGTTGTGTAGCAGGGTTGCAGGTTAGCTCGTTGTGGGGGCCTGCATCTCATCTTCGACAGCTTCCATTTCCAGTTCGCCGCCTTCACCAACCGTGATGCGAACAATGCTGGCAAATGGGAACCGACCTGACAGAATACCGTCAGACAATGCGTCTTCAATTTCGTTCTGAATCAGGCGGCGCAGTGGGCGTGCCCCAAACTCAGGATCGTAACCACGCTCACCCAACCAGGCGCGGCCTGTATCATCAATTTCAATCGTGATGGCCTGCTCAATCAGACGTTCGCTCACCTTGGACAGTTCCAGGTCCACAATGGAGCCGATTTCGTCGCGGGTCAATGGACGGAAGACCACTGTTGCATCCACACGGTTGAGGAACTCTGGCCGGAAGGTGCGGCGCAGTTGATCCTGCACGTTCTTCTTGATGTCATCGTAGGACTCTTGCCCCTCTTGGGCCGCATCGCGGGGCAGTTGGAAGCCCAGGTTGGTGCCCTTCTTAATCGTGTCGGCCCCGACGTTGCTGGTCATCACAATGATGGAGTTGCGGAAGTCCACGCGCCGACCGCGGGCGTCCGTCAACTGGCCCTCTTCCATGATTTGCAGCAGCATGTTGAACGTTTCCGGGTGGGCCTTTTCGATTTCGTCAAAGACGACGATGCTGTACGGGCGCTTGCGGATGGCTTCTGTCAACTGGCCCGCATCTTCATAGCCCACGTACCCTGGGGGCGCACCCACGAGGCGGGCCATCGAGTGGCGCTCCATGAACTCACTCATGTCCAGTTGGATGAGCGCGTCTTCGCTGCCAAACAGGAACTCTGCCAGGGCCTTCGTCAGTTCCGTCTTGCCGACGCCCGTCGGCCCCAGGAACATAAACGACCCAATCGGACGGCGCGGGTCCTTCAGGCCAGCGCGGGCGCGGCGAACAGCCTTGCTGATGCTGATAATGGCCTCATGCTGACCGACGATGCGGTTGTGCAGGCTTTCTTCCATGTGCATCAGGCGCTCGGTTTCTTCACTGGTCATCCGGGTGACCGGGATACCCGTCCACATAGACACCACTTCAGCGATGTCTTCAGCCAGCAGGCGCGGTTGGTTCGTCTCCGGGTTCCAGCTAGCCTTCAACACGTCTAGCGACTCGGTGAGGTCTTCACGGCGGCGCGTCAGGTTGGCGTATTCCTCGTCATCCTCTGGAACGTCCTGTTCCATCATGATGTCGATGTCATACTCAATATCGCGCAGTTCCTGCTCAGCCCGGCGCACCTGTGATGCCTCTGGACTCTTGTACATCCGCAGGCGGGCAGCCGCCTCGTCAATCAGGTCGATGGCCTTATCTGGCAGGAAGCGATCTGGCACATAGCGGGCGGACAGGTTCGACGCGGTTTCAATGGCTTCGTCGGTGATTTCGACGTTGTGGTGATCCTGATAGGGCGGGCGGATGCCCTGAAGAATTTCAACCGTTTCTTCTATGGATGGCTCGTTCACCACAATCTGCTGGAAGCGGCGCTCAAGCGCCTGGTCGCTTTCGATGTGCTTGCGATACTCGTCCAGGGTCGTGGCACCCACGCACTGCAACTCGCCACGCGCCAGCGCAGGTTTGAGGATGTTGGCCGCGTCTACACTGCTGCCAGCGGAGCCGGCACCCACCAGCATGTGAACCTCGTCGATAAAGAGAATGCTGTCGGACTGCTTCAGTTCTTCGATGACGCGCTTCAGGCGCTCTTCAAACTGGCCGCGATACATGGTACCGGCCACCAGCGAACCCACATCAAGCTGTAGCACGCGCTTGGAAATCAGCGGCTTGGGCACATCGCCGTCAACAACGCGCTGGGCCAGCCCTTCTACGATAGCCGTCTTACCCACACCCGGTTCACCGATGAGGGCCGGGTTGTTCTTACGGCGGCGGCTAAGCACCTGAATCACGCGCTCGATTTCCGTTTCACGCCCGATGACCGGGTCGAGCTTGCCCTCGCGGGCCAGTTCGGTCAGGTCGGTTGCGAGTTGGTCAACCAGCGGCGTCTTGGCGTCCTTCTTGGACGGCTTTTTGGAACTGGTGGGCTGCTCATCAGATTGGCTGGGCTGTACCGGGCTTTCTTGCAGCACGCGGCGCGTCTGGCGGCGCACTTCCTCCGGGCTAACACCCAGGCGGCGCAGCACATCAATTGCAACACCTTCTGACTGGCGCACAAGGCCCAGCAGCAGGTGCTCCGTTCCGATGTAGTGATGGCCCATGCGACGGGCTTCGTCAACGGCTAACTCCAGGACGCGCTTCGTCCCAGGGGAAAGATCAAGCTGCGAGTTAGCGGGGCGTGTGGTCGCACGTGTCATGCGTTCCACAAGCTCTTCAACGCGACGTTGCTCCAAGCCCAACTCGCGCAAGACTCGCCCGGCAACACCACCATCTTCGCGCATCAACCCCAACAGGAGATGCTCCGTTCCGATGTGATTATGCTGCAAGCGTTCGGCTTCCTCTTGCGCCAGGCTCAAAACCCGCCGCGCCCGCTGTGTAAAGCGTTCCATTTTGTTCGGCACGGTATACCTCCGGCACTTCTTGTAGGGTGGTCAACGATTCGTGAGCAAAATTATTGTGGGAGCGAACACGAGAGATTATATTTCGGCCACGTGGCGCTACCGTACTGTCCATTATAACAGTATCAGCCACGCAGTCATGCAATCGGATATAACACTTTGTTAGAGTTTAGAACACGGACTGTTAAACTGCGAGGGGCGTTTGCAGCACGGGTACCGCTTCTGGCACCCGTACAACAATCGTGAAAGGCGAGCCTGCAACTGCCTATTCGTCATCAAATAGGAAGTCCATGTCGCTATCCAGATACTCTGTTGAATTCACGGCCTTCAGGCTTAAACCCAGGCGGCGGTCGGCCACGTCAATCTTGACAATCCGCAGCGTGAGTTCTTCACCCACATCGACGACCTCACGCGGATGCGCCACCCGGTTCTCAGATAGCTCTGAGATGTGAACCAGCCCCTCAACTTCTGGCTGTTTTACCAATTGGGCGAAAGCGCCGAACTTCGTCAGCTTGGTAATTTGCGCCCGAACAAGCTGGCCCTGCTGATAATCGGATGCAACCACATCCCAGGGGTCGGCCAGTTGGCGCTTCAGGCTCAACCCGATGCGCTTGCGCTTCGGGTCAATGCTAATCACCTCAACCGTGATTTCCTGGCCCACTTCTAACACCTGACGAGGGTGCGTAACGTGGCCCCAACTCAGTTCGGTAACGTGAACCAGCCCCTCGGCCCCGCCAACGTCCACAAACGCGCCGAAGTCTTCCAGGCTAACGACGCGCCCGGTGCGAACTTCATTCACCGCCAGCTCTTCAATTAGGCGGGCTTTACGCGCTTCACGGGTTTCTCGCATGGCAGCCCGCTCAGACAGAATCAGCCGATTGCGGCCTCGATCCACCTCGATCACCTTAACAGTAATCGGCTCGCGGATCATCGCACCCCAGCGTGCTTCGGGGGTGTCACCTTCCACACGGGCGCGGCGCTCGTCGCTAATCTGGCTTTGTGGGATGAACCCACGCAGACGGCCAAACCGGACGATAAGACCGCCCTTGTTGTAACCACCGATGAAGCCATCGTAAATCTCACGCGACTGGCGGAACTCTTCGGCGCGGGTCCAGTCTAACTCCTCAAGCGCCCGGTTTAACGACAGCTTGACGTTACCGTTACTGTCACCGTTGTTGACCACGAACAGGTCAATGACTTCGCCCGGCACCAGCATTTCTATCATATCCGCGCTCATCCGGTCGAGTTCGCGGGCGGGGATGATGCCAGTAAAGCCCTCGCCGCGCTCATCTAGCTGCACGGTAACCAGGGTTTCTGTCACTTCGAGAATACTTACAGAGATGATCTCGCCGCGCTCATAACCGGAGCGGCGGCGTTTGGACGGGGCCGCTTTGGCCTGACCATCCTGGCTTTCACCGTCGCCCTCTGATTCGTTGTCATCGTCATCGTCATCGTCGTCGTCGTCGTCATCGTCGCTGTCGTCGTCATCGGCAGCGCTGATGTATTCCTCATCATCGTCTTCCTGATTGGCCGCAGCAGCTTGTTCCTCAACTACGGGGGCTGGGGGGGCGTCCTGCGATGGCTGTGCTTGCGCTTCGGCTTCACTATCAGCGGAAGGCAGGGATGGGGATGGGTCTTCTGTTCCCTCCTGGGCATGTGTCCCATTGGCAACGGGCTGGTCTTGCTCCAGTGTGGGGTCGTTCGGCGTTTCAGGGTTCATGTCGGCGCTCTCCTGGGGTAAGTCGGTAGCTGGCTCTTCACGGTTGTCGTCGGAGTTGCCCAGCCCTTGCATATCGGCAGTCATAAGAACGGCGCGCAGGTGCTTTTACTTGCAAAACACGTTGGCAGCGCCTTCCTCCTTTCACGCGGTTCTACCGGACATCAACGGGGTACCATTAGCATACACCCTTTGGTTATGGAATTATACCCGTAGCGAAACCGATAATCCAAGATGGTATTTCAACGTTACGTGAACTTCTACAAGGCTTAACACGGATTTCATACCCCATTACGATTGTTGACGGTAATGGGGCACGTTATCTTACTCCGGGTCGTCCTCGTAGTAGGCGTCGTTGTACACATCTGCCTCATGTTCGTAGCCTTGATGCTCAGCATAAGCGCCCGGATGATTCGGCTCAATGTACGCCTGATAGTCATCCGGGTGGGCCGGATCAATGAAGTCGGTGGTTCCGTCAATCTGCCGCTCGAACACCAGTTCCTCGGCCACTTCATCAATGACGATCAAGTCGCCATTCTGGAAATCCCCCGCCAGCAGACGGGCACTCAGCGGGTTTTCGACATAACGCTGGATGGTGCGGCGCAGCGGGCGGGCACCGAACTGCGGGTCATAACCCCGGTGGGCTAACCAATAGCGGGCCGGTTCCGTCAGGTGCAGGCTGATGTCAGCCACGTCGTGCAGGCGCTGTGCCACTGACCGGATTTGCAGATCGACCATGTACTCCACATCCTGCTGCGACAGCGGCTCAAAGATGATGATCTCATCAATGCGGTTCAGGAACTCTGGCCGGAAGGTATCGCGCATGGCTTTTTCGATTTTTTGATGATCGGCAATGGCCTGCTGATCGCCGCTGTTGATAAAGCCCAGCGCCCCACCGCGTTTGGCGAACTCTGTGCCCAGGTTGCTCGTCATAATGATAATCGTATTGCGGAAGTCTACTGTGCGCCCCTGTCCGTCCGTCAAACGGCCATCCTCCAGGATTTGCAGCAGCGCGTTCCAGATGTCCGGGTGGGCCTTCTCGATTTCATCGAACAGCACCACACGGTACGGGCGGCGGCGAATCGCTTCGGTAAGCTGGCCACCTTCTTCATAGCCCACATACCCTGGCGGTGCGCCGAACAGGCGGCTGGCGGTGTGCTGCTCACGGTATTCGCTCATGTCGATGCGAATGAGCGCGTCTTCATCATCAAACAGGAACTCGGCCAGCGTCTTGGCCAACTCGGTTTTACCCACGCCGCTGCTGCCCAAGAAGATGAATGAGCCAATCGGTCGTTTGGGGTCTTTCAAGCCACTGCGGGCACGCCGGATGGCGTCTGACAGTGCGTTGACGGCTTTGTCCTGGCCGATGACACGCTCGTGCAGGGCCTCTTCCATACGCAGCAGCTTTTCGCTCTCGGTTTCAAGCATCTGGTTGAGCGGAATCCCCGTCCACTGAGACACAACGGCTGCAATGTCGCTGTCCTCAACAACCTCGTCCAGCGTGTGTTCCTGCTTCCACTCGTTCTTGGCCGCCTCAAACTCATCTTCAATGCGAAGGCGCTGCACCTTAAATTCGGCGGCCCGCTCATACTCGCGGGCCATGCCAGCGGCTTCCTCATTGACGGCGAGGCGCGTAATGGCATCCTGTATTTCCTTCAACTCTGGCGGCAGCGAATACAACGCCACCCGCAGCTTGGCCGCAGCTTCGTCCAGCAGGTCAATCGCCTTATCCGGCAGCTTGCGGGCCGTCAGGTAGCGGTCAGCCAGCCGTGCCGCCGATGAAATTGCACTGTCAGAGATTGCAACCTTGTGATGGGCCTCGTAGCGGTCACGCAGCCCAAACAAAATCCGAATCGTATCCTCTATATTCGGCTCCTCGACATACACAGGCGCAAACCGGCGATCCAGCGCCGCATCCTTTTCGATGTACTTGCGGTACTCGTCCAGCGTGGTTGCGCCGATGCACTGTAATTCGCCGCGTGCCAGTGCGGGCTTCATCATGTTGGCTGCGTCGATGGCCCCCGCAGCGGCCCCCGCCCCCACGACCTGATGAATCTCGTCAATGAACAGGATAATTTCACCCTGCGCTCGCTGCACCTCATCAATGGTCGTCTTCAAGCGCTCTTCAAACTCACCCCGGAAGCGGCTGCCAGCCAACATGGCGCTCAAGTCCAAACTGAGGACGCGCCGCCCCTGCAAAATCTCTGGCACGTCGCTATCGGCAATCTTCTGCGCCAGCCCCTCAGCGATAGCCGTTTTACCGACGCCCGCCTCCCCGATCAAAACCGGGTTGTTTTTGGTGCGGCGCACCAACACCTGTATCACACGCAAAATTTCCGCATCGCGCCCAATCACCGGGTCCAGCTTGCCTTCGCGGGCCATAATCGTCAGGTCACGGCTAAACTTTTCCAGCGTTTGATAGCGCGTTTCGGCCTGCGGGTCGGTCACGCGCTGGCCGCCGCGAATGTCCTTGATGGCATCGTTCACACGGTCGCGCACGATGTTGTGGTCATTCAAGATTTTGGCGACAGCGGTATTGCGCTCGCTCAAAATCGCCAAAAAGATGTGTTCTGTGGAAATATACTCATCCCGCAGGCGGTTGGCTTCTTCATTCGCCAGGTCGATAATGCGCTTCACACGCGGTGTGATGAACACCTGATTGGTGCCCTGCCCATAGATGGCTGCCTTCGGGCTGGCGTGCAGGATTTCGTCCAGGCGCATCCGAATAGCAGCCGGGTCAACGTTCAAGCGTTCCAAAATCTGTGGCACAACGCCGTCATTCTGCTCCAGCAGCGCCGTCAGAATATGTTCTGTGTCTACTTGATTGTGCCCGTAGCGCTGCAAAATTTCGTAGGCCCGTGCGGCGGCGTCCTGGGCGCGTTCAGTAAACCGATCAAAACGTATCATGGGTTAGTCCTTCACGACTCGTTTCGTAATGCCCGTAGCATTTGACGAGCAATTTGAACTTTTGGATGGGTTATCTATTGTAGCTGAGGTTGTCGCATTTCACCAATTTACAGCGATGACATGCAGGGCTAATCATTGGGCGCTGGCCAAACCCGTCACTTTTTGAAAAAGTGACCAAAAACTTACCTTTTCGGACGCTTTGCGTCCAAAAACACGGGTTCAAAGGGTGCCAACCCTTTGCCGGGGTGCGGGGACAGCGTCCCCGCGATGTGAAAATTTGACTTTTCAACAGCCCTGGCAATGACATGACCCATTTTCGTCACATACAGTGTATAGCGGGTACGTCAGCAAACTGTATGCGGGGCATATGTTCATTGAAAGAAAAAGGTCGGTTTGGCAACCGACCCTGTGTTGTGCGTTGCATGGGCAGCCAATTAGCTGTCTTCGGACTCGCCCTCGTCGTCTTGATCGTCGTTGGTGTCCTTTTCCATGCCTACAAGCTGGCCCATTTCACCCATTTCGTCCTGCTTGTGGTTATCACTCTGATCCAGAATGTAGTCTGCATTGGAACTGGTACGATCCAGGCCCAGTAACTCCAAAACGCGGTACTGGTCAACAACCTCGCTCGTCAGCAGCTCGTTGGCGAGCGCTTCCAGCTTATCACGGTTGTTCTGAATGAGCGTTACCGTGCGCTCGTACATATTATCTATGATGGCACGCACTTCCTGGTCAATAATATAGGCCGTTTGCTCACTGTAGTTGCGGTTTTGTGACAGCGAGTACCCCAGGAACGGCTGCTGCTCGTTGTCGCCAAAGTTCAACTGCCCCACGCGCTCACTCATGCCAAACTGCGTCACCATGCGGCGTGCCAGGTCAGTCACACGGCGCAAGTCATCAGAAGCACCTGTCGTTACCTCATTGAACGTTACTTCCTCAGCAGCGCGGCCACCCAGCATCATAATCATACGGGATTGCAAATACTCGCGGGAGTAGTTGCGCTTTTCATCGTTTGGCAGGGTTGCCGTTACACCCAACGCCTGACCACGCGGCACAATCGTCACCTTCAGCACGGGGTCAGCACCAGGGGTGAGGGCGGCAGCAATGGCATGACCAGCCTCATGATAGGCAACCACCTTACGCTCCTGCTCGTTGGAAAGCGGCGGGCTTTCTGTCCCCAGCACAATGCGGTCAAACGCATCGGAGAAGTCACGGCGGCTAATGCGCTTGTGGTTCTTACGCGCTGCTGTCAATGCGGCCTCATTCGCCAGGTTTGATAAGTCCGCACCGCTGAAGCCAATGGTGGCTTTCGACAGCGCGGCCAGATCAATATCTTCGGCCAGCGGCTTGCCGCGTGTGTGAATCTTCAGGATGGCCTCACGCCCGGTACGGTCGGGCATACCCACTGTCACCTGGCGGTCAAAGCGACCAGGACGCAGCAGGGCCGGGTCCAGCACGTCGGGGCGGTTAGTCGCCGCCATAACGATTACGCTTTCCGTCTGGTCGAAACCGTCCATCTCCGCAAGCATCTGGTTGAGCGTCTGTTCACGCTCGTCGTTACCTCCACCCAGGCCAGCGCCACGCTGGCGGCCTACCGCGTCAATTTCGTCAATGAACACAATTGCCGGGGCACTGTCCTTCGCCTTCTTGAACAGGTCACGCACACGGGACGCACCTACACCCACGAACATCTCTACGAACTCGGACGCTGACAGGCTGAAGAACGCCACATTCGCTTCACCAGCCACTGCACGGGCCAGCAGCGTCTTACCCGTACCGGGAGGGCCAATTAGCAGCACACCACGCGGGATGCGGGCACCCAACGAAATGTACTTGTCCGGCTCCTTGAGGAAGTCCACGACCTCCTCAAGTTCACTCTTTGCCGCATCCTGGCCAGCCACCTCGTCAAACGACACCTGCGGGAAGTCCGATTTGTACTCGCGTGCCTGCGATTGGCCAAAGCCGAAAATACCCGACGTGGCCTGGCGCTGAGCGCGGCGGCCCATCCAGAATATGAAGCCGATAATCAGGATAAACGGTGCCCACTGAACCAAAAACAGCAGCAATGGGTTGATGTTCGTCTGCTGGGCACCCACAGCCACGCCGTTGTCGTTCAGTAGATTAAGCAGGCGGGAGTCTTCCTGGGGCGGGATTGTTGTGATGAACTGGTCGCTCGTCCGCTGAGATTCACCCTCCCCAGGGTTTTGCGGGTAAGTGACTTCTCGGTTGAATTCACCCTCGGCGATATTTTCCTGAATGATAACCTCAGCGACATTACCCGTTTCAACCTGCTGCAAAAAGTCGGAGTAGAGCATGTCGATTGGCTCAGTGCCCAGCAGCCGGTTGCCGCTAGAAAGGTTCACAAACAGATAGGAAAGCAGCACACCGAAAATAACGAACCACGCCCAGCGCGGCAGTTCAAAATTAGGGCGTTGGGGTGGCTTGTTGCTACCGTTACCATCGCTGCCGCTCTGGTTTGGCTTGTTGTCTTTGTTGTTATTGCGGGGTGGGAATTGCATTATCCTCACTCGATAGCATTAGTAATGTTAGTAAACCGCATTGTAGCCCAACCACGTTAGAATTTGAGAAGTACAACGGCCCTACAGCGGCGCGGTCAGTTAGAAATGTCTATAAATGCCAGTTCATCATTTCCCCCAATCTCGCCAGAATCCGCTAGAATAGTCCCAAGCACAGCTTTTAAGACACGTTGTGGAACTTTAGCGGAGCGATACTCATGGCAAGACAACGCAGCAACAGCAGCAAGGCCCCAGGCACACAACCCGAATTCAATCCCACGCTCCAACAGGTTCCACTCACATTGCAACCCTTCTTCAAAGAGCAAATCGACCTCAATGCGGAACTGGTCAAGCGCTTCCCCAGTATGCCGCTGATGTCAGTGATTCGATTCCGCGATTTGTATCGTAATGGTGAACACGGCGTCGCCACCCTGGCCACGCAAGATGGGTCGAACAGCCTGATTGTGGACGTTAGCACAGTGACCCACGAAATGCAGTTTTCGTTTACCTATGGGTCGATGCTGTCGCTGCGGTTTCATCTGAACGAACTGAGTGATTTAGACCGGCGAGCCTGGCTGGAAAATATCGAAACCCGTGTAGAAAACATCGTGTTTTTGTGGGGGCAGTCGCGCTGGGCCAAAGACTATGTGATTTGCGTGCCGCACCGTTACTACATCAGCCTGTTGGCCTTTTCCCCGAATAACTTTGAGGCCGCCGTGCGAATGACCCCCGAAGCCAGTAAAAAGCTGTTTGACTGGCTAAATGCGTTTTGGTACCCCACGGCCACAGATGAAAGTAGCGACAGCAGCGGGTCTATCCTCAGCGGTTGGTGAAGCAACTTCTCATTGTCGTCTCACGTCGTGTGCAGGCTGGCTATTTGTCTGGCAACCCGCAGCGGGTAAGGTAGGGGTGATTTGCCCGTACAGGCACCAACTACCCCGGAAGGACCTCATGAACCGCCTGCAACACGAAACCAGCCCTTACCTGCTCCAACATAAAGACAACCCCGTCGATTGGTACCCCTGGGGCAGTGAAGCGTTTGAAACTGCCAAAACTGAAGACAAGCCCATCCTGCTGAGTGTGGGGTACAGCGCGTGCCACTGGTGCCATGTGATGGCCCACGAGAGCTTCGAGGACGAAGCTACAGCGGAAATCATGAATACACTATATATAAACATAAAAGTAGACCGCGAAGAGCGCCCCGACGTAGACGACATCTACATGCAGGCTGTGCAAGCCATGACGCGGCACGGTGGTTGGCCTATGACGGTTTTCCTCACGCCAAATGGCCAGCCCTTCTATGGGGGCACGTACTACCCAAAAGAGCCGCGCCCAGGGATGCCGTCCTTCACGCAGATTTTGCGGGGTGTGCATGATGCTTACACCAACCGCCGCGATGAAGTGGACGAATCCGCTGGCAAACTGACGGAAATCCTCAACCGGGACATTCTCGGCATTGGCGGCGCAGACGAGCAACTTAACCCCGACCTGCTGGACGCCGCCGCCGATGGCCTCCGGGACAACGCAGACCGTCGTCATGGCGGGTTTAGCCCTGCGCCCAAGTTCCCGCAGCCCATGACGCTAGAATTCCTGCTCCGCTCGTACCAACGCAGCGGCAACACAGACCTGCTCAACGTGGCCAACCTCACCCTGACGAAGATGGCATGTGGCGGCATGTATGACCAGATTGGCGGCGGCTTTGCCCGCTATAGCGTGGATAACCTGTGGCTGGTGCCCCACTTCGAGAAGATGCTCTACGACAACGCCCAACTCAGCCGGGTTTACCTGCACGCATGGCAGGTCACCGGCAGTGAGTTCTACAAGCGAATCGCAACGGAAACCTACGATTACATCCTGCGGGAGATGACCGCCCCCGAAGGCGGCTTCTACAGCGCGACCGACGCCGACAGCGAAGGCGAAGAGGGTAAGTTTTTCGTGTGGTCACAGGCAGAAATCGAGCAAGTGTTGGGCGATGACGCGCCAATTGCTATCGAATACTACGGTGTGACGCAGGGCGGCAACTTCGAGGGCAAAAACATCCTGTATGTGCCCAACGACGACATTATGATTGCCGAGCGCCTGGGCCTATCAGTGGATGACCTGCACGCCGCGCTTGAGCGCATCAAGGGCAAGCTGTACACCCACCGCAGCCAGCGGATTGCACCAGGGCTGGACGATAAAATCCTGGCAAGCTGGAATGGTATGATGCTGGCCAGCCTTGCCGAAGCCGCCCGCATCTTGAACCGTGACGACTACCGTCAGGCGGCAGAGCGCTGCGCGGCGTACCTGCTAACCACCATGACCAACGACGACGGGCGGCTCTATCGCACGGCAAAGGGCGCTGAGGCCAAGCTCAACGCCTACCTGGAAGACTACGCCAACGTCATTGACGGGTTGCTGGAACTCTATCAAACCACGTTCACCGAGCGCTACTTCACCGAGGCCCGCCGACTGGCCGACATCGCCCTGGAGCGCTTCGCCGCAGACGACGGCGCGGGCTTCTACGATACAAGCGACGACCACGAGGCACTGGTAGTGCGCCCGCGCAACCTGCAAGACAACGCCGTGCCGTCTGGCAACACGATGTTTGCCAGGCAGTGCGTGCGCCTGAGTGCCTACACAGGTGACCACCGCTACGAAGACGCGGCCCGCACTGTGCTGCGGACGCTCGTCAGCGCGATGCAGCAGTACCCGCTGGCGTTTGCCGAAGCGCTCAACACAGCAGATATGCTCATCAGCGGCATGAAGGAAGTTGCAGTGGTGGGCGAACCCGGCGCAGCGGCCACCACCGAACTGCTCAACATCATTCGCAAGCCGTACCGCCCCAACGTGATTACCGCGCTCGCCCCCGCCAACGTGGACGGCGAATCTACTATCCCGCTGCTGAGCTACCGCGTGATGCGCGGCGACCAGCCAACGGTATACGTGTGCGAGAACTTCGCCTGCAAAATGCCCGCCACCGCCCCTGAGGACGTTCGCAACTTGCTCGAAACGGAAGGGTAAGCCTTGAAGCACGACTACATCATCGTCATTGATTTGGAGGCGACCTGTTGGGTCAAAAAGCCGCCGCCGGGTGAGCAAAGCGAAATCATCGAAGTTGGCCTTTGCACGCTGGATATGGCCACCCTCACGCCAGACCGCAAGCGCAGCCTGCTGATTAAGCCGACGCGCTCTAAAGTCAGTGAATTTTGTACCAGCCTGACCTCCATCACGCCGGAAATGGTCGCAGACGGCATGACGTTCACAGAGGCGTGCGGGATTTTGGAAGACGAGTACAACAGTCGCCACCACCTGTGGGCCAGTTGGGGCGACTACGACCGGCGCATGTTGCGTTGGGAAAGCCGCGAGTTCAACCTGCCCTATCCGCTCACTGATGAACACCTCAACCTGAAGCAGCTCTACGCTGACCTGCGGAATAAGGGCAAGCGGCGTGGCATGGTGGCCGCGCTGCGCCAGGAGGAAATGGAAATCGAAGGGCGGCACCACCGGGGCCACGATGACGCCTGGAACACCGCCCGCATCCTGGCCAGGCTCATCAAGGAGGAGGGCATTTCCATTCTCAATGCGTATTGGGGTGAAACCCAGCCATGAACGACAACGCCAGAAAAGCCGCTATCGACCAGTTTCGTATGATGCTGATAACCGTCGCCGGGCAGGCGTTCAATGCGGCGGGCTATCACCTGGAAGACCGTCCCATCAAGCAGCTTGGCGGCTTGTTCCGCTACCGCAAAGCGCTGGACGGCGGCCTGTATGGTTTCATCGAGTTCCAACTGCTGTACCTGCCCGCCTCGGAGTGGTCCGGTAACATCACGTCGCGCTTTCGCGTGTCGCTTGTTCGCACAGACAAAGACAACGCCCAGGAACGCAGCCAGCACCCGGATTTTGCCCGCCACACCCTTTCCAAACTGGTGGTGAACGACTTCGGTGTGGCTATCCTGCCATCAGCGGATCACTGGTGGCAGTACAACAACACCGATTCGCTTGGCAAGGCGCTGGCCGAAGCCGGGCACCTTGCTATCGGCTACGGAATGCCTTGGCTGAGTGGTGATTTGATCCCGCCGTCGGGCTAGCGTAGGTCGCCCGTCATTGACACGCCCGCTTGCCGTTGGGGATAATGCCGCCATGAAAATAACAAACATTGTTCTGCTACTGTCCGTCGGGGTATTGGCGTCTGCCTGCACCCTGGCGCGTCCTGAACCGCAAGTCATCATCGTCACCTCCGACGCACCACCGTCGGAACGCACCCAAATCGCGTCGGAAGCGCTGCTGCAAACACTCACGCCAGATGCCCCTCCGCCAGTACCGGCAACGCCCACACCCACCCTGCCGCCAACGCCCACCGTCCCCCCAGATGAACTCATCCGGCAGGGTGACCGCCTGCGCCTGAACGGCTACTACGAACTGGCCATCAGCACCTATGGCGAGGTGGTTAATGCGGGGGGCGGCGTTCCCGCAGCCAGCCGCGCCGAAGCGCTGTTCCGGCAGGGGCAGTCTGCGGTGCGGGAAGGGCTATTTGCGGAGGCGGTGCCCCCCCTAACGACGCTGATTACCGACTTCCCGGATGACGAACGCATCCCGCAGGCGTACTTCCTGCGCGGGGACGCTTACCTGGGTATTGCAGACTGGCAGACAGCCATTAACGACTTCCAGCAGTATTTGGCGCTGCGCCCCGGCCTCGTGGATAGCTACGCCTATGAGCGCATTGCAGACGCCCAACTCGCGCTCGGCCAGCGCGAACAAGCCCTGCAAAACTATACCCTGTCTGTCCAATCCGAGCGGAGTTTGGTGCCGCTGCTGGCCCTGCGCGAACGGTTGGCGCAAATCTACCGGGGCGGTAACCAGCCCAACGAGGCCGTTGCCCAATATGATGCCATCTTGGGGGTAGCGCGTAACCCCGGCTACCGTGCCGAAATCGAGTTCCGTGCGGCTGAGACGCTGCTCGAAGCCGGGCAGACAGAACTCGGTCTGGCCCGTATGCGAACCGTGTTCAACAACTACCCGGATACCGCATTTGCTTACGAAGCCATGCTGCTGCTTGATGAAGCTGAAATCAACCTGAGCAGCCTTGAGCGGGGGCGCGTGGCCTATAACAACCAGGACTATCCCGTTGCCATCGAAGCGTTTAACGACCACACCACCGAGGTGCCGCTGGTCAACGTGCCGGGGGAGATGTTCTTGCTATTGGGCCGCTCTTACCGGGCCATCGGCAACAGCAACGCGGCTAACGTCGCTTTCCAAACGGTGATTGAGCAGTACCCGCAAGACCCGGCCTTCGGTGACGCGCTGCTGGAACAGGGGCGCACGCTGTTCATGGATGGCGAGTGGGAGCAGGCCATTACCCAGTATCTTTCTATTGCTGATAACTACGCCTATCTGGAATCCACAGCGGCAGAGGCGATGTGGCGAGCAGGCTACCTGTATGGCGTCAATGACCAGCCAGAACAGTCCCAGCAGATATTTGAGCGCCTCGCAGACACCTTCCCAAACACGGATCAGGCTACCAGCGGCCTGTTCATTGGCGCGTCAACCGCTTATGCCAACGCCAGCTACGCCACTGCGGAGCGCATGTACGCCCGCCTGACGATCTCTGCCACAGGCGAAGATCAAGCAACAGCCTACTTCTGGTTGGGGCGAATCGCGCAGGCGCAAAACAACCCCCAGCGGGCTAGTGAGGCATATCAGGCGGCAGCCACCGCCGCGCCAGATAGCTACTTTGCTGCCCGTGCCCAGGACATTGTGAACGGCACAGACGCCTTTCAGCAGCCTGCGGGCGTTCGACTGCAATTCGATGAAGCCGCGCAAATCGTAGAGGCCGAGGCGTGGCTGCGGCAGGTGTACGGCATTACCCAGGATGGGGCGCTGTGGCCGCTGTCCCCGGAATTAGCTGCTGACCCACGTATAATACGCGGCCAGGAGTTGTGGCAGTTGGCCGCCTACGGCGAAGCTGAAACCGAGTTCTTCGACATCATCAACGAAAAACGCGACAACGGCGATATGTTGGCGTCGTATCAGTTGGCCGTTCACCTGCGCGGGCTGGGCGCTTACTATCCGTCCATCTTCGCAGCAGCCAACGTGATTTTGCAAGCCAATGCCACCACACTGTCTGCGCCACCGTTCATCGCTCGGATGCGTTACCCGGCTTACTATGGCGATGTGGTGCAGGAGATGGGCAGCCGGCGTAATGTAGACCCGCTGCTGGTGTTTTCGCTCATCCGGCAGGAAAGCCTGTTCAACAGCAATGCCACCGCCGCCGCCGGTGAGATTGGGCTGATGCAGGTGATCCCTAGCACCGGGGAGTACATCGCGGGGCAAATCGCCTGGGAAGACTACCAGCACAGCGACCTGTTTCGGCCCTATGCGGCAGTGGAGTTTGGTGGTTACTACTTACAGGAACAGCTTGAGCGCTTCGACGGTAACGTTCCGGCAGCCCTGGCCGCCTACAACGCCGGGCCGGGCCGCGCTGCCGATTGGTTGGCGCTTTCGGGGGGTGACCCTGATCTGTTCATCACAACGATCACCATCGACAGCACACGCGGTTACGTACAAAACATCTACCGCAACTACAGCATCTACCGGGCGCTGTACGGCACTAACTAACCGCTTCCTGGATCATGTCACGGACTTTGGTCACCAGGTCATGATGCAGGATTGGTTTGGGCAGATAGTCATTGGCACCGGCTTCCATCCCACGCATGATGCTGTTCGCATCATTGCGTGCAGAAAGAATGAGAACCGGGGTGGTTTCGGTCTGCGGCCTTTCCCGCAGCACCGCGCACAACTCAATCCCGTCCATCACTGGCATCATCACATCCAGGATAATCAGGTCGGGGGTGTCGCTGTCCAGCACTTCCAGCGCAGCGTGGGCGCTTTTGGCCTTCAATACGTCGAAGCCGCCCCGTTCCAGCATAATGCCGATTAACGTCAAGGCACCAATTTCGTCGTCCACTACGAGAATTTTTTCTGTCATGTGACCCTTCCAGAAGCATGACGCGGCAGTGGGCTGTCCGCGTCATGATAGCGTTCTCAAAGCGTTAAATGTACGCCGCTTTACCCTGACTATTTTAACACTCGGTCACGCTGGGGCGCAATCTTGGGCCTCCCACAGGCCAGGGGGCAAAATTCGCCCCCCCGTGGGTGGAACTAGGCCCACTTGACCAGACCGAGCTTGAACGGGTCGGATAAGTTGTCGTTCTTCGGCAGCACCCGTACAGATAGGCCGCGTTCACCACTGGAATTGTAGGTAACGTCTGCCTCAAAGATGTGAGCGCCGTCGGCGGCTGGTTTGGCCTTCGGGGTCATATTGACCGCTTCAGCATTTTCACTGATGACACCCCGCGAGTCCAGTTGACCGTAGTACACCTGCACATAAACATCATCTGGTGTCAGGTCACCCAGGTAAACGTGCGCCATCACATGGTTGACCTCGCCCACGCGGGTTTCGTTCTGCTGGATGTTGATCTGACCAATGCCGACCTGCTCCCAGTTGCTATACACCCGAGTTTTCCATTCAACCAGTGCCTTACCGTTCGTCATCGGGTTGCTCAAATCGCGGGCACGCTTGTACGTCGGCACATAGTAAATGTCCGTGTATTCGCGCAGCATACGGTGCGTGTTGAAGTACGGCGTCAGCCTGGCCATGCTCTCTTTCATCTTGGCAATCCAGCGGCGCGGCAGCCCATCACGGCCACGATCATAGAACAATGCCCGGATGTCGTTTTCCAGGATGGTGTACAGCGCTTCACTTTCGATCTGATCCTGCATCTCCCACTGATCCGGGCTGTATTCCTCGCCGTTGCCGATGGCCCAACCGACCAACGGATCATAGCCTTCATCCCACCAGCCGTCTAAAATGCTGAAGTTGAGGCCGCCGTTGGCCAGCACCTTCATGCCGCTGGTGCCGCTGGCTTCCTTCGGGCGGCGCGGATTGTTCATCCACACGTCGCAGCCCTGGTACATATAGCGGGCGATGTTCATGTCGTAGTCTTCCAGGAAGACCAGACGATTGCGGAACTCCGGCGTGCGTGACAGGCGGTCAATCTCGCGGATTAAGTCCTTACCGCCGTTGTCGTGGGGGTGCGCCTTACCCGCAAAAATGAACTGCACGGGCTGGTTGGCATCATTGGCAAGCGCGTTCAGGCGTTCAATATCGCGCATGAACAGCGTGGCCCGTTTGTAGGTGGCAAAACGACGAGCAAACCCAATTGTCAGCACATCCGGGTTCAGCACCTCATCGGCCTGCGCGATTTCTAACAGAGACACGCCGCGCTTTTCAAGCTGGGCGCGAAGCTGCTTACGCACGAAAGACACCAACCGCTCACGCCGCCGCTCATGGGTGCGCCACAATTCAGCATCGGGGATGTCGTACACCCCGCGCCAGATTTCCGGTACGCTGTCATCAGCCCGCCATTCTGGGCTAAGGTAGCGGTCGAACAGGTCGCCCATTTCGCGGCTCAGCCACGTTTGCAGGTGGATGCCATTCGTCACTGCCCCAATCGGGATTTCGTCCGTTGGCACACCAGGGTAGGTCCACTGCCACATCTGGCGGCTGACGTGGCCGTGAAGCTGCGCCACCCCGTTCGTCATGCCAGACATGCGCTCGGCCATCACGGGCATACTGAACAACTGGTAGCCATCAAGCTGTTCGCGGCCCAGGTCAATAAACTCCTCGCGGGAGAGGCCCATCGACTGATAGTAGTCGGTGAAGTGCTCGTCAATCAAATCAAACCCGAACCGCTCCAGGCCAGCGGGCACCGGCGTATGTGTGGTGAAGACCATGCCGCTGCCTGCGATTTCGCGGGCTTCGTCCAGCGATAGCTGCTGCTCGTGCATCAACCGCCGGATGCGCTCCAGCGCCAGGAAGGCCGAATGGCCCTCGTTCATGTGGAATACGTTGGGTTGCAGGTTCAGCTTATCTAACATGCGGATGCCGCCAATGCCCATCAGGATTTCCTGACGGATGCGCGTGCGCCGATCACCACCATACAGGCGGTCGGTCAGGTTGCGATCTTCATCGCGCTCGTTTTCCTGGATGTTGGAGTCCAGCAGGTAAAGCGGGATGCGCCCCACCTGCACCCGCCAGATGATCGCGTGTAATTCGCGCCCCGGCAGCGGCACGCTCACTTTCATCGGCTCGCCGCTCTCGTCGCGCACCAGTTGCAGCGGCAAGTTGGCAAAGTCATTAAACGGGTACGATTCCTGCTGGAAGCCGTCCGCGTTCAAATACTGGTGAAAATAGCCTTCCTGGTACAGCAGGCCCACACCCATCAGCGGAATGCCCAGGTCGCTTGTGCTTTTGAGGTGATCCCCACTCAAAATGCCTAACCCCCCCGAATAGTTCTGGAATGACTCTGTTAGGCCGAACTCCATCGAGAAGTAGGCTACCAACATATCGTCCGCCCCCTGGCTGTGGTTGCGGCTGTACCATGTATCCGTCGGGTTCATGTAGGCGTCAAACTGATCGCACACACGCTGGAAGTGCGCCATGAACGCGCTGTCTTCGCTGGCGGCTTTCAGCCGCTCCTGGTCAATCAGGCCCAGCATCCAGACGGGGTTCTGGCCGGTTTTCAGCCACAATTCAGCATCCAAACGGCGGAACAGTGTGATCGTTTCTTGATCCCACGACCAGCGGAGGTTATAAGCGAGTTCCCGCAGCCGCATCAGGGACGGCGGCAGATCAGGAACAACGTTAATACGCGCAACAGGCTTAACCATGTAGGATTCGTTCTCCCAGTTGATAGCTTGAAATACGCTCACAAGCATAGCGTGATTCAGGTCACATGCCAAATGAGCAACGCGGCATTAATCTAACAGACCCCCCTTCAACTTTTTAACGGTTTGTTTAGAATATCACCGATTGATGCGGCGGCGCAGTCAACGCTTGCCGCCGGCCAGTTCAAAGTACAGTCAGACAACGAAGCGACAGGAAACGATGTTGAAAAAGCAATTCCTCAAATCCAAGCCAGTGTGCAAAGTAACATTCTACGCGCCAGAAGAAATTGACGGCGGAACAGCCTATCTCGTCGGGGATTTTAACGACTGGAGCGAGAGTGCAACGCCGATGGAACAACTCAAGGATGGCCGCTTCAAGGTTACCCTTAGCCTGGATAAAGACCAGGAATACCAGTTCCGCTACCTGATTGACGGCGAGTGGCACAACGACCACAACGCCGACCGCTACGTGCAAAATCCCTTTAGCGGCGACAACTCCATCGTGTCCACATCTGGTTAAGCAAAACTGGGGCGCAGCCAGGTCTGCGCCCGCATCTGTTGTGCTGTGGTGCCCGGTTATTTTTTCTTCGGTGCCCAACCGATGTTCGTGTTTGGTGGCACCGTGCGATTGCTAAACTCCGCGAAGCTGGCTTCGTTCAGGTCGGTCCCCATCACACAACTGTGGCCAATCGTCCAGTTCGGGGGGATGTGGGCGTTCTTCCCAATGGTTGAAATGCCCGGCGTGCCGTCGTCTGGAATACGCCCCACACGAGCATTGTGACCGATCACCACAATCTTATCCAAAATGCAGCGCTCCACCGTGGCCCCGGCCTCAATGTAAGAATCGTTTAGAATCACCGAGTCGCGCACGACAGCATTTGGCCCTACAAACACCCCCGGCGACAAAATCGAGTTAATCACAGTCGCGTTTTCGGCCACAACCACCCCATCGGTGAGCATACTGTTTTCGATATTGGCCTTCGCCATCACATTGACAGATGGGCGCTCTTCGCTTCGGGTATGAATCACCCAGGTGCGGTCATTCAAGTTGAGCGACGGCGGCACGTTGAGCAAGTCCATGTGGGCTTCCCAGTACGCCTCAATTGTGCCTACGTCAATCCAGTAACCCCCATAAGAGTACGCAAATACATTCATGTTGCGCTCAACCATCGTCGGCACAATATCCTTGCCGAAGTCGTGATTAGACCCTTCTTGCATCCGGTCTTCCGTCAATATAGACTCTAATACATTGTAGCTAAACACATACACGCCCATACTGGCGAACGTCCCCGGTGGATTGGCCGGTTTTTCCACAAAGTTGTTAATCCGCATTGTGTTTTCGTCCACATCCAAAATGCCATAGCGACTGGCCTCGTTAAGCGGCACCTGGATTGCACACACCGTTGCATCAGCCTCACGCTCACGGTGATATTCGATCAGCACGTCATAGTCCATCTGGTAGATGTGGTCGCCTGATAGAATCAACACATACTCCGGGCGGCCCTGGCGCACAAAATTGAGGTTTTGTGTGACGGCATCCGCCGTGCCTGCATACCAATCGGTGTCGTAGCGGCCTTTGTAGGGTTGCAGCAAGCGCACCCCACCCGTAAACGAGCGGTCTAAATCCCAGGGGCGGCCCTTACCAATGTGATCGTTCAAACTGTGGGGGCGATACTGCGTTAGCACCAGCACATCGAAGATATTGGAGTTCACACAATTGCTCAGGGTAAAGTCGATAATCCGATACTTACCGGCGAACGGCACAGCGGGTTTGGCTCGCTTGGCAGTGAGCGTCTTCAGGCGAGTGCCTTCACCACCAGCTAGAACTATAGCTTTGACGCGCATTGATGCTTCTCTCCCTTTATAGTCATTGAAATTCAGTATTCTTGATGCGTGCTTCGTTACACTGCCGCAAGCAAGATGCTTTGGTACAGGCGTTGGTAGGCGCGGGCACTGCGCTGCCAGCTAAAGTCACGCTGCATGGCTCGCAGTTGCATCCGCTGCCACGCCTGCGGGCGGTAGCGGTAGGTGTTTAACGCCCAGCGCAGCGTGTTCAACACAGCGTCGGGTTGTTCCCAAAGGAATACAAACCCGGTGCCCCGCTCAGCACTGGCATCATCATAGTTATCCACAGTATCTGCCAGGCCGCCTGTTTCTCGCACGACGGGCAGCGCCCCGTAGCGCATGGCGATCATCTGGCCGATGCCGCACGGCTCGTAGTGGCTGGGCATCAGGAACATATCCACCCCCGCATAAATCCGCTGGGCGATGACCTGGTCATAGGTGATGTATACCCGTGCCTTATCAGGATTGTTCGCCTGAAGTTGGGCCAGGGCTGCGCTCAAGTCAGGATCACCCGTCCCTAACGCAACCAGTTGCACATCCTGTTCGGGCAGCAGCCGCTCCAGTGCAGGGATTGCCAGATCAAGCCCCTTCTGCCACACAATGCGGCTGACAATGCCGATGACGGGCACATCATCTCGAACGGCTAACCCGGCATCAGCCTGAAGTTGGCGCTTGTTGGCTCGCCGTTCATCGGCAAACGTCTGCATATCGTAGTTGTGGACGATGTGCGGGTCGGTTTTTGGGTCAAACTTTTCAGTGTCAATGCCGTTTAACACCCCATACAGTCGATTTTGATGGGTTCGGGTTCGCAGCAGCCCATCCAGGCCGTAGCCCATGTACGGGTACTGGATTTCATCAGCGTGGCGCGGGCTAACCGTCGTCACATAATCTGCATAAGCAATGCCTATCGCCAGCAGGTTATCGCCCAGGCCCATCCGCTTCAGGTCCGGGTGGTCACGCGGCGGGATTCCCAATTCCATGAGCCAACTGCTGGCATACGGCCCTTGATAGGCGACGTTGTGCAGCGTCATCATGCTGCGAACGTTCGCCCAAATCGGGTCATTAGCGCTGTTCTTAATCAAAAACGGCACCAGGCCCGTGTGCCAGTCGTTCACATGGAACACATCTGGGAACCACCCCTCACGCTGGCGCAGTTCCCACGCGACAGCCATTGACACCTGACTGAAAAAGATAAACCGGGGCATATCCCAGTCCCAATCGGAGTAGACCATCGGCTCATCACCAAAAAAGGGCCAGCTTTCCACAAAGTAGAAGGCCACACCTTGCCGTTCGGTGTAGTGGATTTGGACAAACGCCGTGCCGTTCGGGCGGGGGAAGTAAAAGCTGAACAGGGGGCGCAGGTTGTAGTTATCGTACTTGCTGTCCTTAATGGCACCGTACAACGGCATGATGACGCGGGCGTCGATGGTCATCTGACGTAGCGCCGTTGGGAGCGACCCAGCGGCAACAACGTCACCTAGCCCCCCAACTTTGGCGAAGGGTGCCGCCTCGGAGGCTACGAATAGAATGTTCATGAAGCGTCTTTCTTGATCGTGCGTTAACGTGCCCGAAACCAGCGGAAATCCAAATCAGGGAAGATTTTGTCGCGTTCCCACAACTCATCGGCATAGGCCAGGTCTGGCTTCTGGGCGTCCAGGCTGTCGGCAAGCCGGTTGAACCGTTCCAGATGCTGATTGAAGCGCTGGATGGCATACTCGCGGGCCTGCCCGGTTGTTACTAAAAACTGCCAGTCTGAACTTTGAAACAGCAGCAACTCACGCGCTGCCTGGTTCAAAACGATGGTTTCGTCTGGCGTGGGCTGCTGGAAGTTCTTCACCAGAATCTCCATACGCCGTTCGGCCTCATGGATGGGCGGCCACATCCAGTCCGTTTCCCCATTTTGCCATGTGAAGTGCGTCCCCCCCGCACCCCAACTGCCTTCAGCTAACCGCAGTACAGCATTGGGTGGGTTCTGATGCACGAAAGCGCTGGCCGTCACCATGTCGATTTCTGGCGTGGTTGCGATGTGACGCAGCACCTTACCCAGCCAATCAATACCTTCAGACCACCAATGGCCGAAAAGCTCTGTGTCATAGTTAGACGATACAATGCCGTATTCGCCTGTTTCCGTATGATAATCGCGCAGCAGGTCGCCGACCATGTGTGCAAAGTGTTCGGCATGTTGATCCACCTTGTAACGTGCCCAATCTGGATGATAGATGTCTTTATTATCCAGTACCACATCATCCCCTGTCACGCGCCAGTACTTGAGGCCGCTGGTGCCCGCTTTTTTGTGGAACTCGCGGTAGTCAAAGTCGCCGGGGTAGCCCCACTCCGCACTCCATACCTGCTGGCCGCTGTTGTTGTTGCGGCCAATCACCGCCACCCCGGAATGGCTATCGCGCCCATTGCCGCCGTTGCTGACGTAATAGGTCTGGTACGTCGTCGTCAGGCGCTGCGGGGCTTCTGCGGTGTTAGGGATGGTAAAGCGACGCTTGACATCACCCGATGGGCCAATCACGTCGCCGCTGGCCACGCCCACTGGCTTGCCCCCCGTGATGGTGTGCGTCTCACTAAAAAACAACTCAATGCCCTGCTCTGCCAAAAATGTTTCCAGGCCAGGGCGATAGGTACCATCAGGCGCATAATAGCCGGGGCGATAACCACACTCCGGCAGCCAGAAGACCGTTGGCTGCCGCCCGAAAATGCGCTTGTAGCTTTCGATACCGGCTTTGACCTGAGCATAAATCGTGCTGTCTTGCGCCAGCAGCGGCAGGTAGGCGTGCGTCGCCGCGCTCGTGAAGATTTCGATGTACCCTTCTTCTTGAAGCTGGCGATAGGCCCCTACAATGTCCCCATTGAAGCGCTCGTTAAAGTCTGACTTGACGATGGCGAACTCATGGCGATACCACTCGGCTAAATCGCGCAAAGGCCCCTGGCCAAGTGCCGCAAAATGTTGAATGTCACGCTCCGCAGCGGCAATATTGTTATCCAAATATTGGTTGAGATGTTCCAGCACCAATGGGTCAGTCAACTGCTCGGCCAGGGTAGGGGTCATCCCCAGCGTTAAGCGGTAGCTAACGCCTTCAGCTTTGAGGTCATACAGCATCCTTAGCAGCGGGACGTAAGTTTCGCTGGCCGCTTCGTGAATCCACTCTTCACCGTGCGGCCAGCGCCCTGCAAGGCGTGCATATGGGAGATGACTGTGTAAAACGAACGTAAAGGCACCAACAGCCGACACGCTTTGTCACTCCTGATTATTTATCAAGGATCGTGATTGTAACGTCACGCTATAAGAATGTGCAAGTTTTCACGCTGGCAGCGCATCCAGTTCGCTTGGCAGCACCATCGTGAACACGCTGCCCTGCCCCGGCTGCGACCGTACCCCCAGGTAGCCCTGATGCGCTTCGGCCACGGTGCGGGCAACGAACAGGCCCTGGCCCAAACCACGCGGGTCCAGCAGCTTGCCATCAGGGGTGCGCGGTTCACCCCGGTAAAAGCGATCAAACACGTTTGGCAGGTCTTTTGCTGAGATGCCAACGCCTGTATCAATCACCTGGATTGCGAGACGCTGTTCGTCGCTGAGGCTAACGGTGAGGATAATGCTGCCTTCCACGGTGTAGCGGATGCTGTTTTGCAGCAGATGGCCCAGCGCCCAGCGCAGCCGCTGCGGGTCCCCCGTGAAGTCGAGGGCGTCCAGGTCACGCGCCATGACAGATACATCCAGCCTAGACGCCTTGATCTCTGGCACCATGCCCGTCACCACACTCCAAATGAGCTGTTCCGCATTAATTGGCTCACGCCGGATTTCAAACGTCCCGGCGGTGATTTCGGAAATATCCAGCAGCTCTACAATCATCCTGTCTAGGATGTCCACATTGCGGCCCACCATTTCCAACATGCGGCGGTTGGGCGCGGCATCCGGGTTCGCGCCCAGCAGCACCTCACTGGCCATCTTGATTGCGTTCATGGGTGTCCGCAGTTCATGGGAAACAGCCGTGGCAAACTGATCTTTAAGGCGGTCGCCAATAGCTTCCTCGGTGATGTCGCGCAGCACAATCAGCGTCCCTAATCGCTGGCCGCTGTGGTTGGCCACGGCGGCCAGCGTGGCCCCAATGATGCGGTTGTTCATTTGCAGCTTGGTAGGTTCGCCCAGCGGCACCAATTCGCTTTCCACCTGAACGATGTCACGGTACTGGTCGAACAGCTTGCTCAGTTCACTGCTTCGCAGCGCCCGCTGCCCACCGATCAAATCCTGCGCTGCGTCGTTCATCAGCACCATACGGCCATCCAAATCCTGCATAATGATGCCGATAGGCATGGCGGCAATTACACCATCAAGCCGTTCAATTTCCTGCTGGCTGCGCTCCACCACGGCCAGCAATTCCTGCTGCCGCTTGTAGAGTTTTCGCGCCAGGTCTTGATCTTTACGGCGGCTGTTCCCGGTCAAAGCGTCGTAAATCCGCGTAAAAAACTGGTCAGTTGCGCTGCCCAGGCCGTGAATGCGCCTGGCAAAGCCAGTCACATCGGACGAGTCAAATGGAGAGGAGTCTTCAAACATGGCGGGCTATCGCTGCTTGTCGTTAATAACCTGTTCGAGAATGGCCTTCAGTTCCATGAAGTCCGGCAGCGGTTTGTAGATAACCCGGTCGGCACCGTCCGTTAGCATACGGGCGCGTTCGTCGTCACCCAGTGTGAAGGCGGTCATCAACACAATCGGGATGTCTTGAAGGGGAGCAATCGTGCGGATGCGATGGGCAACTTCATCGCCAGAATACCCTGGCATACGGATGTCCATCAGCGCAAATTCTGGCAAGGCCCCGGTGTGGGTGCCTGCTTCTACCGCATCCAGGAACGCCCAGGCATCTCGCCCTGTCGGGAAGGGCATGGCCTCGTGCCCCCATGCCTGGGCCATCATCGCAATCAGGTTGCGAATATCCGTCTCGTCTTCAGCGATCATCCAAATCATCACGATCTCCAGTTCGTCTCGTCAATCCACTCGCACAGCTATTATAGCCAATCCGCCTGTGCGACCAACACGTTCATGCGGGCGAATCACCCGCCAGCGCCGCCAAGTGCGCCCGCCCGGTTTCAACATCGCGCCCCATCTGCTCGATGAGTGCATCCAGCCCGTCAAACTTCATCTCGGAGCGCAGGTACGTTTCAAACGAAACGGTCAGCGTTTCGCCATAAATATCACGCTGAAAGTCCAGAATAAACGTTTCCACCGTGACGGCCTTGTTGCCAAATGTAGGGCTGTAGCCCACGTTCGTCGCGCCCATATAGCGCTGATTACCGAGGTAGGCCCAACTGGCATACACCCCATTCGCGGGGATCAATTTACCATCGGGCACCGCAATATTCGCAGTCGGGTAGCCAAGCTGACGCCCGCGCTTTTGCCCGTGAATCACTTCCCCGGTGATTTGATAAGAGCGCCCTAGCATCAGTTTGACCACCTCCAGGTCACCGGTTTCAAGCGCAGCCCGAATGTCCGTGCTACTCACCACGCGCTCCGCACTGTCGATCAAGTCCAGTGCTTTCACGTCGAAGCCCTTTGCCGCGCCCTGCGCCGTCAGGAAGGCCACATCCCCCTCACGCTTGTGACCCAGCGCGAAGTCGGTGCCTACCCACAGGCACTTCAGCCTGACGTACCGCACCAGCCTATCGACGAAATCTGCCGCCCGGATTTGCATGACCTCCCGGCTGAACGGGTGCGTCACCACATAGTCCACGCCCAGGTTGAACAGCAGTTGCGCCCGTTCTTCCACAGTGGTGAGGTAATAGCGCCCCTTCGGCCCGTGAACGATTTCGTCCGGGTGGGGGTGAAATGTCATCACCCCGGCCAACAGATTGCGCCGCCGCGCCTCGGCCACCAGGCGTTCAATAACATGCTGGTGGCCGCGATGCACGCCGTCAAACACGCCGATGGTCAGCATTGAGGGTTGGTGCAGGTCAAGCGCTTCCAGATTGTAGACGTGTTGCATAGGGGATTTTCGCTCAGCTTGCCGACGACACATCCGAGAATACCTTATGCGGGTGCCACTGACCACGCCGAGCTACCAAAATCGCAATGAACTGATGGTGAGAATCATAACCAAACGCGAGGGTACCGTCGTCAGCATCAGTGATGGCGGTGGCCCGGCCATGCACAATATCGTCCACATGGGCATCCGTCAGCATGATGGTGGGGTAGCCCGCAAGCGCCTTATGCGGTGGGATCAAATACGACTGCGGCGCGTCAGATTCGGCCAGCGCATCCAGGGAAACTGCATGGCTTACGTCAAACACACCGCTGCGCGTCCGCACGAGGCCGCTCAGGTAGGCACCCACGCCCAGCAGCGCCCCAATGTCTCGTGCAAGGCTGCGAATGTACGTCCCGCTGCCACACGTCACCTCAATCGTGACCTCCGGCGGCATCCACTCTGTTAGCGTGATCTCATCAACCCGCACGGCACGCGGCTTACGCTCAATCGTATCGGCTTTGCCTTCGCGCATCAGTTCGTACAGCTTACGCCCACGCTGCTTGATCGCACTATACAACGGCGGCAACTGCTCAATATTGCCCGTGAATTGGGGCAGCACGGCTTCCACCTGTTCGCGGGTGATGAGCGACGGGTCGTGGGCTGCTAGCACATCGCCCTCGGCGTCGTCTGTAGTGGTGGTAAGGCCCAATGTCACCTTTGCGCGGTAGGCTTTTGTCTGGTGCATCACGTACTCGCTCAGGCGCGTGGCAGGGCCTACACACACCACCAGCACGCCCGTCGCCAATGGGTCTAGCGTACCCGCGTGGCCCACCTTTTTGATGCCGAACACGCGCCGCACACGGCTCACAACATTGTGGCTGGTCAGGTTGAGCGGCTTATCGACATTCAAAAAGCCAAACGGCGCGTCAGGCACGCGGCTGCTCCTCAACGGCTTGTGGGGCCTGGGCAACCTGCCTGAGCCTGGGCAGCACCCGCTCGCGTACATCGGGTAGCGTGCCTTCCAGGGTCACCCCCGCCGCCTGCGGATGGCCGCCCCCGCCAAGTTCCCCGGCGAGGGTGCCCACATCATAGCCGCGCTTGCTGCGCATACTCAACTTGACCTGGTTTTCGGGCCGCTCAATGAAAATCACGGCCACGTTTGCCTCGTTAATCTGGTTGAGCAGGTTCACCAGCCCATTATCGGATGCATCACCGGCGTTGACAGCGGCCACGTCAGCCTGGGTGATGTTCACGCTTGCCACACCGTCTTCCAGGTGAATGGATTTAAGCGCCTGCGACCACAACATCACATCGGTAAAGGGTTTGCTTTCCAGCGTGCGCTGCACAATCTTTGGCATGGATGCGCCCGACTTGAGCAGGGCTTGCGCCACACCCAGCGTTCCCGGCGTGACGTGGCTGGTGCGAAAGCCCATCGTGTCTGTGATGAGGCCGGTGAGCAGCGGTTCGGCCACGAGCAAGTCAGTGGGTGGGGTGCCCATGTGATTTAACCAGTGGAACACCACTTCTGTCGCTGAAACGGCCTCTGGCATCACGAGGAACACATCCCCGAACAGGGTGTTGGTAATGTGATGATCCAGGTTGATGACGGCTTTGCTGTTGGCCCGCCCATACTCCCCCACATGGCCGCTGCGCGGTTCATCGCTGGCATCGGATGAGATCATTACGTCCCACTGGCCCACCGTCAGCCTGGGATAAACGCTGTCCGCACCGGGCATAAATTGCAGGTAGGCAGGCACGCCGTCATCCACCGCCACATCTACGGATTTGCCCTGCGCCCGCAGCGCGTGGGCCAACCCCAGCATAGAGCCAATCGCGTCGCCGTCGGGGTTGTAGTGCGTCACAATCAAGATCGACCCGGCCTCACGGACGAGCGCCGTCGCCTTATCAAACTCGACTCTACCTGTCATCGTTTTGGCCATCCTCGCCGTTAAGGTCATCGCCATAGGGGTCTAAGTCGATGTCATCCAGGTCAAAGTCGAAGTCTTCATCGTCGTTGGGTTCCGGCTCAGGGATGTCCAGATCGTTCAGCAAGCGCTCCACCCGGTCAGCCCGTTCCAGGGTGGCGTCCCACACAAACTTGAGTTCTGGCACCTGGCGCAGCCGCACCCGCCGTGATAGTTCGCGCCGCAAAAAGCCCCCCGCACGGTCAAGCCCTTCCATCACGCTTTTCTCGCGGGCCTCATCGCCCAAAGCGTTAACGTAGACCTGCGCCAGCATGATTTCCGGGTCTACTTTAACCTCGGTGATGGTGACTGACTGCAAACGCGGGTCCGATACCTCCCGCATAAGTAGTTCGCTCAACACCTGGCGGATGCGCTCCGCCATGCGTTCCTGTTTAATGCTCATGATTCATCTGTCTCCGTTGGCTGGGTAAAGTCAGAGGGATGGGGCAGCGGGGGGCTTTCACCCCCCCCAGTCGCCAGGGATGGCGCTAGCTCACACGCTCCGTAACGAAGCACTCAATGATGTCGCCTTCTTCAAAGTCGTTGAAGCTGGTCAGCGAAATACCACACTCGAACCCGGCGCGAACTTCGCGCACATCATCTTGCTCACGGCGCAGCGAACTAATTTCCGTTTTCTCCACGATGACCTGGTTGTTCCGCAGTACCCGTGCGGAGCCTTTACGCACCACTTCACCATCCAGGATGTAGCTGCCTGCCACCGCGCCGACCTTTGAAATCCTGAACACCTGGCGCACCTCGGCATGGCCCGTGACGCGATCTTCGTACTTGGGTTCTAGCAAGCCGATCAGGGCCAGTTCCATATCCTCAAACAGCTTGTAGATGATGTCGTACTTGCGAATTTCTACACCCAGGCTGGTGGCTGTGCGCTCAGCGGCGTTGTCTACATCCACATGGAAGCCGATAATGATCGCGTGGGAGGCGCTAGCGAGATTCACATCGCTTTCAGATATATTGCCGATGTCCGCAGCGAGCACATTCACCTTGATGCCGCTGTCGTCTTCAGGGCTAACTTTTTCTAACCCCTCCACAATCGGCTGAAGCGACCCCTGCACATCCGCCTTGAGGATGATGTCAAGCTGCTTGGTTTCGCCCGCCTCAAACTGTGCAAACAGTTCTTCCAGGGTGGGGCGGCGGTTCTGCTCTGCACGAACCTGATCGGCCTCACGCTCATCAAGGGTGTTACGAGCGACCTTCTCACTTTTGGCCCACTCAAAGCTGTCGCCCGGCTCTGGCAGGTCGTTGATGCCCATCACCTTAATCGGCGTAGACGGCTTGGCCTCTTCGACCTGCTCGCCCTTCTCATCAAACATGGCCTTGATGCGCCCATACGTCCTGCCTGCGATGACCGTGTCACCGCGCTTGAGCGTACCGTTGAGCACCATTAGCGTAACCATCGCCCCGCGTGACTTTTCCATTTCGGATTCAATCACAATACCAGACGCCTTCGCCTTCGGATTGGCGACGATGTTCTGCTCTTCGGAAATCAACAGGATGGACTCCAGCAGTTCGTCAATGCCATCACCCTGAAGGGCGGCAATAGGCACGAACATGGTATCGCCGCCCCACTCGTCTGGAACAATTTCCAACTCCGCAAGCCCCTGCTTGACCATCTCCGGGTTGGCGTTGCTCTTATCTACTTTGGTGATAGCCACCACCAGCGGGATAGCCGCTGCACGAGCATGGTTGAGGGCTTCGCGGGTGGTTGGCATCACGCCGTCGTCGGCGGCGACAACCAGAATCGCCACGTCGGCACCCTGAGCGCCGCGTGCCCGCATTGCCGTAAACGCCTCATGACCGGGTGTATCCAGAAAGGTGACCTGTTGCCCGTCATGATACGCACGATAGGCACCGATGTGCTGGGTAATACCCCCCGCCTCGCCGTCGGCCACATGTGCCCGGCGGATCGTATCGAGTAGGGTTGTTTTGCCGTGATCAACATGACCGAGAATCGTCACGATGGGGGGGCGGCGCTCAAGGTTTTCGCTTTTTTCCAGGGCATAAACCTTACGCCACGTTTGCGACTCAGCCGCTTTTTCGCGCTCTTCTTGCTGTTCAGCCTCGGAGGCAGACTGCGCCTCAAAGCCCATTTCCTCAATGATGATGGACGCGGTGTCAAAGTCAACTTGCTGATTGATGGACGCCATAATGCCGTTGGCAATCAGCACCTTCATCACATTAATAGGACTGGCTTCGAGGAGTTCGGCCAGTTCACGAACGGTAAGAAAATCGGGAACGAGAATCACTTGCTTCTGCTCTACCATATACTCTCCTGCTTTCTACAGGGGCGGGGGTAAAGGGTCGCAGTTGCTATCGGTTCCTCACCCCACCGCCCGGTCTTGTGAATAGGTTTTTGATTGGCTAATCACGCTTGTCATGACGAAAAGCGCTCTTGTAATACCTGCTTTTCCGCGTTGGTGAGTGATACACGCAGGGCATGGTCAAGCAGGTTGGACTTTGCAGCACGCTGCCAACATGCGGGGGCGGTACACAGGTAGGCACCGCGCCCGTTTTGTTTGCCAGTGGCGTCGATTTGCAGCTTGCCATCCACGTAGACAATCCGCGTCAGGTGTCGCTTTTCAAATTTGTTACGACAGGCGACGCACATTCGCGTGGGGATGTGTTTACGACGGAGAGGCTGTTTGTCACTCACGAGCGTGCTACCTTTGCATCCTTATGATGACCCTAGCAGTGATGTATATTGTAACCTGCCTGCGTGTCCTGTCGACAGGCAGGCTGTCACAACAGGGTGCTAGTCGATGAGGTCTTCCCAGGTGTCGCGGGCGCGGCCACCTTTGCGCTTGCGCTTGGAAACGACACGACCTGCATTCTCATCATAGACGAGTTGGCGCTTCTTCTTCTTGCCTTTCTTCTTAACCTTGTCGCCCGCTTCGTCGTATTCAAAGTCATCAAACTCGTCGGTAGGCGGTTCGGGTTGTGTCGCTGGCTTGGCCTTCGCCTCGTCTTTTTCTGCTGCCTGGTCTTCTTCTGGTTCATCTACCATCGGGAAGGCCGCAGGTACCATGCCTTCCGGCGTTGGCAGTTCCTTAATCGGGGCCGGTGCCGATTCTTCCGGCGCGACATCCGTCGGAAAAGCCATCGGCGGCGCTTCGTCGTCGGTTTCTAACTCAGGCGCTTCGGCGGTGGCTTCAGCTTCGGGTTCAGCGGCCACAACTTCTGCTTCTACACTGTCGGTTGCGCCGGTGGCTTCAACCTCGGCTGCGGCCTCAACCTCAGCCCCACTGCTCTCTACTTCGGCTTCGGGGGCCGCCGTTGGGACGACCAGTTCACCCATTACAGCGGCCATCATGATGTCGTCCAGGGCTTCCTTGACGGAATCGAAGGCACTGGCGGGCAGGTCGCGCAGCATACTGCCGATGTGCTTCTCGTCAATCAAGAAGCGCCACATCACCTCACCGACGTTTTCCAGCGATTCCAACCGGGCCAGGATATGCGGCGAGGCGTTCAACTGGTCAACCGGCACCTCAAATAGCTGCTCTGGCACAGTAGATTTGACCGCTTCGATTTCGGCCAGGCGTTCCTGGCGGGCCTCTTCGCGGGCAGCCACTAGCAGTTCTTCGGCCTTATTGGCCAACTCACTCAGCGATGTGTATTCCTCCGGCATAACCGTGCGGTCTTCGTCACGCTTCTCCATGATGCGCTGCGCGTCTTCGATGAGCTTGGGATGGCGCTGCGCCAGCAGGTTGAATGGCGGCTGGTTCAGGCGTTGGAGGACCACTTCTACGGCTTCCGTCACGCTCTTGATGTCGATGCGCCAGCCGGTCAGCTTGGCAGCGAGCCGGGCATTTTGCCCTTCACGACCAATCGCCAGCGAAAGCTGGTCGTTGGGCACAATGACGACAGCGGTCTTCCCGGTTTCAATATCGTCTTCCAGGTAGACGCCGGTCACCCGCGCCGGGCTAAGTGCCCGCGAGATGAACTGCTTGTTGTCTGTGTGCCACTCAATGATGTCGATCTTCTCTTCGTGCAGCTCGCGCACAATGTTCTGGATACGCATACCCCGCATCCCCACGCACGCGCCCACAGGGTCAATGCCCTCTTGCAGGGCGGCTACTGCTACCTTCGAGCGGTACCCGGCCTCACGGGCAATGCTCTTGATTTCCACCTGCCCGTTGTAAATTTCTGGCACTTCAAATTCCAACAGGCGCTTGAGCATACTGCGGTGGCTGCGGCTGACGACAATCTGCGGTCCCTTGTTCGTCTTCTTGACTTCCACCACGTAAACGCGCAGCTTGTCGTGCTGGCGATAGCGCTCACTGGGAATTTGGTGGGAGCGGGGCATGACGGCTTCTGCACGCCCCAGGCTAACTGTCACCGTGCCGCTCGTCACATTTTGAACGGTGCCCGTCAGCACATCGCCTTCGCGGTCAACGAACTCATCATACAGGTTGTTGCGCTCAGCTTCGCGGATTTTTTGCAGGATTACCTGCTTGGCCGTTTGCGCGGCAATGCGCCCAAACTTCTTGGTCGTCCCTTCGACCTGCACCATTACCGTGTCGAAAAGCTGCGCTTCAGGGTCGTAGAAGCGGGCCTTTTCAAGCGAGACTTCCGTCAGCGGGTGCTGTACGTCGTCTACAACTTCTTTCTCAACCATGATGCGGGCGCGTCCGGTTGCCGGGTCAATTGTCGCTTCGACCTGCTGCGCGGCACTGGCCCCAGAATAGCGCCGGTATGCAGAGACCAGCGCGGTTTTAAGCGCTTCCAACACAGTTTCTTGCGGGAGGGCGCGTTGATTGCGAATTTCGTTAAAGGCGAGTTCAAACTCGTTTTTCATGGAATGTTGATTGTCCGTATGCTCTGTGGTCTTACAACAGGTTGGTGGCGGCACAACCTGTGAATAACAAAACAAGAAGTGGGAAGCCACTTCTTGCTGGTCATTTCATGTAGATAATAGCACAGGTTACACGCCGCGACAAGATAGACGAATGTATGGGCTGCAATTCAGATGATTGGCGATAAAGCCCTCACCCCCTCAATCCCCCTCGCCTGACCGTCGCTGCACGGCTAGGCAAACGGGGAGGTGCGTCCAGCGCCGTCCCACCGGACTTATAGAGCCAACGGCCCGTTGGGGAGCGAGCTGGGTCATTATATTTAACGCAGATATTTCCTGTGTGAACCCAACATGGAACATCGCCCGCCTGCGCGGTACCATCTTCAGAATTTTACGCCACTGACGAGGAATCACACCGCATGAAACCGCGCACCACCTGGGCACAGGTCGCCCCGCAGCTTGTGAACGTCGCAATGGGCCGCATCCCTGCTGAAGTCGTTATCAAAGGCGGGGGGTGGGTCAATGTTCACACTCGCGAGATCATCCCCGACACCGACATCGCCATTACTGCCGGGCGCATCGCCTATATCGGCCCGGATGCGAGCTACACGGTTGGTAATGACACTCAGATCATCGACGCAAACGGGCGCTACATGCTCCCCGGCCTCATGGACGCGCACATGCACGTCGAAAGCAGCATGTGTACTATCACGGAATACGTCCGGGCTGTGCTGCCACATGGCACAACCGCCCTATTTGCAGACCCACACGAAATCGCCAATGTGTTCGGGCTTGAGGGCGTCCGCATGATGGTAGACGAGGCGCGGGTGCAGCCCATTCACGTCTATGTGCAAATGCCGTCGTGTGTGCCGTCTGCACCGGGATTAGAAACGCCAGGGGCCAGTATCACGCCGCAGGATGTGGCCGAGGCGATGACGTGGGAGGGCGTCATCGGCCTGGGTGAGATGATGAACTTCCCCGGCGTTTTCAACAACGACCCCAACATGCACGCAGAAATGGCCGCCACCCTGAACGCGGGCAAGACCGTTGGCGGGCACTACGCCAGCTTTGACTTAGGGCGTCCGTTTCATGCGTATATCGCAGGTGGCCCCGAAGATGACCACGAAACCACCCGCGAAATCGACGGGATAGAGCGGGCGCGGCGCGGCATGAAAAACATGATGCGCCTGGGCAGCGCGTGGTACGACGTGGCCGCGCAGATTACCGCCATCACAGAAAAAGGACTGGACCCGCGCAATTACATCCTGTGTACCGATGACGTTCACGCGGGGACGCTGGTGGCTGACGGCCACATGGATAGGGTGCTGCGTCATGCGATTGACCTGGGCTGCGACCCGGTTACAGCCGTGCAGATGATGACGCTCACCCCAGCCGCCCACTTCCGCGTGGATCGTGAGTTGGGCAGCCTGGCACCGGGACGCAGTGCCGATGTGGTTTTGGCCAGCCGCTTTGACGACTTCCGGGCAGAGGTAGTCATCGTTGGCGGTCAAATCGTCGCGGAAAATGGCGAACTGACGATTGATCTGCCGCTGTATGAACACGACGCGAAGTTCAAGGCATCCGTGAATGTGGCCCGCGCCCTCACCCCCGCTGATTTCACCGTGCCCACAGACGCCCCCGACGGCAGCACCGTCACGGCCAACGTCATCGGCGTCATCGAAAATCAAGCGCCCACCCGTCACCTCACCGCCCCGCTGACCGTGCAGAACAGCGCCGTTCTGCCAGACCGGGCCAACGATGTGATTCGCATCGCGCTGGTGGAGCGTCACAAGGGCACCGGGGAGGTGGTCAATGGGTTTGTGAGCGGGTTCGGCTTCACAGCCGATTGCGCCGTTGCCGCAACCGTCGCCCATGACAGCCATCATCTGCTGGTGGTGGGCACCCACGAACCGGATATGGCCCAGGCCGTCAACAAGCTGGCAGAGGTGGGCGGCGGCGTGGTGGTGGTGCGCGGCGGTGAGGCTCTCGCGCTGGTAGAACTGCCCATTGGCGGGTTGATGTCCAACGAGCGGGCCGAAGTCGTTGCGGCGAAGTCTGAGGCGATGGTGAACGCCATGCGCGACTGCGGCTGTGACCTCAACAACGCTTACATGCAGCTCAGTCTGCTGGCGCTCGTCGTCATCCCTGAACTGCGAATCAGCGATATGGGCCTGGTGGACGTGACGCAGTTTAAGCATGTGCCGGTGGTGGTGGTGTAGGCTGCTGCGTAGAACAGGGCTTTTGCAAAGTTGCATGGCTGATGATTGGGCGCTGCCCAACCCCGTCACTTTTTTCAAAAAGTGAACAAAAACTTGCCTTTTCGGACGCACAGCGTCCGAAAACACGGGTTCAAAGGGTACCAACCCTTTGCAGGGGTGCGGGGAAAGCGTCCCCGCGATGTGAAAACTTGACTTGGCAGTAGCCCTACTGCGTAGAATTTGTGCAGAACCCCCACCTGCACTAGACTAATCTGGAAGATTTTCTCGAACAGCGTGAGTAAAGACTGTTATGCCTGTCGATCTTTCGCCATTATCTCAACAAGACATGCCCTACTCGCAGGCGTTAGGCATGTTTGCCCGCCAGCGGGGTGCCTTTCGCAATTTTGTAGCGATCCCCACGGCGGTGATTGCACTGTTTGGCTGCGGCCTGTCGTGGTGGGCCTTTGGCAGTATCGGTGGCAGCATTGCAACCTCCATTTGTATCGGGCTGCCCACCCTGGGGGTGGCCTACGTGCTTGGCGCGGCGTACTATCGTGGGCGCTTCACCGCCACCATGGAATTGCCCCGCATCACTGCAACAGACACCCGCCTGCGGCGCGGCGACGAAATCGACATCACCTATCGCCAGCGATTCAAAAAGGATGTTGAGATCACGCTGTTGCAGGTGCAGCTTATCAAGCAGGAGTGGGTACGCTACACCCGTGGTACAGATACCACGACGCAGACGCGCAACATCCCACTCAGTGAGGATTGGGTGGAAAAGGTGCCCGTTGCTGAAGGGCAAACCTACCACAACACGTTCCGCCTGCGCGTACCCGACGATGCCATGCACAGCTTCGATGCTAGCAACAACAAGGTGCGCTGGCACATCCACGTAGAGCTTGACCTGCCCGGTTGGGTGGACTTTCGCAATGATTATGACGTTGAAGTGGAGGCGGTGGTGAACGATGCGGCTTTTTAAGGGCAGTGCTAATATTCATATTGGGCTGGATAAGGGAAGCGGTGTGCAGGCGTATCACCCTGGCGAAACCCTGGAAGCGCTGATTCAGGTGCGGCCCGACATGACCATCAACTGCCGTGATGTGGAAATCCGGGTGGGGTGGCACACCGAAGGCACCGGCGACCGCAACAGTGACACCTATTTTGTAGACATGGCCGGGGTTACCTCGCTCACGCCCAACAACCCCCTCACCCATGAGATTCGCTGCACCCTGCCCTACTCACCCTGGAGCTACGAGGGCGAGTTGATCCGCATTGTGTGGGCGGTTTATGTGAAGATCGACATTTCTATGATGCCGGACATGAACCACCAGCAACCGTTTATTCTCATTCCCTAGCTGGCCGTCGCACGCTGTTGGTACCACGCCACCGTCGCTTTGACGAGATCGTCTAGCGGGGTGGCATCCCAGCCAAAGCGTGACCTGTACTTGCTGGCGTCTATGATGAACGGCTTGTTGAACTCGTACATCATCTCCGGCAGTTCGCCCGCGTTTTTATCGAATAGGCCCACCAGGCGCAGCATCAAAGAGGGGAGCGGCTGCACTTTCAGCGGGTGCCCCGCCTCTGAATAGATCATCGCCAGCAGGTCACGGGTGGGCACGGCAGGCGGCGTCGGGATGTGCCAGGGCTGGCCGTAGGCGTCATCTGTGAGGGCCAGTTGCACCAGAGCGCGGCCTACATCTGGCATGTAAGTGTAGCTGTGCGGGCTATCCGGGTTGCCAAACACCTGCGCTGCCCGCCCCGCAATTGCCTTCTCAAACACCCGATCCCCCATTGCAGACAGCGTCACACGCGGCCCGATAAAATCCGAGGCGCGGCCCACGACGACTTGCACCCGTCCGGCGTCGTGGGCGGCCATCAGGTCACGGGCCATCTGTCCCCGAAGCTTGCCCTTTCGGGTGTGGGCGGTGTAGGGCATCCCCTCGTGGATGGGTTCGCCGTCGGTGTCGCCGTACATGTACAGGTTATCCATCACGACGAGGCGGGCTGTGTTGGCCTCCGCTGCGTTGATAAGGGACGCCTGCAAGCCGGGAAATTCAGCAACCCACTTGCTGTACGGTGGACTGAGCGCGTTATAGATGTGGCTGGCACCCTCGCTAACTTGCGCGGTGAAGGTGGTATCGCTGGCGTCCCCCGTGACGAGTTCAACGCTTTCCGGTAGGGGTTCGATGGTATGCCCGCTGCGGTTGACCATGCGGACGTGGTGCCCCTGCTGGCACAGTTCGTCCATGATGGCCATACCGACTGGCCCGGTTCCGAAGATGACGTGTTGAGTGCTGTTCATGGTGTTTGCCCCGTGTGTAGATAGTTTATGGACGGTTAAGAGACGGTTTGCGGGGTGAGGCTGGCGGACTGCCCCAACCAGCGCGGGCGCAGTACCAGTACACCCAGAATCAGGAACCAGAATTGCAGCAGCGAGACGGTAACCGTCACCAGTGCGCCCAGGTCAACAGCCCAGATTTCCAGCAGCCCGGTGGCAAGACCCGCCGCGACGACAAACCCGTACAGCGCGAACCAGCGCGGCACAGCCCCGGTTTGCAGCATCCCAATGGAAAGTGTGACAATCCACAGCGCGGCGAAGAACCCTACCCCAAGCACCTCCCCGACGGAACCGGCGTAGGCGTTGAGCATGTCATACATCACAGCAACGGATTCGCGGGTGGCGTCTGACGTGGCCGGGTCGGTATAGATGCGGGCCAGCACAGGCATGGGAATCAGCCAGCGGATGATGCCCAGCACGCGCAGCACCGCAGACGCCACGCCAAAGCCAACGGCCATCTGCAAGGCCGCGTTGCTGCGCTGCTCCCCAGCGGCAAGGCGGGCCGTCAGCACGGCGATGGGCAGCACCAGCACGGAATAGATCATGTAGGCGACATAGCCAAAGCGCACCGCCCCGGCCTGTTCCAGGATGAGCGGCAAATTGACACTGGCGGGTTCGTCCAGGCTGGCGGGCCAGTTGATGGCGGCACCCAGTACGATCACGGGTACGAACATGAGCAAGCCCTCGATGATGAGCAGGGCAGCGGTGCTATAGCGGAAGGTGGTGTTGTGGGGCATGGGGTTGGCTCTCCATTCAGATAGGTGCAGCGAACACGCCGTCACGCCGGGTTGCGTTCGGATGGTGTTTTGCTGCGGTTGGTTTGATTTACGGCGTTTACTTTATAGTGTTAAGTTTACGCAGTTTAATTAACGGCGTCAATCTATCACGGAGGTGTTTTACAGGTTTTTTACAGTTACAGTCAACGGGCACTCGCGGGGGATGGGGGTGGGCTGGCGTGGGTGCCTATGTTGTGGCGTCCTGATGGATGGGGTATACAAGTCCTGTGAGGCGAGGCAGTTTCGTTACATACGCCGCCTCTGTTGGAAAACGTGCCGCCGGTGTAGCCCGACTACTCAGCGGCCCCAACCCCCGTTTGCGAGATCACACGACCCAGGCTGATAAACGAAATCCCGTGTGTGCCCTCGGTGCTGACCATAATCGCTTCGATAATCGGCTCATGCACGGGGTCTTCGGCCACCCACTCCACCACAAAGTTCGCCCCCCAGCCGCCGGGACGGTCCTGGTCACGCACTAGATAGCCTGTGGTGGCCAGCGGCGCAATTTCGACCGGGTCTTCGATGTAATCCAGCACCAGTGCGCCGTCCGTGTCATGATAGCGCACAGCCTGCACAATAATCGGTGCGTCCAGGTCGGTGTTGTGAATGGTCAGGGTCACGCCCAAATCGCGGCGCAGGCCCTCGCCGCCGCCTACAAACACCTCAGAGTAGGCCGGAACGTACACGGTTTGCCCGGTCACCACGCGCAAGTCACGGCCTGTCACCGGGCGGAACGTCCCGGCGGTGAGCGGCTGCTGCGGCGCATTGGCTGAATCACAGCCTGTGAGTATCAGCAGTCCCACAACAACGAATCCCAAACGCTGTCCCCATTTTGCCTGCATAACGTCTCCTGTTCACCAACCAACACCCTCTACTGTACCCTGTTGCAGCGCGTGCAACCATGACGGTATTGCGGGGGCAATCACCTACCCCGCGACCCCCTCAGACGCGCCGAACTGTGTATCGTGCAGTTCTTTGTATAGGCCGCCCGCCGCCAGCAAGTCGTCGTGGGTGCCCCGCTGCACAATCTGCCCGCGATCCATCACCAAAATTTCGCT
>DAOTTY010000288.1:0-1776 GCA_034437575.1 Anaerolineae bacterium | reverse complement strand
CTCCTTGGTCGAATTGGGGGCGTTTCCTGATGAGTGAGAAACACCCGAGGTTTGTATGGATAGTCGTATTATGCTCTATCCTGCCCTGGAGGGCAATTATGTTTATAATGGGCATTGAGACCCGTTACTTCCGTTGAACCACATCTTCTTCATTACGAGTCAGAATCCTATTAATGCCCGTAAGGGCATTACGACTGTTGACGATCTGGACTTCATCGCCATCGAACAACTCCGTCAGAATCCTATTAATGCCCGTAAGGGCATTACGACCCATAGTACTCCTGGCTGATCCATTTCCGGAAGGCAGTGTCAGAATCCTATTAATGCCCGTAAGGGCATTACGACCTGAGTGATCCTATGCCGGATGTGATGCCACCCTTGATTCGTCAGAATCCTATTAATGCCCGTAAGGGCATTACGACCCAGCACCCGGTATTCGCTCATAAACTCATCGTCGTCAATGTCAGAATCCTATTAATGCCCGTAAGGGCATTACGACGTACTGGCGTTATCGGCGTGCGGTTCTCCGGCTGCTTTTGTCAGAATCCTATTAATGCCCGTAAGGGCATTACGACTCCAATCCCTCGGTCGGGATTCCACTTGACTTAGCCCGTCAGAATCCTATTAATGCCCGTAAGGGCATTACGACGTACGGGCATTTCTTGCCCATGCTTGGTATCACCTCCTTGTCAGAATCCTATTAATGCCCGTAAGGGCATTACGACTGTCAGAGTCGGAGCCGAGCGTTTCTTCTTCTTCCAGTCAGAATCCTATTAATGCCCGTAAGGGCATTACGACCCCTTTCTCAGGGGTGGCTGTGGGCGCGGGTGTTGCGTCAGAATCCTATTAATGCCCGTAAGGGCATTACGACCCGCAAGGCACTGACCGTGCCCTGGGTGGGACCGTCGGTCAGAATCCTATTAATGCCCGTAAGGGCATTACGACCGAAAAAGAAAATTCCACAGGGACGATTGGGGATAAGTCAGAATCCTATTAATGCCCGTAAGGGCATTACGACCAATCTCTCTGATTGGACTGAATGTTGGGTTAGCACAACGTCAGAATCCTATTAATGCCCGTAAGGGCATTACGACCCGCTATCTCGATCTGGCCTGGAAAGAGGGAATAGCGGGTCAGAATCCTATTAATGCCCGTAAGGGCATTACGACCTAAACCGGATTGTGCTCGTCCAGCCCGTGTGCTTCGCGTCAGAATCCTATTAATGCCCGTAAGGGCATTACGACCTGACCTGCTCTTCCGTCACGAACATCACCTCTGAGGGTCAGAATCCTATTAATGCCCGTAAGGGCATTACGACCCAACGATGTAGGTGACGCTGAACCCGCCACCATTTTGCGTCAGAATCCTATTAATGCCCGTAAGGGCATTACGACTTATCGCCGTTTACGATTACATTGATTTCTTCATCTTTCCGTCAGAATCCTATTAATGCCCGTAAGGGCATTACGACCAACTAACCTTGCACCCCACACCGGAGCACTCCTCTGTCAGAATCCTATTAATGCCCGTAAGGGCATTACGACATCTCTAGCACGAAGTACGCAAACAGTACCGTCACTGGCAGTCAGAATCCTATTAATGCCCGTAAGGGCATTACGACAGGTCCAGGTTGTCTCGGAACAGGGCTACTACCTCCGGTCAGAATCCTATTAATGCCCGTAAGGGCATTACGACTCAAGGGTGTCAATTTACCCCGGGGGTGATCCAGGAGTTCAGTCAGAATCCTATTAATGCCCGTAAGGGCATTACGACCCA
>DAOTTY010000287.1:0-5837 GCA_034437575.1 Anaerolineae bacterium | reverse complement strand
TCTGAGACACCTGAGTTTCGTTGAAATTTCGCCGCGAAAACCCGAATTTACCCACCGCATTGCCCTAATGCTTCACGCGCTTGCTGTCCTCGATTTGTTTCTGTCTCTTTGAGGCGGTTTGGAAAGTAATCGATCACGCTCTGGGCAATCTTACGCTCGGCATTTGCGTCACAAAGGGCTGGGGACGGAAATAAATAAGTGGATCTAGTCAGGCACATCTGCTCACGAATATGGCTTCAGGCTATGTAGCAACCACACTACAACACACTATTTTTTGCCCTGTAATGAATGTTTTGAACCAATGGATGTCCCTTCTGATTCTGTTGGGGCAGGATTGCTATCCGGACGCGGCGGGCTGTTCCGCAGGTGGCGTGAACGCCGGGTATGTGACTTTCACGACGATTGATAAGTGTCAACTGCTGGTATTTAACGGGCCGGTGATTTATGAGTTACGGGATGGCACGGGCAACTTTTACGTCATGCACGCGACGGCTACGGGTACGCCGGACCTTACCCCAACGTTACCGGACGGCTGGACGCTGAGCGAACGCACCATAGAGGAGACGCTGGAACTGCTGCCGTTTGGTGGGGGGGACGCGTGCTACTACAACACTGTGCGCGATAACCTGGACCAGGGGTATCACCAGGTGGCCTACGCGGGGGATACATACCCCTGAGGTGTTGCGAACAGGTGACGACAGCAGAAAGGCTCCGCGCCAGGTAGAGCGGAGCCTTTCTGATTAGACCGAGGTTGCGAAGATTGCTGGAACTGGCGAAATCGAACGTAATTTCTTCAACTTCCGCACGCCGATGCTTGAGGATGGCTCATTTTCATACCGTTCTAGTGAATTGTTGTGCTATCCCTGCCATTTTGAAGTGGTAGTGACATTCGTTTACACTTTGTTCTTCGGTAGCCTTCCTATCTGTTGCTGAGGGAGCCAATTCAGGATGTAGTCCGCGATCTCTTCCCAACCCTCCGCGCCAACCAGGAAGTGGTTGCGCCCTGCAAACGCCTTGAAATCGGTGACGGACGGCTTTGATGCCTGATAGCGTTTGAAGTTGGCTTTGTTGAGTGAGGCCGGGGTGATGTGGTCATTCTCGCCTGCAATCATGAGCAACGGTGCGTGTGGCTTTTTGAAGTCAATGCGTGCTGCGGGTGTCAAGGAGCCGCGCGCCAAGCGGATTGATTCTGGCACGACCTGCTCATAAGCGCGCTTTTGTGCTTCCAGCGGTAGGCCGTTGACGAACGAATACTGGAACCCTGAGAACGGCATCATATAGGGTTTCGAGGGCAAGTTGAACGGGTTGAGCAGCGGCCAGTTCGACTTTATAAACGACCACTTGGTTGAGATCACACCCATGGGCGGCGCAGAGTCGATGGCGACCCCCGCCGCCCCAAGTCCACGGTTCAACATGATCTGGGCGATCAGCCCCCCAAAAGAATGCCCGATGAGGATTGGCGGCTCGTCTAGCCCACGAATCAACTCTTCGTGGTGGTCGAGAACGGCGGAGAAGGTCTGTTGACCGACGGCGGGGTTCGGGTGTTCGGCGCGCAGTTGTTCTGCGGATTTATCGCGTCCAGGCCAGGGGACAGCGATGGCGTTGTACCCCTTATCCTCGAAGTAGGTGACCCAGTGATCCCAACTGTTAGCGGACATGAAGAGGCCGTGGATGAACAGTACTGTTTTCGTTTGCGTTGTCATGGTGTGTCTCCTTCACTGCATTACTTAATCGATGTTTGCAGTATAGAAGCTCAATGTTGTGACTGCTTTGCCAAAAATGACAACCGTTTTCGCAAAATGGACAGGTTACGCAAATTGGGATTGGTATTGTGTCGGCGTTAACTCAGTGAAACCAGAAAATGCCGTACTGAACGCACTAACGTTACCATAGCCCACCTCAAATGCAGTTTCGGTGACCGTTTTGCCTTTCGCCAGATAATCCATAGCCTTCAACATCCGCGACTGCTTTACGTATTGTCCCCATGTCATGTGAATCTCAGCTTGTAGATGGCGTGTGAGTGTCCGTGGACTGACCGCTATCAGATTTGCAGCATCCTCTAAATTGAGATCCGTCGATAGATTCTCAGTAGTATATTGTAGAACCTTCTCTATCTCAGGCGACTGCGCTTTTGGCAGCGTAAATAAATCACTTATTTGCATCTGTTCCTGACATAAATCCATCAGGGTCAAAAAGAAACGATCCGCATTGAGGTTATCTGGTTTGCGGTCACCAGACCAGCGGAGCGAGTGCTTAATCATCTCACGTATAAGCAGTGTTGCACTAAACACTTGACATTCTGCTGGGGCGAATAGGGCAAATCTAGTTTCAACAAAGATGGATATGGCGCGGACAGGCCGGATTGTGGATGCTTTGACTGGATGGCCTGCCGGAATCCACGCGACACGCGATGGCGGTAGTCGCCAGGTTGCTTCGTCCGTGTCGATCTGAAATAACCCTTCGATGCCGTAAACGATTAAATGGCGGTTAATAGCCATTGATACATCCAGCGCATCCATCACTACATTATGACTGAAGGCTTTTGCAGGACTTTGCAGAAGCCTCTCGATAACATCCTCGGGAAGTGGAAAAGCTGACGCCATAGGCAACCTCCACAGGTAGCAGTTTGTCCGATTATAGAGGAATACTGTCTCAATTGCGTTGTTCTCAGTGAACGGCGCGGTACACAATCCCGACACCTACCGCGAATACTGCCGCATCGAAGCCGTCACCGGCTACAGCTTCCGAAAGGACTTCTGGCTGTTTGACGTGAAGCCAGAGCTACTGCCGCTGGACATCCATTCTGGCACGCATCACCGAGATTCAGGTGCGGCATGTGGTGCTGGATGGCAAGTTTGGCAATTATCCAGTTTTCAAAAAGTGACGGGTTTGGGCAGCGCCCAGTGATGAGCCATACAACTTTGCAAAAGCCCTGCCTCTCATGCTATCTCTGACTTTGCAAAAGCCCTGTGTCCTCATTATACTGGTATATGGTTACACGCAAGATGTGCAACTTTTGTAAGAGTTATTCTTTTTTACAGGAGCAACTGAGATGAAGCGACGTTTTACTGTTTTGACCCTGCTCATTCTGGCTGTGGGCCTGCTGATTGCGCCGGTGGGCGCTCAGGATGGTGTGCTGGACCCGGCCACGTTCGGCCTGAACCCGGATCGCCCCTATGAGGGCACAGAATTGCAATTCCTGGTTTGTTGCAACACCGCCCCGCAGTTCGCTTCCCTGGCCGCCAAGACGGACAGTGAATTCACTGAGATGACGGGCATCAGCGTAAGCTGGGGTGACCTGCCGTTCGGGTCGTTCCAGGAGCAGCTCTACCTGGAAGCCACCAACCCCAACACCCAGTTTGACCTCGTTGCCTGGGTGGATGCCTGGGGCACCAACGTCTACGACTTCCTGGAGCCGCTGGACGGTTTCATTGAAGAAAGCGGTTTCGACTTTAGCGACTACTCCCCCGCCTACCAGACGGCCTCTACCGGTGGCACCGATACCATCTACGGCCTGCCGCTGCGTGGTCACCCGCAGATGATGTTCTACCGTGAAGACGTGTTTGAAGAACTGGGCCTGGACGTGCCGACGACATGGCAGGAAGTGACCGCCGCCAGCGAAGTGATCGCCGCTGAAACCGACCTGACCCCCATCGCCATGTATTACGGCATCAACGTGGACCAGAACCTGTTCAACTGGTACAGCCACCTGTGGGGCGCAGGTACCGACATCCTGGACGAAAACTTTGAACCGGCCTTCAACAACGAAGCGGGCGTGGCTGCCACCGAGCAGTACATCAGCTACCTGCGTAACGGCTACACCGCCGCTGACGCCGTCGCCTGGAACGAGCAGGAAGCCAACCAGGAAATGGTCCAGGGCCGCGCTGCTATGTTCGTCGGCTGGTGGTGGATGTACAGCCGCGTTGCCAACGCCGAGCTTGAAGAAGTGGCCGTTAACGCGGGCTTCGCTCCGGCACCCGGTTGGGAAGGTGGCAGCACTGCATCTTACGGTTACCTGTGGCCGGTTGGCGTGCTATCCCAATCCGATAACAAGGAAGCCGCCCTGGAATACCTGCGCTGGCTGACCCACCCCACCACCGAGCGCCGCGTTGTGCTGGACGCCAGCGACCCGGCCCTGGACACCAACGTGGCTGTGCGCCAGTCCGTGTTGGCTGACGAAGAAGTGAACGCTGTTCACGGCGGCTTGCAAAACACCGCGTCCGAGATTCTGGCTGAAGCCCGTACCATCCCGTTGATCCCTGAGTACACCGAAATGGTGCCGATTCTGGCTGAGGCGATTAACGAGCTGGCTGTGGATGAAAACGCTGAGGTTCAGGACGTGCTGGACTTCGCGGCTGAAGAAGTGCGCTTCATTATGGAAGACGCTGGCTACTACGAGTAAATCGACATTATCGCTGCGTGGGTGGCACCACAAGATAGCGTGGACTTGCAATTGGCCTCACCCCTAAATCCCCTCTCCCACACGGGGGGGCTTTAGAGAACCGTCTTGGCTCCCTTTCTCCCCACTGTGGGAGAGTAACTGCTCAGGCACTCGGCTGAATTCCCCCATCCCCTGGCCCCTTACACCCAAAATGAGGGAAGGGGAACACCGCCGAAGGCGGCACAAACCCCTCCCTCCCACCGCGTAGCGGCGATAGTGGGGGAGGGGTGGCGCTTTAGCGCCGGGGTGGGGGGCAAGCTGAGTCGTTACAATATTTCACATTGTAGACGAGCAATGTAAGCCATACCTTAGAATGTGAGTCAGGGCTGTTCTGCACATCCCGAATGGGGGCCAGCCGCGCCACATGGCCGCTGCCCGTTTACACACCTGCCCGGCTGCCGCATAATAACGGCGGCTTCACGCAGTTGAGGGAATCACCATGACTTGGATTTTAGCGGGCATCGCTGTCGGGTTCGGCCTGCTGCTGGCGGGCACGGTTCAGCGGCGGGTGCATTGGCTGCGAGCGGCGTGCAGCCGGGCTGTCGTCAGTTATGGGGCGTTGGCGCTGGTTTTCCTCGGTGCAGAGGCGTACCTGCGGCTGTTCTACCTCTCAACCGAAACGTCCCTCGCTCACACCGAATGGCGCAAAGTCTACTGGCAAACAAATTCGCTCGGCTTCCGTGACCGGGAGTGGACGCAGGCCGATTACGACAGCAAACACGTTGTCATCGTCTCTGGCGATTCAATCGCGGCAGGGTGGGGCATCAAAAACCCGGACGACCGCTTTAGTGGGGTGCTGCAAGCGCACCTGGGCAGCGGCTATGCCGTCGTCAACATTGGTGAGAGCGGCAGCCCTGCCCTGGATAACCTGCGGCGCATTCAGGGCTACCCCTACCAGGAGCCAGACACGATCATCCTGCAATACTTCCTTAACGACATTGAAAGCGCCGCCAGCAGCCTGGGGCTGCCCCGCCAGCGCCCGCCAGCGCCCGTGTGGGCACGCGAGTCACATTTGCTGAACCTGCTGTATGAGCGTTACATTCGCTCGTTTGGCATGGGCCAAAGCTATTGGGAATGGTCATACAATGCTTATGACAACTGGCGCATCTGGCAGGTTCACGAGGAAACACTGCGCCGCTACGCCGCCTATGCCGACGATGTGGGTGCCCGGCTGATTGTGGTCATCTTCCCCAATATGCAGGACCCACTGAACAGCATCCCGTATGTAGACCGGGTGGCGCAGGTGTTTGACGACTACGCCCATGTAGACGTGTTGAAGCTGTTTGACGATGTGGCAGCATGGGATGTGGCAGCAGATGGCCCACTTATTGTGGCCCCAATGGACGCGCACCCCAGTGAGGCGTTTCATCGCCACGTTGGGGATAAGCTCTACGCA
>DAOTTY010000286.1:0-17646 GCA_034437575.1 Anaerolineae bacterium | reverse complement strand
TTTAGCGTGAGAGATAGTATACGCGCCCCTGCGGAGCGGGTCAAGGGCAAACAGGGGCAAAATAGAAAAAAGGGGTAAAACACCATAACGGTGCGAATGGGGGGGTGTCGCTGCCGCGAAAGGTGGTCTATGTGGGATTGTGGGGTGGGGGCGATGAGTGATTTACATCTCACCCGCACCGTTGGACAGTATATCGCAAATCAACCCCAAAACGAAACACTTTTTTGGGATAATGGGCGCTTTTTTGGGATATATCTGGCGGCCAGGGGTTAGAATATCTTCACGTTTAGCCTGTGTAACGCACAACCACCAGCGTCAGGTCATCAAATGGGGGTGCCCCGCCGCAGAAGTGATCCACATGCTGCAAGATGTAATCGGCAAGTTGTTCGGTCGGCAAATCGTGACCTTCTTCGATGACGGCACACAGCCGCCCTTCACCGAAAAACTCGTGTTGAAGGTTCTCAGCCTCGGTCAGGCCATCTGTGTAATAGATGAGCAAGTCGCCGGGTTCCATCTGCAAATACTCCGGGGACACCGGATTATCCGGGAACCAGCCAATCGCCCGCCCCCCCCGCTGCATAAAAATGACCTCGCCCGTGGCCTGCCGGAACAAAATCGGCGGGTTATGACCGGCGTTGACGTGTGTGCTTTTGCCATTGGCCTCGAAGACGGAGTGGAACACTGTTACGAACATGCCGCTGTCCGCGTCTTCCAGGATGAGATCGTTGGTGTTACGCAGCGTTTCAACCGGGGAATCGCCTGCGTGGGCGTGACTGCGAATCATCGTGCGGGCCACAGCCATAAACATCGCCGCCGGGGCACCCTTGTCCGATACATCCGCGATGACCACCCCCAGGTTACCGCTTTCTAGCCTGAACACATCATAAAAATCACCCGCCACCTCACGCGCAGCCCGCCACCGCGCCGTCACTTCATAACCGGCTACATCGGGCATACGTTTCGGCAGCAAACTGTGTTGGATGTCGCTGGCCATCTGCAACTCACGTTCCAGGCGGCCTTTTTCCACCGCGACGGCGTACAAACGCGCATTCTCAATAGATGTGCCCGCAAAACCACAGACCGCGTTTAGCAGACCCAAATCACTGGGGGAAAATGTGCCGTCTTTCATGGCGGTATCCACATAAACCGCCCCCAACACCCGGTCTTGCACAATCATCGGCGCACACAAGATCGCCCGCAGCCCGCGCATGATGATACTTTGCCCAACAGGGAAGCGTGTGTCGAACTGCGCGTTGTTGGTTAGCAGCGGCTCGCGGGTCGTCACCACCTGCCCGACGATACTGGTGCTGTAGCCTTCCTCAGCTAACGTATCATTGTTCAGGCCATGCGCTACAATAACCCGCATGTGCCCGGTGTTTTCCTCGTCAATCATCACAAAGCCGCGCTGCGCCTTGGTGATCTTCATGACCGAGTCCATGAAGTTGTTCAGCACCGTGTTGAAATCCAGGCTGGAATTCATGTTCACGCTGAAGTGGTAGAGCGTTTTCAGGTGTTCTTCGCCCAGGGCGGCAATATCCTGTTGTGGGTTTTCCGGCATAGATGAAACCCTACCTCTCTGTTTTTGTATCGCATTATAGACCATACAGGTGATGAACACCAATCTGCCCCCACACACACAAGCACCTTACAACCCACATTTTTACACGACTTTGTTTGCCATTGGTTCATAAGTCACATATAGTTAAGTTAAGGTGACGTACCCACACAGGTGCCCCCTCACCCCACAAATAATGTTTGTTTTATTTCATACCCAGTTGAATTCTCCCAGGGAGGACAAGTTGAAGCGTCGTATTATCTCATTTGTATCCGGGTCTGCATTGCTGGCTGCAATCGTGACCATCGCCGGGCTGGGTTTCCCCGCCTCTGTTATGGCCCAACTCGATGACATCTGCACCCCCGTCCGCTTCATCCAATCTGGCGCAACGGTTGAGCGCGACATTGATGATGTGGATTATGTATGGGCCTTCTGCTTTGACGGCGAAGCGGGTGACACCATCACCATTGAACTGGACATCCTCAGCGGCAATCTGGAGAGCTTCGTTTCTGTGTTAGATTCGCAAACCGAGGAAGTTATTTTTGCCTCTGACGTGCTTGCCTTTACCAACACACCGGACGTGCTTACCTTTGAAGTGGATGTGACCGCAGAGTACATCATTGGTGTGGCCCGCTTGGGCGGTGACGCAGGAACCAGTAAAGGTACCTTCTCCATTACCTTTGACCAGCAAGCAGCGGGCAGTGGCACAGTTGTTGCAGCGGGTGATTGCCCGGCCAACGTCGCCGCCATTGCGCCGGGGGACGCGCTTCGTGGCACGGTGGATGACGACAACTACTTTGTGACCTACTGCTTTAGCGCCAACACGGGCGATACCGCTTCCTTTACGGCAGAGGCCACCGCTGGCAACCTGGATACGCTGCTCATCGTTACGGATACCGGTTTAACTGAAAACCTGGCCGAAAACGACGACTGCCCCGGTGAAGGCACCAACTCTTGCCTGGAAGTAGACATCCCAGAAACGGGCACCTATCTGGTGGCAGTGGGGCGCTTTGGCATTGCTAACGGCCTGACAACGGGCGATTTTGCGCTGGACTACACGCTGGACTCAGCCAGTGGCGGGGCCGTCGTCCAGGGCGGCCCAGAAAAAGACCCCGTACCCGGTACGACTGAAAGCACCGAAGAAACTGACCCTGGTACATCCACTGCGGGCGGCTGCGATGTTTACCCGGTCGATACCCTCGTCGCAGGCATCTGGGAAATCGCCGACGACGAACTGACCATGAACTTCAACTTCGACTGTGAAGGCCAGGTCGCCATCCAGATGAACGGCCTGGACATTGGTGAGGCCGACTACATCATTGATGAAGACCCCGACGAAACCCTCACCCTCACCATTGAACTAAGCAACGGTGACGAAATCCTGTTTACTAACCTCATCGTGGCCGAGAGTGGCATCATCGCCCTTTATAATGGCGAGTCCCTCATTTTGCTAGACAACACCCTGGTAGACAACTAAGCCGCCCCCCAAGTTAGGGATTGCTCATAGGGTACGCTGCGGCGTGCCCTTTTTGTGTTATAGTGACACGTCCATGTACAGATGCACTTACAACACGGAGCAATCCATGACAACACCTCATGAGTACGCCGCTGAACACAGCGACGACTTCCTGAAGCAACTGCAAGACCTGCTGCGTATTCCATCCGTCAGTGCGGACAGAACCAACCACATCGAAGATGTGAAACTAGCCGCCTACTGGCTGGCCACGGATATGCGCCGCATCGGGCTGGAAAATGTGGAGGTCATCAACATGGACGGCCACCACCCGCTGCTGTATGCCGACTGGCTGCACGCCGGCGATGACGCGCCCACCGTGCTGGTTTACGGCCACTATGATGTACAGCCCGCCGCCGTCCGTGATGGCTGGGATACCCAACCGTTCGAGCCAGTTATCAAAGACGGCAAACTGTACGCACGCGGCGCATCTGATGATAAGGGGCAGATGTTCGCCCAGTTGAAGGCCGCTGAAGCCCTGCTGGCCGCCGGGAACTGCCCGGTTAACCTCAAATTCATCATCGAAGGCGAAGAGGAGATTTCATCCGCCGGGCTGGCCAAGTACGTGCCCGCCAACCGTGACAAACTCGCCGCCGATGTGTGCGTGCTTTCTGACACGCACATCCTATCCAAAGAGCAGCCCAGCATTGTCTATGCGCTGCGTGGCCTGGTTTACTGGGAAATTGAAGTGTTCGGCCCTGCCGCCGACCTGCACAGCGGCGCATACGGTGGGGCCATTCACAACCCGGTGCAGGCCATTGCCGAAATCGTGGCCGGGCTGCACACCCCTGATGGTCGCGTTAACGTGCCCGGCTTCTATGACGATGTAGTTGACCTATCGCCACAGGAACGCGAAAAGCTGAAGGCCGTGGCTGTTTCTGAAGCCGACTTCATGGCCACCACAGGCGTCTCACAACCCTGGGGCGAAGCCGACTACACGATTGCTGAGCGCATTGGTGCCCGCCCCACCCTGGAAATTCACGGCATTGAAGGGGGCTTTTACGGTGAAGGCCAAAAGACCGTGCTGCCTGCCCGTGCCCTGGCCAAGATGAGCAGCCGCCTGGTGGCCAACCAGGACCCGGATAAAATCTATGCGTTGGTAAAAGCTCGCATCGAAGCCCTGACCCCGCCCGCCGTCCGCCTGGAAATGCGGATGCTGGGGGCCACAGGTGACCCCGCCCTGGTAGACATCAACGACCCGGCCCTGCAAGCCGCTGTGGTTGCCTATGAGCAAGGTTGGGGCAAAACACCCGTGTATGTGCGCGAAGGCGGCAGCATCCCGGTTGTGGCCGACTTTCAGCGTGAGCTAGGCATCCCGGTGATTTTGCTGGGCTTTGGCCTCAACACAGACGGCATTCACGGCCCCAACGAACACTTCCACGTCGATATGTTCCGCAAGGGGATTGATACCGCCATTCACTTTCACCAGCAGGTGGCCGCCCAGGTCAGCACGGCTACGCAATAATCGCCACTGTGCTAAAGAACGGCTCTGCGAGTGCCGCGTTACCCTCAACCGCTGTGTTGCTCTCGGCTTCACGGCGGTTAAGGCCCCGCGTAAACAGCCGCCACAGCGTTTCATCCGCCAACAAGATCGACACAGCCGGTTCCAGGTTGGCCCGTTCGTACAGCCGCCAGCCGCCGCGCTCGCGCAGCAGGTACCACGTATCTTCCGCCTCCCCGGTGATGTCCAGCCTGACGAGCGTTTCCAGCGGGGCACCCACCCCACTGTAGGCGCGGGGCAGTGCCCGCACGAACGTTTGCAACACGGGTGCCATGTAGTTGCGATCTTTGAGGCTGGTTTCGCCAATGGCATCACAGATGTGCTGGTGATGCACCCAGTATTCGGTGTACTCACGGGCCACTTCCAGCCAGCGCGGGGCGGGGCCGCTGCCCGCCCACTGAACCGGGTCGCCCGCTTCGCTCATATCCAGCGCGTTCACCCAGGCATTCACCTGCATACCTGTGACTTCTAGCAGACTGATGAGCAGTTCCGGGCTGATGCGCCGTGCCGCCCGTATCCAGATGTCGTTTTGCAGGTTCACAAAGGCAATCAACTGCTCGAAGTTTTCCGGTGTGGTATCCGTATGCACAAACCCGTCCCGCTTGCGCGATAGAATCCCCATGTCGTCGCCCAGCAGGTGCAGCACAATATCCTTGACCGTCCAGCCCCGGCACGCCGTTGGGTAGCGCCACGCCTCGGCAGGCAGTTCGTTCAGCAGGCGCACAAGCTCCGCCCGCATGGGCGCGAACAGGTGCGCCGTTTTCACCGGGTCCGGCTCGCGCAGTATCACCAGGGCCGCCCCTGCACGTCAATGTCGCCGTCTGGCAGCACAAACCCGCCGCACGGGTAAACCATCAGTTGATCGCCGTTGTTGTTCTTGGGCATGGGGCGCGGGCCGCTGCTTTGATGGATGATGACCTGTCGCGGTACCGTTTGCCAGCCAAGTGACCGGTAGAAGGGCGCTACGGCATCCAAGCAGAACAGCATCCCCACGTCGCAGCGCAGGTGCCCACACAAATGATCGACTGCCGCCCGCATCACGGCCTGGCCCAGGCCGCGCCCGCGCATGTGGGGCAGCGTCATCACCCCGCCAACGCCACCCATCTGCACGGGCGTTCCGCCCACGTCAATCGTGCGCGGCAGCACCGTCGCCACACTGCCCAGTTGGTTCCCATCCCAGGCGATGACCATACTCTCCCCATCGACCCACTCAAGCCCGCTGTCGTCCACGCCGTCCGCCCCCATTAAGGGGAACGCCTGCGCGTACCCGTCGTTGATTTCCGTCATAAGCGCAGCGGGCACATTGGCAAACGGCATCACCTCAATACGTAGCGTCAACGCTAGCCCCCTTGCTGTGGCGGGCTGCCCCACAACAACTGAAACGCCGCCCACTCGCCGTCATCAGTGGCAAACTCCACAAAGATAGCCAACCCGCGCACAGCTTCCGACGCTTCGCCCGCCTGCAACAACCCGGATTCAACCCCCGGCACGGCGGCTTCCAGGTTTTCCACACGCGGGTCGTGCAGCGGTGGCTGCGCCGGGTACGTAGGTACGCCAATCAGCACGTCCGTTTCCACGCCCAGCGGCGCAACAGCTTCGGCATAGGCCCGCGTTTGATAGGCCACCCATGTGCTGTAATCAACCGGGCGCTCCAGGCCGCTGTTGAAGGCGTTGATGAGCATTTCATCCACGATAAGGGCCACCGTTTGCTTGTACTCCAAGTCCCATTCCAGCACCCCCGTGATAGTCGGGCTGTAGGGCACATTGGGGTTACTGGGCCGCCAGTCCGGGGGGATAGCTGCCGCCAGCGGCACACGGCTGTCCAGGTTTTGCGCTTCGGTCACGTCGTCCAGGGCCAGCCGCACCGTTCGCAGCAGTTGCACATAGTTTTGATCACCACTGGCCACCGGCGCTACATCCAGCTTAACGCCGTCAAAGCCATAATCAGTGACCAGCAGCACCGCCAGTTCGGCCACTCGCGTTCGGATGGTCTCATCGTCCAGCGGCACGACGCCCGACGGCAAGTTCACCCACGCAAACAGTTGCCCCTCCGGGTAGGCTTCGTTGAACTGCTCCACAAACCGGATGATGTTCGGCTCCATCTCGGCCAGGTCGTTACGATAGTCATCGCCCGTCAGCGGGTTGACGGTGCCGATCATCTCACGGGTTACCGGGTCGAAGTCGGCGGTTTTGCCACCCCACGTCAGGTCGTCCTTCATCTGCGTGACCCACACATAGCCTGTGCCGATGCGGTTGGTTCGCATTCGCTCAACAAGGTTGGCCACCTGCTCATTAGATGGCAGGTCATACGTCCAGTTGGTACTCAGCCAGATGCCGTTGGGCAGCGCACTGGCTTCCGGCGGGTTAAACAGCCGCAGGGTGTAAATCATGCCGAAAACCAGCACCAACCCAATCACCGGGTACAGCGTCAGGCGCAGCGTTTTCGTCGGAATGTCAATTTCAGGGAGTTTGACCCCGCTAGCGGGCAGCGCCTGCCGCACCCGCCCCCGGTTCGGGGTAGCCTTGGCTGTATCTGTCTGGCGTTCTTTGCGTTGTTGTTGACGCCAGCGGGCGCTCCCTGGGCGCGGCTTGCGTCCGCCTTGCGTTCGATCACTCATGACTGCGTTGGCCTCCAGTCGTGCAACATGCAGCTTAGCATAGCGCCAATCGGCTTAACCGCCAAACCACAACACCAGCCGCGCCCACAGCGGCGGCCCCAGCACCAGCAGCCCCACAATCACACTATTGATAACCCCCAGCAGCACGGCCCCCGCCGCCACGTCCTTGCCGACTTTTGCCATCGGGTGAAACTCAGACGTGTTCATGTCGATAGCAGCTTCAACCGCCGCGTTCAAGAACTCGGTCAGCCACACAATCGTAATCACAATAGAAAGCAGCGCCCAGCCCGTCACGTCCACGCGCAGCCACGCCGCCAACCCGATCACAATCGGCGTGGCCAGTGTCATCAGCCAGGTGTTCTTCTGCCGCCGGAACATGTACAGCCACCCGGCCAATGCGTAGCCCAGGCTGTCAATCCGGCTGCGGCTGGTTTTCATGGCGTAGTCGTTCGGGTCAATTTTGGCCGTCGCGGTCAACCGCTCCCGGATTTTGTCAATCCTGGTCATGTTCGGCTTCCAGTGTGGGCAAGAGAGTTGCGGGCACACCCAGGGCGGCCAGTGCCCGCGCCTGGGCAGCCCACATGCCAGCTTTGTTGGCGGGTGTATCATGATCGTAGCCTAGCAGGTGCAGCGTCCCGTGAACCACCAGCAGCACCAGCGTATCGCCCAGGTTATGCCCAAGCTGGGCCGCTTGCGCCGCTGTGTACGGGTAAGCGATGGCCAAATCGCCCAGGTGCAGTTCTTCCGGGGTGCCGTCGGCATTGGGGGGCAGCGGCGGCATATCCGCCGGGAAGGACAGCACATCGGTGGGGGCATCCACGCCCCGGTAGGTAGCGTTAAGCTGGCGCACCGTGTCGTCGTCCGTCACCTGGATGGCCACACCACTGGCCAGCGCCCGCTCTTGCTGCTCCAGCACAACCCGCACAGCGGTTCGCAGGCGCTCCTCATCCAGCCAAACCCCACTTGCATTGATGACTTCTACAGCCTCAGTCACGCTTTTCACCCTCATCCTGTTCGCTTTGCCCGCTGCGGCTTTGATGGTTGCTGCTGTCCGCGTCCACACTGCGCCGGGGCAGCGGCGGCACATCTGGCAGCGGGGATACGTCGTCATCTTCCTTCACGGTGGCAGCAGAGCCGCCTTTTTGGGCAGCGGGCACATCTGGGTCAGGTTTAGGTGACGACCCCGCAGCCCCGCCCCCCGATGCTTTGGCGGCTTTCTCGGCAGCAGGCGGCTTCGCCGGGGCCGCAGGTGTGGCCGGGTGCGCCGTCCCCGATGACGGGTAATTAATGCGCGGGTGGAACACCGCTTGCAGCATATCCACAAACACAATGCGGATGGTTTTCATGTTATTGGCGGTCAGGCCGCTGTCATCCAGTTGGCCGTCGCGGCTGCGGGCGTCGATGATGCCCTGCACAATCTCCTGGATTTCCTGGCGGTTGCTGGGGCGGCGTGCCCGCACCGTGCTTTCGCAGCTATCCGCCAGCATCATAATAGCCGTTTCGCGGCTTTGCGGGATGGGGCCGGGGTAGGTGAAATCTTGCGGATCAATCGTGTCCGGGTTTTCGGCTTCGGCCAATGCCTGCCGGTAGAAGTATTCGACGCGGGTGGTGCCGTGATGTTCATTAATGAAGTCGCGCACGCGCTGCGGGATGCGGTTCTGGCGAGCCAGTTGCGCCCCTTCCGTCACATGCCCGATGATAATATCCGCACTGCGATAGGGGTCGCCCATTTCGTCATGCGGGTTCAGCCCCTCTGCCTGGTTTTCCACAAAGAACGGCGCATTTAACGCCTTGCCAATGTCATGATACAGTGCTGCTACCCGCACCAGTTCCGCATTGCCGCCAACGGCATTGGTGGCCTGCTCTGAAAGATTGGCCACCTGCAAGCTGTGCTGGTACGTACCCGGCGCATCGCGCAGCAGGCGTTGCAGCAGCGGTTGGTTCGGCTGGCTCAGCTCCACCAAGCGCAGCCCCGTTGGCAAATTGAACAGCAGCGTTACCAAATACATCAGCGCGGTTGCCCCCGCGGCTGACAGCACCCCGTTCAATGCCCCGAACAGCACCAGGGTGGGCAGCAGCACGTCTTCTGACAGCCGCGCCTGCGAGTCGCCCAGGTTAAACACCACCACCACCATCACATTGACCAGCGCGACCATTAGCCCGGCGAAAAAGTAGCTGTTCAGCCGCTCTGCCCGCCGCAAAGACAGCGTGCCAATCAACCCGCTTACCGTGACGAGCGTGGCAACCTCAAGGCGCTGCCCAATCATAAAGCCCATCATCACCGCCAGCCCCAACGTTGTGATAATCGCCACCTCTGGCCCGATAATCGCCACGAACAACAACGCCATCGCGGTTGTGGGGTAGATGTACAACTCGCCATCGCTCACGCCAATCACCCGCGCCCCGGCTAAAAACAGCAGATAAATGGCCGCTGCCAGCAGGATAAAGCGCGGCTGCTGGTACAGCTCGTGGTGAAAGCGGCTGATGAACAGCCCGATCACAATCATGATGATAACGCTTAACACAAACGACTGGGCCGCCGCCCGCAGCAGGGCCTGCCGTCGTTCAAACGCGCTCACCTCCAGCAGGCCCAACTGCTGCAAGGCTTCATAGTCCGCAGCCGTGATGATGTTGCCTTCCCCGACGACAATCTGCCCGGCCAAAAAAGTGCGCTCTACCGGCTGGAACTCTCTCGCGGCAGTCTCGCGGGCGGCGTCGGTTTCTTGCGTGTTCACAAACGTGTTGGGGCGCACCAGGTCGCCCACAATTTCGGTCACAACGCGGCTCTCACGCTCTTGAAAGCTGAGGCTGACCTGATTGGGCAAACGGTTGATGACGGTTTCCACGTCGCTATCCCGAATCGACTGCTGGTAGACGCGCTCCAACACACTGATAATCTGCTCATCTACCAAGCGCCAGGTGTCGTCGTTCAGTTCTAAAAGCGCTTCGGTGATAGGGTCGTTGGCCGTCAGGCCCAGCGCGGTAATCTGGCTGATGTCGCTGGCCTTCTGCTCCAGGCTGGCGTAGGGGTCGCGCCGCACATTGTTAACGAAGTCCAGGATTCGCCGCGCCAGTGTGGTTTGCTGGCGCGCAACGTTGGGGTCGGGCAAATCGTAGATGTCTTCTACGGCATTGACCGCGTTCTGGCGGCCCTGTTCAGTAAGCACCGCACTGATGTAGGTGGTCGATTGGGGCGCGATGATGTCACGGGGGGCCGGGTCGCCCACGTTCAACGTCGCCAGCGATTGATCGACAAAGAAGGCATTGAAGGCCATCACCAGGGTGGCCAGCGCACTGAAAAGCAGCGCTGCCCCCATGATGCCCAATGTGTGAACCACGCGCACTGTGCGCTCCGGTTGCACGCCGAAGCGCTTTTCAAAAAACCCGCCCATCCACTCGGACATCGCTAGCCCTGAAGTTGCTCGCGGACAACCTCATTGACCAGCTTACCGTCTGCCTTGCCCTTAACCTGCGGCATAATCACGCCCATTACCTTGCCCATGTCCTTCGGGGATTCGGCCCCGGTTTTGGCAATGGCGTCCTTGACGATGGTTTCAATTTCTTCACGGCTGAGCTGCTGTGGCAAGAAGCGCTCAATCACAGCCAGTTCGGCCTTTTCCTGCTCGGCGGCGTCATCGCGCCCGGCCCCTTCTAACTCACTGATGGTATCCTTGCGCTTCTTGACTTCCTTCATCAGAATGTCCATCACGCCGTCGGCGTCTACGTCGGCCTGCGTGTCGATTTCCACCTGCTTGACGGCGCTCAGCGTTTGCCGGATGACATCGCGGCTTAGCGTGTCTTTGTCTTTCATCGCCTGCTTCAGCGCGGCGTTCATGTTATCTCTTAGATTATCTGACATGGGTGTGTTGTCCCCCTTCTGTAGTGTGATGTGCGAAAAGCGCACAGGCAACCAAACTGGCCTGCATTATAACGCAAAGGGTCAAGGGGTGAGGGGGCAGAATGGGCGGGGTGGGGAGTATTCAGTTGTGCGCGCACAACGCAGGCGTTGTCCCTACAGGTTCACCAGCATGTAAGATGTAGGGACGCGGCCCGCCTCGTCCGCGTGATGTGAGATGTTAGCGCTCGTTGACCACCGAGAAGATCATCGGGCGGCGGCGTGTTTCGTTGTACAAAAGCTGGGCCACATCGTCTTCAAGCGATTCTTGCAGCGCACGCCGGGAGTTGCCGTTGGCCTTCTTCACCGTGCCCTTCACCGTGCCGTCAATCTTGTTGAGCAGTTCGTTGGCTTCGCGCAGGTACACAAACCCGCGAGAGATGACTTCCGGGTTGCCAATCAGCTTGTGATTGCGCCGGTCCACATCCACCACCAGGATGACAAACCCATCCTGTGACAGAATCTCGCGGTCGCGCAGCACAGCCCGGCCCACATCGCCCACGCCGTGCCCGTCCACAAACACATAGCCACCCGGCAGGCGCTCACCGACCTTAACGCCGCGCTGGTTAATCTCAATCACCGTGCCGTTTTCGACAACATGCACGTTCTTTTCCGGCATCCCGCTCTCAATGGCCAGCTTGCGGTGCGCCTTTAGCATCCGCAGCTCACCGTGAACGGGCAGCAGGTTTTCCGGGCGCGTCAGGTTGAGCATCATCCGCATGTCTTCCTGCTTGCCGTGCCCACTCACATGCACCGACTCAACCGGGTCATAGATCACATCTGCACCGCGCCGCAGCAGGTCATTGATGATGCGTGACACGGTTTCCTCATTGCCGGGGATGGGGTGCGACGACACGATGATGGTATCGCCTTCTTGCACTTCGATTTTGTGACGGCCTGATGCCATGCGGCTGAGTACAGCAGACGGCTCGCCCTGCGACCCGGTGGCCATAATCGTCACCTTGCTCGGCGGCAGGTTGTCGATGTCGCCCAGGTCCACGATCATATCGTTGGGCACTTGCAAAATGTCCAACTCAAGGGCCATATCCACGTTGCGCTTCATGCTGTGCCCTGCAAAGGCGATCTTGCGATTGTACTTCTTGGCCGCTTCTACCACCTGCTGCACCCGGCTAATCAGCGAGGCAAACGTTGCCACAATAATACGGCCCTTCGCCTCACGAAACACGCGGTCGAAGGCCCCGTCGATCACCGTTTCGGAGGGCGTCCAGCCGGGAACCTCCGCATTGGTGCTGTCCGACATCAGCAACTTTACGCCGCGCTTGCTGAATTCCGCCAGCTTGGCGTAGTCCGGCAGCTTGCCGTCAACGGGGGTGTTGTCAAACTTGTAGTCCCCGGTGTGGACGATAAGACCATAGGGCGTATTAATCGCAAAGCCCACACAGCCGGGAATGCTGTGGCACACATGGAAGCTCTCGACCGTGAACGGCCCGACTTCCAACGTGTCGCCCGCCTCAAAGACGTTCAACTGCGTCTTGCCGATCAGGTTGGCCTCGCGCAGTTTGCCTTCAATCAGGCCCATCGTTAGCTTGGTGCCATACAGATGCAGCCCCGGCCAGGTTTCCAGCACATGCGTCACCGCACCGATGTGGTCTTCGTGGCCGTGTGTGTACAAAATGCCGTGAATCTTCAGGTCATCACGTTCGGCAATCGGGCGAAAGTCTGGGATGATATAGTCTACACCAAACATATCGTTGGCCGGGAACATAATGCCGGTGTCAACAATGATGGCGTCACGGCCCATCTCAAACAGGGTCATGTTTTTACCGACCTCACCGAGGCCGCCAATTGGGGTAATACGAATTGTTTCTGGCATACTTAAATCAGCCCAGCATGCGGCGCATAGCAGGGCATTCCTCCTTATGGTGGTTATTTGTTTGTTTGTTTGTTTAATTCAATCGCAAAAGCCGAGTTACTACGCTAGAGATGATAGTAAGTCATCGTAAACGACATGGCTCACGCGCCAGCCGAGAATAGCCGCGTCAGAGTATTAAGCTGATTAAAGAGTATACAGGGCAGCACCCCAAATGAACACTATAACATTGGTAAACGTTTGGTTATCTCTCTTTAAAAAGACGCCACCTACTGCGTCAGGTAGCGCATACGCAGCGCGTCGTGCATCCGGTTGACGACACGCAGCACCGCGTCCGGGTTGTGATCGCCAATCACGCCGCCCTCTTCCTGGTAGGCATCCCGCAGGATTTTGCCCCAGTTGCCCGTACTCCGCAGCTTGGGGTCTGCAATGTACTGTTCGATGCTTTGGGCACAGCGGCCACTAGGCGGCTCCAACATGCGGATGAGGCTGGTATACACGTCGTCAATGTCACGCGGGCTGATGCCAGGCACATCGGCAAGCGACTGGTGCATAAAGCGCCGCTTCATCTCGTAGAACTCGGCCAGCGACATCTCGGTGCCTGCCGCCGTCTTGAGGGTCATTTCGGTGCCCTCCCGGTCAGAGCGGTCGTGCATATCCAGGTAGGTGTTGTGGGGCAGCGGCCCCAGCACGGCCCACAGGGTCGGGTCGGCGTGCATTGGCTCAAGGTCGGTGCCAAACCGCCGGAAGTAATGCTCTAGCAGGGTATGGCTAAACTCGAAGTCCGTCAAAATCGCCGCCATCCGTGCCGTGCTGACGTTGGCGGGCATCCCGGTGCTTTCAATCGTGCAAATGCGGTTGGCGCTGCGTAGGTCCGGGCGCACGCGGCCAATCGGGTTGTGCATCGCGCTGATGGGCGGTGCCATGTCCTGGTCAATAAGCATGGCCCGTGCTACGGCATTGACCCAGCCGCCGTTCAGCAGTTGAGCGTAGTTAGCCATGCCGTTCACGCTCAGGTGCGGGCTGGTGGGCATGTCGATGTAATTGCCCGTCGCGGTGGTATGCCGCAAATACTCGCGGGTACACAACAGTTCGGGGTCGCACGTCCCATTGACGAACGGCCCGCCCTTCAGCACGGCCACATTCGCCGCCGCACTCGCACTCCGCAGCATAGTGTAAAACGTGAACAGCCCCAACGCCTCGCTGCGCCCAGCAATATCCAGGTGAATATGGCACCCCTGAAGGCGGAACATCTCAACGTGGTGGTAGGGCTGGTCGCAGTTATAACGCTGGCGGGCGGTTTCCAGCCGCTCACCATACTCCGGGAAGTTGCTGTTCATGTCCAGCATAAGGTCAACAGCGGTTTGTACTTTGGGGTCATCGCTCATTTTGAAGTCGGTTTCCGTCGGATACGACGACAAAATAGTGGTAATCAGGCCGGTTTCTTCGCTGCTGGCCACCAACGCCTGCATGATGCCTTCTAGCGAGTGGCGCGTTTTGTGATAGCCCACGCCGGGGGCCACATGGGTTTCAATTTGATACTGGCAGGCTTCTGCGTCTATGTTAGGGGTGATGCCCAAGCGCCGCGCCTGCGATTCGTAGTGCTTTTTGTACGCTTCCACCTCTTCGACTGCCGGGCCGCTGCCATCGCGGTGCATCAGCCCCAATTCGATTTCCGCACCTAGCGCCCGCATCCGGGTGGCGGGCATGGCCGTTTCGTTGAGGTTGGTGTGGTTCACCGCCGGGTTCAGGTTGTAGGGCGTCATCGCCTGGATGATTGACTGACCTTTGCGGTAGCGCTGCGCGACGTAGCTGCCCAGCAAATAGGCGTGGCCGTTTTCCTCAATGTACAGGATGTTGGGGCCGTCGGTTGCTGCCGGGTCAAAGTACGTGTGAATGGGCGCTTCCACACATTCCGCCAGGTTTTCCAGGGGCAGGCCCTCAGCCTGATCGGCCCTTTCCGCCAGGGTGGCAATCATCTGGTTAAAGCGCCGCCGCTTTTCTTCAACATCGCGCCAGTGAACAGCACGGCTAAAGGCTTCCAGGGCTTCATTTGAGGGGAGGGGGGTATTCATAGCTTACACATCCCAGGCGTGAAATTGACGATGCTCTTACGCTAATCATTGTGACGGATTGCGGCGGTTTTCTCAACCCAAGAGCGGTACTGCTGGCAAAATTCCCACAATCCGACTAAGATTTGTAGTAAGAGATTTCGACCAACTGCGCCCACTGGAGCGATACCCCATGACGACTTTCTACCCCCTACCCCGCATCGAAGTCCGCGCCCTGACCGACCTCAGCGAACCGCGCCCGGTTGCGCTGGTGACGGGGCCAAAAGCCTGGGAAGCGGTGCGCCACAAAGTTCGCCTGCCTATCGTCGTGCAGGCAGAACCGCAGTCTGCCGCCCTGACCGACCTGGATGACCTGGCCGACAACATCCCGGCAGAGGCCGAGGTGGTGTACGGCATTGGCGGCGGGCTGGTATCCGACGTGGCCAAGTACGTCGGCTGGAAGAATAACCTGCCTGTTACCGTCGTGCCCACCGCCCTCAGTGTGGACGGGTTCTTCACCGCGCTGGTGGCCGCCCGCATGGGCGATGTGGTGGAGTATGTGGTTACCGGGCCGTCGGAGCGGTTAGTCATCGACTGGGATGTGATCCGCGATGCGCCGCAGCGCGTGCGCGGTGCCGCCATCCTTGAACTGCTGACGATGGTCAGCGGCCTGCTAGACTGGCGCTACGCCGCTGAGCGCAACCGCAACACGGCTGAAACGCGCTTCCAGCCCTGGGCAGCGAGTGTGGCGGCAGGTATCGCCCAGCAGGCGTTCCGCATTGCCAAAGGGGTCGGCGAAGGCCGTGTGGAGTCACTCCGCAGCCTGCTGGACCTGATTGCAATGGAAGTGCAGCTCACCAATCAGCTTGGGCACAACCGCCCGCAAGAAGGCAGCGAACAGTATTTCGCCTACGCTATCGAGGGCAAGCTGGGCAGCAGCGAACCCGTCGCCTATGCCGATATGGTTGGCCCCGGCATTCTAATTAGCAGCGTGCTGCACGACCAATCCGTTGACTCCATCCGAGAAACGCTGCTAAGCGTGGGGGTACGCCTGGATCGCCTGCCAACCGACCTCGTTATCGAAACGCTGAAGGAACTGCCGGGCTACGTGCGCGAACACAACCTGCCCTACACCATCCTGAACGAAACCACGATTGACGACGCCCGCGCCCGCGACATCATAGAAAAGGCCAGGCTCAACGGGGCCTAACCCCGCTTTTTCGCCGTCTGACGCTTCCGGCTCGCCCTGCCGCTGCTGCGCTTCTTCGGTGGGGCGACCTTTGTGCCCGGCGGGGCGGGCTTGGCCTTGAGCGTCTTCTCCAGTTCGTACAGCAGAATGTCGTGGTTGCGGTAGTCCCCCCACAACGACGCGACAATGAGCGTGCCCACCACTGCAATCACGATGGCTGGCAGCAGTTGCCCCTGCGTCACCATGAAGATGGCCAACAGCGCCACCGCCCCGCCAATCACCATCAGCCAATTGCGAGACACCCCCTCCGGCACAAACCCGCGAATCACCGTCACGCCCTTGTCACGCTCCGCACTGCCACGCAGGCGCGTCGTCCGCTTAAAATTGCCTACCACCCGGCGAGACATCGCAATAGAAAAGCTGCCGTTTTTCTCAATCCAGCCCTCCAGGGCAGGGCGGGTCTTCGTCTCCGTCGCCTGGATGCGCTCGTGAAGGGCTTTCATGCACTGATGGGTTGTTTTTTCGGTAAACAGTATAAATTGCACGGGGGTCTCCTCGCCGCCAACGTCTATCAGGATGTGCAATCGCGTCAGTAGAACACTTGTTTAGTATAGCGCATCGGCCAGTGCAACACAACATCTTTGTGAACACACAAACGAGATTTTACCCCGGTTCTTATTCACGCACTGCGCCTAAGCCCGCAGCGGCGGTCGGGAGAGGGGGGATTAAGGGGGGTAAGGGCTTTATCGCCAATCATCTGAAATGCACCCGTAGGCGGTTTTTGCCCTCATCCTGAATCCTTCTCCCACAATGGGGACAAGGACTTGCTAAACCCCTCGCCCTTCGAGGTAAGGGCCAGCAAATTACGAGTCCACGCTGGCCTGTTAAACAAAACAGCCCGACCAATGGCCGGGCTGTTCACATCTAGGATGTGTTGCTGGTGCTAACGGACGCTCAACTGCATCTCAGTGCTGCTTTCCAGTCCGTCTGCATACATCACGCACTCGATTGTGCTCGTTCCAGCGACCGGGGTGGCCCGGAAGCTGACCTGGTAGTTCTGACCCACATTCAGGCTGCTCATGCCGCTAAAGGTAGCTGAGCTTTCACTACTTTCAGCGTTGGCAAAGTTGGCCTTCGATTGAATGCCGATGATCTCGGCTTCACCGTCTGTGATCTGGCACTCGATGCGCACGTTTGTGAGCTGTGACTGACCGCGATTGCCAAACTGCACATTGATAGTCGGCTGCTCGCTAGCCGTCACAGCCAGGTTCCCGTTAGTGAACTTGATGAACCCTTCCGGCTTCGGAGTCTCAGGCGTGGCCGTCTCGGTGGTCGGTTCCGGCGTGACCGTCTCAGTGGTCGGGTCCGGTGTGGCCGTCTCGGTGGTCGGGTCCGGTGTGGCCGTCTCGGTGGTCGGTTCAGGCGTAGCCGTCTCGGTGGTCGGGTCCGGCGTGACCGTCTCGGTGGTCGGGTCTGGTGTGACCGTCTCGGTG
>DAOTTY010000285.1:0-5376 GCA_034437575.1 Anaerolineae bacterium | reverse complement strand
AGATGACGCTTGAGAACCCTACACCGTCCCACTTAGTGCGGACGACTGCTGTTGCCCGCTGCCGACGGTAGCAGGCAGCGTAAAGTGGAACGCTGCCCCTTTGCCCAACTCACTTTCTACCCAGATGCGCCCGCCGTGAGCTTCTATGGCCAGCTTGCAAAAGGCCAGCCCCAACCCCACACCGTTTGGCGCGTTGTTGTACTTCACCCGGCTGAACTTATCGAAAATGCGCTCGCGCATCTCTGGGGGAATGCCGGGGCCGTCGTCGGCAATGACGAACCGCATCACGTTGAGTTCGTTGGTCACGCGCACCATGATCTGACCGCCATCAGTACCGTATTTGGTCGCGTTTTCAATCAAGTTGGTTAGCACGCGCCGGATCATGTCCGGGTCTATTTTGGCTTCGGGCAGGCTGTTGGCCATCTCCAGCCGCACGCTCAGGTTAGCATTTTCCACAATGGCGCTGGTCTGGTCTAGCGCACTGCGAACCACCCGCTCTACAGAAACGATACGCGCATTCAGGATGGTGCTGCTGCCTTCTAGTCGTTGGATGTCGAGCAGGGTGGCGATCATGCGGTTAAGCTGCACCACGCTGCTTTCTGCCGCTGCGAACGACTTCTGGCCCAGGTTGCTATCTGCCGGGATAACCCGCTTGAGCGCGGCCAGACTGAACTTGATGTTTTGCAGCGGTGCCCGCAAATCGTGGAAGATCATCGCGGTTAAATCCTGGCGCAGGTTATCCAGTGCGACCTCACTACGCACGTCTTGCATGACGTACTCAATTACAGGCTCATCGCGGAAGGTGCGCTTACGCACTTTGAGCCGCACGGGGATTTCTTCGCTGTCAGCGGCTTTCATGTGCGTCATGAACGCGGCGAGGTGGTTCGTCTTCATGGAGGTGGTGTGGCCGCTGCTGGAAGGGAAGCGCTTGCGCGACAGGTGAATATCTTTGATGGACATGCTCAGCAGATTGTCGTGGGTGTATTTCAAAAAGCGGCACGCCTCACGGTTGGCCTTGATGATGTTACCGCTGCGGTCTGTAAGCAGAACAGGGGTAATCAGGTCATCAAACAGCCATTGGAAATGCTCACTGGAGCGGCGGTCATCCATGTGGCCGCGTGTTCGCATCACCGTTTCCGCCACCAACATTGCGATTTCTTCCAGCATGGCTGTCGCCCGCCCATCGAAGCCGTCTACATCGGGATGCACAAACATCATGACGCCGACTTCGTTGGTGCCGACCCGCAGCGGCACCCCAAGCGCAGAGCCGCCCTGGGGCACGCGCACATCGGGGGGGGGCTTGGGCCAGCGTGTGTCGTGGTTGATGTCGCGGATGACGATGGTTCGCTGGCTGTGATACACAAAGCCCAGCAGCCCGCGCTGGTAAAGGTGTTCCCACAGGCCCGGCCCCACACTATCCATGTCCAGGGTGAGGGCGGTTTCCACCGCATCCTCAACCGCAAACGTCAGGATGCAGCCGGTTCGCAGCAGCGTGTGCTTGCCAATACGTTCCAGGATGCCCTGAATCAGTTCGTCAACTTCGAGCGGGTCTTGTTGGTTCAGGTAGCGCGAGATTTCGTACAGGGTGCGCCAGCGCTGGCTGTCGTTTTCTATAATCATGACTGCTGTTCCGTTGGTTTTTATCAACCAGATTGTAACCCCCAGTATATGAGGGATGGGCGGGTTTGGTAACGACCTTTAACGGCTTTTGACCCTACTATGCGTGAAACTCTCTTCATTTCTAAACGCTACACAAATATTTTCAAGTGGACATTCGTCCTATTTATGCTGCGTTTATGAACGAACAGCCCTACTCCGCTACAAACAGCGTTGTCAGGTACAAGAAATCACCCTGCGGCGTGCCGTCTGCTGACTGCACCGTGAGCGATGCCCCTGCGCCTGGGTCGTACACACTCATTACCAGCGCATACTCGCCGGGGGCGGCATCACACGGCACCGTGACGTAACGCGCATCTATGTGGAACATATCCGGCACCCACACCGCCGTCGGCAGCAGGGTAAGGTCACTGTTGGCGGCGGCGACCCCGGTCCCGCTGCTATTCACCAGCGCAAGCTGCATACTGTAGTTCGCATCCAGCCGCCGCTCGGCCAGCCACCAGCTTTCCACACGCACGCGCTGGCACGGCCCCACCTGTACGCCATCTTGCAGCGACCAGTTTTGCAGGGTGAGGTCGCGGCCAAAGCGGTTCATCACGCGCAGTTCGTCAGGGAGGGTGCGCTGCTGGCCCGCGCTCACATCGAACAGGTAGGCGTGCGCGTTCTCTGGCGTAACAGGGTCGGTGAGCAGCAGCAGCGCCTCGTCGCTGCCCGGCGGCAAAAAGGCGGGGTTGGCATGATAGTAGGGCAGCCGTGTGACCACGTAGTCGGCTGCATCAATGTCTTTGGTCAGGTATTGATCTTGCAAGTAGAAGCCCAGCACAAAGCAGTAATCATCCTCAATCACGCACTCGCCATCACTCACGTTAACCAGCACATTGCGCCCCTCCCCGTCGATGCGCCCTGCGATGCGGTTGTAATCATCTGTGTAGCTGGCGCGGTTCGTCGCCGGGTTGGTCAGTTCCGCCCGTACAATCCCCTGGCTGTAGATGAACGCGCCGAAAGCGGCCACCAATGCGATGCCTGTCAGCCAGCGGCGCGGTGGCAGCCACACCAGCAGCGCGGTGTAGGCCATCAGCGGCAGGCCAACGCCGTACATCATCGTGTAGCGGTGCCCATGCGCCAGGTTAATCATAAACGCCAGCCAGACTGTGCCCCAAACAGCCGTCAGCGCGATTACCGCTCGCTTTGCACCGCTGGAGCGCCACGCATACACCAGCGCCGCCCCCCACATTACCGCCCCCAGCGGCAGCAGGGCCGGTGGCAGCTCGTCTGCGCCCGTGCGAACCGGCACCGTCCATTGAATTAGGCGCTCGTACTGCATCGCCGCGAACTGCGGCCACGGGGGGACGTTTTTACCAACCGTGCGGCCCTGGTCTTTTTCCCCGAACACGGGCAGGCGGCGCAGCGCACTGTCCACGATGCTGGTTTGGGCCAGCGACACATCGCGCCGCGCCGATTCGGTATACAGGTTGTAGCCCAGCAGCGCCCCGCCCCACGCCACCGTAATCACCCCCACCAGCACGGCATCCCGCCACGCCCATGACCCACTCACAAACCGCTCTACGACTGCCCACAGTGCCCACAACCCGATAATCATATACGACGAGTAGCCGCGCCCCAAGGACACCGCCACCAGCCCTGCCGCATAGACCGGCCAGCGCACCCCCCCCAGGCGGTGACGGGCAATCGCGTACAGCAGCAGCAGGTTGCCGAACAGCGCGGGCTGGTCATAGTGAACCATGTCTTTGTAAAACACGAGCCAGTAGCCGCTAAAGGCCAGCAGCGCTGCCGCCAACGCTCGCCAGCGGTTCCCGGTTAACTGATGCACCAGCAGCGCCGCCACGCCTACCGTCGCCAGATAGATCACATTCATGGTGTTGCGGGCGATTCGCATTTGCAGCACACGGTCATCGCTCATACGGAGCAGGGCACCCATACCCGCACTGAAGAAGAACGGGTAGCGGTCAAAGTATTTGTAGCTCATCTCACCCGCCGCGTTGCGATATTGCAGCGCATAACCGACAAAGCCGTTAGCGGGCGTGGCGTGGGCCATAATCGCCAGCCCGTGCGATGAAGTCCAGCCGTGATTGGGGCCATAAAACCCGATATTGGGCGCTTGCAGCCCGAACACAATCAGGGCGGCCAGCGCCACCAGCCCGGCATACAGCCAATCGGCAGTGGTGCGGGCGGTTAGCCATGTGCGGGCCAGATGATGGGGGCGGGCGGTTGTTGTCGGTGGGTTGGGGAAGGATGTCATCGGGCGAAAATCGTTATTGCAGATGGCCCTGTAGCCTCCCATAAACACGCCGAAATTTCCAGCCTTCCCACACACATAACGGCTTCTGCTACAATGTGAGTGTTACACATTTGATGTTTAGCAGAGGTCTAACCCGTTCATGCGTCAGCTTTTCACCTTATTAATAGCCACTTCCCTACTTGCGATTGCAGCCGTTACCGGGGCGCAAGATGCCACCCCCCGCACCACCCCGCCAAACCCTGCCGCCTTCCGCCTGGACCCGGTAGCCACCGGCTTTGCACGGGCACTGCACGTGACCAGTGCCAACGATGGCACCGGACGCCTGTTTGTGGTGCAGCAAGATGGCCTGATTTACGTCATTGAAGACGGCGAACGCCTTGAAACCCCCTTCCTGGATGTTTCTGGTGAGATTTCACCGGAGGCGATGGGCCAGGGTTACAGTGAGCGCGGCCTGCTTGGCCTGACCTTCCACCCGAACTACGCGACTAACGGCCAGTTCTTTATCAACTACACAGAAAAGAACAGCAACGACAGCATCCTCGCCCGTTACACCGTGTCGTCTAACCACAACGCGGCAGACCCCACTAGCGCGGCAGAACTCATGCGTGTGAGCCAGCCCTACGCCAACCACAACGGCGGGCATATCGCCTTTGGCCCGGATGGTTACCTGTATATGAGCCTGGGTGACGGTGGCAGCGCCGGCGACCCGCTCAACAATGGCCAGCAGGCAACCACGCTGCTAGGGGCGATTGTTCGCATTGATGTAGACGGCGGCAGTCCGTATGCGGTCCCGGCGGATAACCCGTTTGCCGATGGTGTGAACGGCGTGCCGGAAGTGTGGGCTTATGGCCTGCGGAATGTGTGGCGCTTCAGTTTTGACCGCCTGACGGGTGACATGTACCTGGGCGATGTAGGCCAGAACCGCTGGGAAGAGATTAACTTCCAGCCAGCGGGCGAGGGCGGCCAGAACTACGGCTGGAACGTGTTTGAGGCCAACTATCCCTACAGCGGGGCTGCCGCACTGGCAAACGCCGTGATGCCGGTTGCCGAATACCAGCATGTGAACGGCAACTGCTCTGTGACGGGGGGCTTTGTCTATCGCGGTGAGGAAATCGAAGCGCTGCAAGGGGCCTACATCTATGGCGACTACTGCTCCGGGCAGTTGTGGGGTACCTACCGCACGCCAGACGGCACCTGGCAGACAAACCCGCTGGTGGATACGCCCTATACCATCAGCTCGTTCGGTGAGGACGAGAACGGTGAGTTGTATCTGGTGCATTATGGCGCGGGTAATTTGCCCGGCCAAATCATGAAGTTCAGCGCCGTGCGTTAGCCCACGCCTACACGCGGCGTTTACACACCTGCTGCGAGGGCTTCATCGCCAATAATCGTAACTGCTCAGCTTGCCCCCCACCCCGGCGCTAAAGCGCCACCCCTCCCCCACTATCGCCGCTACGCGGCGGGAGGGAGGGGTTTGTGCCGCCTTCGGCGGTGTTCCC
>DAOTTY010000284.1:0-3250 GCA_034437575.1 Anaerolineae bacterium | reverse complement strand
GGCGCTCCTTCATCAGTCTATGTTGCGAGGCACAAAATCTACCCCATAACTATACCGCAGCCGCGCCGATTCGCACGTTGTGGGTGGGCGCATGGGTGCATTTCACATCAGGGCGAATCCGCCCTCCCCCCTCTCCCAACCGCCGCTGCGTGGCTAGGCGAGGGGGAGGCACCGGGTGCCGCTGTTTAAGCCCCTCTCCCAGGGCCACAGGCCCGTTCGGGAGAGGGGTTGGGGTGAGGGCTGAGTCGTTACTATTTTATGCCTTATATCCAAAATGACTGAGGACTAGTCCTCAGTGTCTTCTGGGGCGAAGCAGCCGCGCTCGTCAAATTCGATGGTGCCAACCTCATAATTCAGCACGCTTGCCGGAATCCCGTCAATCATCGCCTGAAATTTGGCCACGTCTTCGTCGGGAGTGGGACGGCACAGCGGCTCGCCCCGGTCAATCGTGAGTGCCGCTTCAACGGACATGTCCTCCATCGCCGGGTTGACCGGGTTGTCCGGGTCGTCATGGATGAGAATCCAGTTGCCTTCGGTGACGACAAATTCGCCGTTGTAGACGGCTTCGCCCTCGGCCATTGTGAGTTCGTAGCCGGTGTCGCCCTCAGCATCCCGCACGGTATTCAGCACCATCGTAGACGACAGTTCCACCTGCACACCGTTGACCATCAGGTTCACGGTTTGATCGGGCGGGCTTTGCACCACCACCCGGCTTGGTGCTTCCTCACAGTCCGGGTTGCCCAGGCCCGTTGTAAAAACGAACGACTGCATCGGCACCTGTTCCACCTCGTCCGCCGCGTTGATGATCTCCGCATCGCCCGTCATGACAAACAGCACGGCCTGCCCCGGCAGCGTGTCGTCTAAGTTGGTGGCCTGCACGCTCATCATGGCCACACCCCACTGGCCTGTTTCTTCATTTAGCGGCGCAGTGATTAGCGTTTGCAGATGGGTCAGTTCGGTGCGGTCGGCGGGCTGCGCGAACACGACTTCGGAGGCATCTTCGCTAAAGGTCGCCTCCACACGGGTGTAGCCGTAACACGCGCTGTTGCGTCCCAGGTTCGCACAGTTGTCTTCCAGCGCATTTAACGCCTCCAACACGAGCGCGTTGCACGTATCCTGAGCCAACACAGCCGATGAGAGAATCAGGACGATGGAGCTAATCAGGGCGGTGCGGAAGGTCGTGGTCATAAAGCGCATCCTTTGCATAGGGTTATCAACAAGTGGTTGTACCTCTCCATGCTAAACAATATACGATAACAAGGCGGGCGCTGGATGACCCACGCCCGCCTGCTTTTGTCGGCATTGTGTTAAAAGACACGGTAAAGCAGCGCCTTACAGGTCGTCGAGGTCACCGTTGTGCAGGGAGGTTTCCATCGCACGGCCTACCATGAGGATGTATTCCACCCACATCCCGATCATATCCTCATCCACAACATCGAACATGGCGGCCAGGCTTTCGTCCGCTTCGGCGTCGTGCATAATTTCTGTGGCGAGGCAGCTTACTGCCTGCCACACGGAAGGACGGTCTTCCAGGGATTCATCTTCCATCTCGGCCATCTCGGCCTGAATGCTGTCGTACCAGCGGGCAATAACCGGATGAACCTGGTCACACGCCGAGCCGTCTTCTAGTGAGCCGAGTAGCTTGTTGGCCAGTTCTTGAATATCCTCCAGCCAGTGGGGGTCTTCGTTGTTGGGTTGGTTGGGTGGGGATTGGTGCTGAGACATCGCTAACTCCTTCACGGTACAGGTCGCAGGGGGGGCGGCAGGCCCACCCATACGAGCATCATTACGCTCAGTTTAGTCGTGAATGAATGCGAACTCAAGCACCAGGGGCGTATGGGCAGGGCAATCGCGTTCTAGGTGAGTCGCCCCTCACCCCGGCACTGACGCGCCCCCCTCCGCCCTTTCCGGCTGTTTTGCCCTCATCCCCCGGCCCCTTCTCCTGACCGTTTACGCGGGTAGAAGGGGAGCCAACGCTGTTTAAAGTCCCTCCCTTAGCCGCGAAGCGGTGGTTGGGGGAGAAAGATTTAGGGTGAGGGCTTGATTCGCCACCTACATCAGACACATCCGTCTCATGCAGGTAATCAGCGGGGTTTAACGGGGCACCCATGCCGATTGGTTATAGTAAGTTCAATTGGACTTACGTGGACATACAGCCAGCGATTGCAGACGGGTAACCTGACGCAACCTAACCTGTTATTGACAGTATTCAGACATCTGGAGAAAACCCACAATGGTAACAAACGGACACAACGGCAGCAGCGAAACCGGAACGGGCATGGTCAAGCGCGGTCTGGCGCAAATGCTCAAGGGTGGCGTCATCATGGATGTGATCGACGTAGAGCAGGCCCGCATTGCAGAAGACGCAGGCGCGGTGGCTGTTATGGCCCTGGAGCGCGTTCCGGCGGACATTCGGGCACAGGGTGGCGTGGCCCGCATGAGCGACCCCGACATGATCGAAGACATTATGAAGACGGTCACCATCCCGGTGATGGCCAAAGCCCGCATCGGTCACTTTGTCGAAGCGCAAATTCTCGAATCACTGGGCGTGGACTACATCGACGAGAGTGAAGTGCTGACCCCCGCTGACGAGGAGCACCACATCAACAAGGACAAGTTCAAGGTGCCGTTTTTGTGTGGTGCCCGCAACCTGGGCGAAGCCCTGCGCCGCATCAATGAAGGTGCTGCGATGATCCGCACCAAGGGCGAGGCCGGGACCGGTGATGTGGTTGAGGCTGTGCGCCACGCCCGCACCCTGCACCGCGCTATCCGTCAGGTGCAGGCGATGGACGAGGACGAACTGTTCACCTACGCCAAGGACATCCAGGCACCGTATGAGCTGTTGAAGGAAACGGCTGAACTCGGTCGCCTGCCGGTGGTGAACTTCGCAGCCGGTGGCCTGGCCACGCCAGCAGACGCCGCGTTGATGATGCAGCTTGGCGTGGACGGTGTGTTTGTGGGCAGCGGCATCTTCAAGAGCGGTGACCCGGCCAAGCGGGCGAAAGCCATCGTGGAAGCGGTGACCCACTACGACAATCCAAGCATTTTGGCCCAGGTGAGCCGGGGCCTGGGTGAAGCGATGGTGGGCATTGGCATTAGCAGCCTGCCAGAAAGCGAAAAGATGGCCGGGCGCGGCTGGTAGAGCCAACCCGTCGAATCGAGCAACCTTTGGCGGCTGGTGCGGGGTGCATCAGCCGTCTTTTTGTTGTGTACGTGCCCAGCGGGTGTATTTCAATATTTTGGCAGAAAC
>DAOTTY010000283.1:0-11050 GCA_034437575.1 Anaerolineae bacterium | reverse complement strand
ACATGTTTGCGCGTTTTTTCTAGCGACGAGAGTAACTGCTTTGGCGGTTGGGCGCGAGTGGGCGTAGCAATCACCTGATACGGCGAAGCTGGGGGGGCTGTAAGGGCAAGGTTGCGGTTAGGGCGCGTCGAAGTGGTTGGCGTGGCCGACGGGCGGGTGGGGTCTGCTGGGCGTGCAACGTGCGTCTGGTTTATGTCTGGTTTGATGTTGGCGTCAAAGTTGATGGCCCACTGAAGTTGCGTCAGGCTCTCGACCGTAAGGCCACCGGTCAGGTTAACCATGAGTCGCGTTTGCATATCTGCCGGTATAGTAACGTCAGGATACAACTGTACCGGAATGACGCGCTTTTCCCAGTAACGGGCGGCCTGTAGCTCCATCTGGCAATAAGTGGAATCGAGCGAGTCGGGCGATACAAGCAGCAAAAATGCCTCGCAGCGGGCAATTTGCCGCCGAATCGTTACCCAACGATCTGAGCTAGTGTGTGCGTATTCGTCCATCCACACATAGCTATGACCATAGATGCGTTGTAAACGATGGGTTAACTGTTCCGCAATGTCACGGTCAACCCAATCGTAGCTGATGAAGATGCCTCGGCTGAGCATCTGCTACGGCTCCCAATAGATTTGTCTGTCTCCCAATTGCAGTATAAGTTAATTTTAGGTCAGTAGCCAAGCAGAAAATACACTTGTGAAAGTATTTTCATACCCTGACGCCTATTCAATTGCGTCAATGCGACTCTCAAATTGGCGTAGGGCATCTTGCAGGCGCTGCTGGCGCAGGCTGTTGGTCAGGTCGCCGCGTGTGCGCTCCAGTACCCCACGCACAATATCCGTCTGGCGGCGCAGCCCGTTTGTAATGGCATCGGGGAAGTCTACCGTGACGAGTTGGTCGTAAATGGCGTCCATCCAGTTGAGCAGGCGTTCAGCCTCGTCGCTGTGTTGTTCCTGGCGGCGCATAATATCCAGGATGAAGCGACGTAGTTCGGTTGCGGCCTCTGCCAGCCCCAGCAGATAGGTGTTATTGGGCACATTGAGGTCTTGTGGGGAGGGCAGCGTTTGCTCCCGGATGAGGGCGTAGGTGATGAATGCCTCCACCACTTCTTTGAGCGCATCCTGGGTGTAGCCTGCGTTGTACAAATCAGGGTAATCAGTCACGCCCTGCTTCAGCGCGTCGGCCTGTTCCCGAATGACCGCCAGTTTCGCGTCTGCCGTTGACCAATCCTGGCGGTGAACCGCACGAATGGCCTCGGCACAATGACGAATCAACTCCCGTGAGCGGGCAATAGCGGCGTCACGAGCGCTGCTGCGGGCCGTCATCGCCGCCCGGATGCCGTCTACGATGCTGCTCAGGCTTTCGGCCATATCGTTATTCGTCATCGCCGTCGGTTTCCGGTTGTATGCCATCAAAGAGTTGTTCGGCCAGTGAGGGCGGGATGCTGACCAGAATTTCACCATACTGTGCTTCGTAGCGCTCGATATTGCGCTGTAACGTGTGCAGCAGCAGCTTGGCGTGCTGCGGTGTCATGACGATGCGGGCCTGAACTTTCGTGCGCGTATCTGGTGGCAGCATCTGCGCGAAGTCGAAAATCATTTCGTTTTTGGTGCTGCTGAGGATGGCTGTATTCGAGTAAATTGCGTTGAGGTCTTGCGGGATTTGCAGCTTGATCTGGCGTTTTTGGGATTGTTTGGACGGGTTTTCGGGGGTCATGGGGTGCCTGTCGATTTGAGCAAGTAGGGCCAAGTCTACAGGCTGTTTGGGCAATGTGCAAAAGCGGGTGGTGGGTGGGGCGTTTCGACAAAGCCCTCACCCGCCGTTGCGTTGGATCAGGCTTCGGGCTTTTGGCCCTGTTCGTCGTCGAAGTCCTCTGGCGGAATAGACGTTGGCGCAATTTCCACATGGCCGCTGCCGTTGCCGAATTGGGCGTTCGGGTCAACTTCTTTGAGCGAGTTGAACATGCTTACCACCCGGCCCAACGTTGTCTCGAAGTCGTCCCCACTGAGGGCTTCGACTTTGGTGCGGAACACTTCGGCCACTTCGGGGATGTCCAGCAGCAGGTTCATGAAGGTATTGCCGTTTCTGGCGTTGCCGCCGCCATCACCGAACTGCACCACGCGCACATTGCCCCCCAAACCAGAGAGGGCCATTGCAATCGCCTCGACTTTGGCAACGTCTGCTTTGGTGACCTCCTCAATAATGAACTGACGCAGGTTGATCGAGTCTTCCGCAGCGGTGGCCGCAGCCAGTTCACGCCGACCTTCAGCCTCTGCCAGCAGGTGGGCTTTTTCACCTTCAGCCTCCGCACGTTGGCGGGCTTCAAATACAGCGGCCTCCGCAAAACCGCGCTTCTCGGTGGCTTCCGCCTCCGCAAAGGCACGCTCACGGGTGGCATTGGCCGCGGCTTCGGCTTCAATTTCAATGCGGCGACGTTCACCTTGTGCCTGAATTTCGATGGATTCGCGCTTGGCGCGGGCCGGTACAAGAATAGTGGCTTCCTGCTCCTGCTCAACGGCAAGGGCGCGTTTTTGCTGGACTTCCTGCTCGGCTTCCGCCTCCTGAATGTCCACACGGCGCTTAACTTCAACCTCGCGCACCTGTAAGGCTTCACGCTGCTGCAAGATTTCGCGCTGGGCGTTCAGTTCGGCTTGCTCGGCTTCGCGGGTAGCGGTTGCGGCTTTCACGCGGGCCTCACGTTCGGCTTCGGCCTCTGCAATCTTGGCATCACGCTTGACGGCGGCAATTTGGGGCGCGGCCATCGCCTGCAAGTAGCCTTCATTGTCGGTGATTTCTTCAATACCCATCGAAATGATGCGGACGCCCATAGCCGTCACGTCATCAGATGCAAGGTCTTGCACGCTCTGGATGAATGTGTCGCGGTCGCGGTGGATGCCCTCAACACTCATCTGGCCCACAATAGCGCGGAAGTTTGCGCTCAGCGTTTCTTCGATGACCTGCCGCACTTCCTCACGGGTTTTGTCTAGGAAGGCGCGGGCCGCTGTGTTGAGGGCGTTGGACTCGCTGTCGATTTGCACCTGCGCCACCCAGTCAAGCTGAATGGGCACGCCGCTCTGCGTGTAAACCTCGTCTTTTTCCGTTTTGATCGTGATAATCGTCAGGTCCAGCATCTTGAAGTCTTCTATGAACGGCTTCACAAAGGCACCGCCACCCGTGATGATGCGCGGCTGCCCGCTGCCGTAGATGACAATCGCCTTGCTCGGTGGTACACGGTGATAGTAGCGAACAACAAAGATGATGACCGCCAGAATGACGACCCCAATGACACCCAGAATCAGCGGCATTCTAGAACCCTCTCCTTCACCAAAACCCTAAGAAACCGTTCTTTGTACTTGCAGGTAGCGCCCATCGACGCCGACGATCAGCACCTCATCGCCACGGCTAAGCGCAGCACTGTTGACCTCTCTGACCGGGAACTTCAACACCCCACTCATTTCTACCATAACTTCGCCGGTTTTGCCCTCAGCGGAGTTGATCGTGGCGCGGGCGGTTTTGCCCACCAAATCCTGCTTGGAATAGGCGGTGTTGTCTTGCTGGCGGTAGACGTATTTGAGTAATTCGGTCACGAGGCGGGCCACGGCGTAGCTAATGACAACCCCCACGACGAGAATCAGCCACAGGCTGCGCTCACTCAGCACGCCCACAACACCAATCGCACCGAACACAGCCATAAACGAAGCGATGGTCATGCAGCCCACACCCTGAACGTCCGCGCTGGCACTGGTGGCCACATCATCGGCCCCGTCCAGCGCATCCACGATGCTACCCACATCGTCGGCCCCGTCCAAAGCGTCCACAGCGCCATCAATGCCCAACAGCCAGCCCAGGCCCACATTGTCCAGGGCACTGTCTAAGCCAAAATCAAATATCTCGCCCAGGCCGCCGAGGATGACTGATAACAAATATAACAGCCCGACGACCATCATTGCCCCAAAAACGAACGTCATGACATTCTCCAACGGTGAATCACTACCACACATTATAGCCAGAATTCACGCGCTTGCCTCATCTTCTCCCCCAGTTTTTGGGGAATAAAGCGGGCTACCACCGCATGTCACCTGTCAAAATACCTTAGCAAAGCTCAACTGGCACAACGCCCACTGTAATGGTATGATAATTAAATGTATAACTTTTCACAAACGACTGACACGGCTCATGGCATCCAATACCCTCAATCGTAATATCCCTGACATCGTGATCGGACGCTTGCCGATTTACCTACGGGCGCTTAACCGTCTCAGTTCGGAAGGCTGCGAGGTCACGTCCTCACATGAGTTGGGCAAACGCCTGGGCATTAGCTCAGCGCAAATCCGCAAAGACCTGTCACACTTTGGCGGTTTTGGCAAGCAAGGCACGGGCTATCACATTGCGTTTTTGCAAGAAAAGCTGCAAGAGGTTCTCAAGGTTGATCGAGAGTGGCATGTGGCTTTGGTTGGCGTGGGTGACCTGGGCCGTGCTGTGGCGCATTACAGGGGCTTTCCAGAGCGCGGCTTTATAATTACCTGTGCTTTTGATGCCGACCCGGCAAAGGTTGGGGGCAAGGTAGGCACGATAACGATCCAGGCTATGCAAGAGATGGGGAAAACCATCACCGAGCAAGACATTAAAATTGCCATGCTCGCGGTCCCTGCCGAAAGTGCCCAAATCGTCACCGACCAGCTTGTTGACGTGGGTATTGGGGCAATTCTTAATTACGCTCCGATCAACCTGAATGTGCCAGATCATGTGCATGTGCAGCACATTGATCCGGTCGTTCACATGCAGCGGATGACGTTTTACTTGCCGTAGGTATTCTGGGCGACACGCCGCAGCAGCGCCGGGTCATTTAGCGCCTGGCCTGCCCCCGTCGCCACAGCGATGACCGGATTTTCAGCAGCAAACACGGGGACACCCGTCTGCTGAATCAAATATTGGTCAATGCCGCGCAGCATCGCGCCACCACCCGTTAGCACAATGCCCCTATCAATGATGTCTGAGTGCAGTTCGGGCGGCGTGTTGCCCAGCACCGACTTCACCACGCCCGCAATCGCTGCCAGTGGCTCCGCCATTGCTTCGACGGCTTCGCCTGTGGATACTGTCACCGTGCGGGGAAGACCGCTAACATTATCGCGCCCCTGGATTTCCATCGTGAGTTCTTCCGGCTGATCGACCGCCGCGCCCACTTGAATCTTAATGGCTTCGGCGGTGGGCTGGCCAATGGTGAGGTTGTACTTGCGGCGCACATAGGCAATGATGGCATCGTCCATGCGCAGGCCACCGACACGGCCACTCTCTGCCCGCACAATGTTGTTCATGGTAATGACAGCGGCTTCGGTAATGCCCCCGCCGATGTTCACCACCATGTCCCCAGCAGGCGTGCTGACGGGTAGCCCCGCCCCAATCGCAGCCGCCAGCGGTTCCCAGATGAGGAACGCCTCTCGTGCCCCCGCAGCAACGGCGGCTTCCTGCACAGCACGCTTTTCCACGCTGGTGACGCCGTAAGGTACCGACACCATCACGGACGGCTTGAACAGGCGCAGCCGCCCGGCGATGGTGTTGAAGAAGTGGCGCAGCATGGCCTCGGTCACTTCATAGTCGGCAATCACCCCATCCCGCAGCGGGCGCAATACCTGAATGTCTTCCTCATCTGTGCGGCCCAACATACTGAGGGCAGGCTGGCCGATTTCAACGATGCGTTCTTCTTCCACCGTTAGTGCAACCAGGGACGGCTCTTGCAGGACAATCTGCCCGTTCTCATAGATCAGTACGCTGGTCGTGCCCAGGTCAACGCCCAAGTTCTTACTGAAAACGCTCATGTCATCCTGCCTATTTGCCGACACACCGCCGGCGTCGCTATGAAAATCGCCTCAGAGGTTTGCTGGCGCATCATAGCACAACGCCCCCCAAAAACAACGCCCGGCGGCTTAGCAGCCAACCAGGCGCGGGTTGTCACAATTGAGCGAGCGCAGCGGTTTACTTGTCGTCGTCCAGAATACGTATCACGTTGCGGTCGCGTACCTTATTTTTGACCTTGAGCGCGAGTTCGGCGCGGCGCAGGGCCAGCGCTGCGTCCCGGTTAAGCTCACCGGGGACGCCCTCTTCCATCAGTTTGCGGGCGCGTTCGCGGGCTGACTCCAGCGCTGCCAGATCAAGGTCAGCGGCAGTGTCGGCCATGTCAGCCAGCACCACAACCTTGTCCGGGCGGATGTCTACCACGCCGCCGTAAACGGCAAAGTGTTCTTCGGCTTCCCCCTTACGCACAATCAGGTCACCAAAGCCCAATGTTGTGAGGACGGGCGCATGACCCGGACGAACGCCCATCTCGCCCTCAGCCGCAGGGATGATGACGCCATCGGCTTCTGGCTCATCGAAAATTTTGTCTTCCTGTGTAATAATCTCAACGTGAATTGGCATCGCCTAATCCCCTACCGCCGCCGCTTCGGACTGCTCATGGTCGGCAATGACCTCGTCCATGGTGCCCTTCATGCGGAACATCCCTTCAGGGATGTGGTCAACTTCACCGTCCAGAATCATACGGAAGCCGCGCACGGTGTCCGCAATCTTCACATACTTGCCTTCCAGGCCCGTAAACTGCTCCGCCACGAACATCGGCTGCGTCAGGAACCACTCCATTTTGCGCGCACGGGCTACCAGAATCTTGTCGTCGTCAGACAATTCTTCTACCCCAAGAATAGCGATGATGTCCTGCAAGTCTTTGTAGCGCTGAAGGACCTGCTGCACTTCGCGGGCGGTACGGTAGTGTTCGCTGCCTACAACGTCCGGTTCCAGAATTTTGCTCGTGGATGTGAGCGGGTCTACTGCCGGGAAGCGGCCTGCGGACGCAATCGAGCGCTCCAGGGCAATCGTCCCGTCCAGGTGGCTGAACACCGCAACCGGGGCCGGGTCAGAGTAGTCGTCTGCGGGCACATACACGGCCTGCATCGACGTAATAGACCCACGCTTGGTGGACGTAATGCGTTCCTGTAGCTGGCCCATCTCGTCAGCCAGCGTCGGCTGGTAACCCACCGCTGATGGCATACGACCCAGCAGTGCCGACACCTCCGACCCGGCCAGCGAGTAACGGAAGATGTTGTCGATAAACATCAGCACGTCGCGGCCCTGGTCACGGAAGTGCTCTGCCATCGCCAAACCAGACAGGGCTACACGCAGGCGCACACCGGGCGGCTCGTTCATCTGGCCAAAGACCATCGCCAGATACGGCAGTACGCCCGCCTCTTTCATTTCGTAGTACAGGTCAGTGCCCTCACGGGTGCGCTCCCCCACGCCTGCGAACACACTCAAACCGGAGTGCTGCGTGGCGATGTTGTTAATCATTTCCTGGATGGTTACGGTTTTGCCCACACCAGCGCCACCAAAGATGCCCGTTTTGCCACCGCGAGTCATCGGCGCGATCAGGTCGATCACCTTCAGGCCGCTTTCGAACACCTCAACACGGGTGGCCTGATCGTCAAAGGCGGGCGCTGTTTGGTGGATGGCGCGGCGCGGGGCGGTTTCTGCGATCTCATCGCCGTTGTCAATCGGGCGGCCCAGCACGTTGAACACGCGGCCCAGCGAGGCATCGCCCACAGGAACGGTAATAGGACGCCCGGTAGCAAAAGCCGGGACGCCACGCTGCAAGCCGTCGGTTGTGTCCATAGCGACGGTACGCACAGCGTCATCACCCAGGTGAAGCTGCACCTCAAGGATGAGGTCTTCAGCCTCTTCACGCGGCACGCGAATCGCATCGTAGATGTCGGGGAGCTGTGCATGTGGGAACCTGACATCCACCACAGCGCCCAGCACCTGCGTAATCTTACCCTGAATTTCTTCCATTGGTTTTTCTTGCCCTCTCTAAAGTGAAATCAGTCGTCTAGTGTCAGTCGGTGGGGCGTCTGCCGCCAACCAGTGTACTCTGGAATTTCTCTAGGCCGTCCCACTCATCATCGCGGGCATAGGCGGCTTGTTCGGCCCACGTTCCGATACTAGGGGACATCCGCACACCGGCCTTTTCGATGGCCCGCTGTAATTCATCTTCGGTGGCAGCAGCCAACTTGGCGTAGGTGTCATACCCACCCTGGATCAGGGCCGAACTCATCTTGGGGCCGATGCCTTCGATTTTCGTCAGGTCGTCCGGTTGACCTGCGGGCACACTGGCCGTCTTGCTGGCAGTAGGGGCTGCTGACGCACTGCGGATTTCCATCCTGGCTTCGCGCTTGGTGATGCCGCCGCCATTACCCGACCCCGCCGGGGCAGCACTGCGGCTCATGCTGGATTCGATCTGCCTGGCCGTTTTGTCAATAGACGATTGCAGCGCCTCAGCCCCGCCAACGATGTCCAGAATTTCGTTCGTGATGGCCGTCTGACGGGCCTTGTTGTAGTCCAGCGTGAGGTCGTCAACAAGTTCGCTGGCGTTGTCACTGGCGTTTTTCATGGCGACCATGCGAGCGGCGTGCTCGCTGGCCAGGCTTTCCAGCAGGGCCTGGTAAAGCTGAAGTTCGGTAAAGCGCGGCACCACTTCATCCAACACAGCCTGCGGCGTCGGCTCGAACTCATATTCGCTGATGTTACGGGTCATATCCGGCACATCTTTGATGTATTCGGACAGCGCCTGGTCGTCTGTTTTGTATGGCTTGAGCGGCAGCAGGCGCATAACCGTAGGCTTTTGGGTTAGCGTGTTGATAAAGTCGGTGAAGGCAATAAATACCTCGTCTACCTCACCGGAGAGGAAGTCATCAATCACGGCGCGGGCAATGGGGGCGATGTCAGCAATGCCCGGTTCTGCGGGCATGTTGCTAAACTCGGCCACAATGTCTTTGCCAGCCCGGATCATCGCGTCACGGCCTTTACGCCCGACGGTAACAAACTCAACGGGGGTGTCGCTGCGGTCTTCAAAGCGCTCAGCCACGCGGATAACGTTGGCGTTGTAGGCCCCAGCAAGGCCGCGATCTGACGTGACCAGAACGATGCGGCGCTTTTTAATCTCTTCGCGCTCGGTGAGCAGGGGGTGCAAGGCTGCGCCAGGGAGCGCGGTGCTTTGAACATTTAACAGGATTTCCCATGCCTTTTCCGCATAGATGCGGGTGGCAAAGGCGCGGGACTGTGCCCGGCGCACGCGGGAGGCGGATACAGCCTCCAGCGCACGGGTGACCTGCGAAATGTTCTTGACACTTTTGATGCGATTTTTAATCTCAAGAACGTTAGCCATTGTTGGTTTGCCTCGTTGTTATGCGTCGTTGCCGGATGGTGACCAATTATCGTTGAAATCCTTGACGATCTCTTCGATTTCGGGGTTGCGCTTGCGTCCGTCGATCTTTTCGAGGTCAAGTTTTTTCGTCTCGGCCAGCTTGTTGTACATGTCAGCGTGCTGCGTCTTGAAGAAGCGCAGGAAGTCCTCTCGCCACTCGCTAACATGATCCGGGTCAATTGTGTCTAGCAGGCCGTTAGACCCGGCATAGATTACGAGTACCTGGTCAGCCAGGGGCAGCGGCTTGTACTGGCCCTGCTTAAGCAGTTCCTGCAAGCGCAACCCGCGATCAAGCTGCTGTTGGGTCGCTTTGTCCAGGTTAGAGCCGAACTGTGCAAACGCGGCCAGCGAGCGGAACTGCGCCATTTGCAAACGCAAGCCGCCGGCCACGTCCTTCATGGCTTTCGTCTGGGCAGAGCTACCCACGCGGCTCACGCTCACACCCGCGTTAATGGCCGGGCGCTGACCCGAATAGAACAACTCACCTTCGAGGTAAATCTGACCGTCGGTAATCGAAATCACGTTTGTGGGCACATAAGCCGACACGTCGCCCAACTGCGTTTCGATGATCGGCAGGGCCGTCAGGCTGCCGCCGCCGCGCTCCTCGCTCAACTGAGCGGCACGTTCCAGCAGGCGGCTGTGCAAATAGAACACATCGCCGGGGTAGGCTTCGCGCCCAGGGGGGCGGCGCATCAGCAGGGATACCTGACGGTAAGCCCAGGCATGGCGAGACAGGTCGTCGTAAACTGCCAGCGCGTCCATGCCGTTTTCCATGAACCACTCGCCCATCGCACAGCCAGCGTATGGGGCGATGTACTGCAACGCAGCCGATTCGGAGGCGGTGGCAGCAACGATGATGGTGTGGTCCATCGCGCCGTATGCTTCCAGCGTGGCCACCATACGGGCAATCTCACCACGACGCTTGCCGACGGCCACGTACACGCAGTACATGTCCTGGCCCTTCTGGTGAATGATCGTGTCCAACGCAACCGCCGTCTTACCCGTCTGGCGGTCACCAATAATCAACTCACGCTGGCCGCGCCCAATCGGGATCATCGCGTCAATGGAAACGATACCCGTCTGTACCGGGCGTTCCACACCCTGGCGCTCCATCACACCGGGGGCGATGCGCTCAACGTTGTAGCGCTCTTTGGTGCCAATCGGCCCCTTACCATCAACTGGCTCACCGAGCGCGTTGACCACGCGGCCCAGCAGTTCACGGCCTACCGGCACTGATGTAATGCGCCCCTGTGGGCGTACCTCATCACCCTCCTGGATGTCGTCGTAGTCACCCAGGATAATGATCCCAACGCTGTCTGTTTCCAGGTTGAAGGCAATGCCCTGGACGCCGTTGCTGAAGCTGACGAGTTCGTTAAAGCGGATGTTGGCCAGACCGGAGGCGCGGGCGATACCGTCACCGACCTCTTCAACGTACCCAACTTCTACCGACTCGACCTTCGGTTCGTATTCCTCAATCTGCTTGAGAAACGCATCGTAAATGTTGTCCGTCATATAAAACCTTTCAGGCACTCTAGGAGAGAACTCTCGCGCGAAATATGTTTTTTCACCGCTGGCATAAGTTGACCGGCGATGGTGGGTGACCCTTGAGGCGCTTGCATGTGCAGAATGGCACAAACGTAAATCATTTTAGCGTATGAAACGGCCAACGTCCACTTTACAGACGGCCAGAAATGCGAACTTCATCGTAACGACTCAGCCCTCACCCCAACCCCTCTCCCGAACGGGCCTGTAGCCCTGGGAGAGGGGCTTAAACAGCAGCACCCGGTGCCTGCCCCCGCGAAACTGTAGGCGCGG
>DAOTTY010000282.1:0-11935 GCA_034437575.1 Anaerolineae bacterium | reverse complement strand
TACCGAGGAGATGACGGCAGAAGCCGCTACCGAGGAGATGACGGCAGAAGCGGTTGTCACGGCAGAAGCGACTGAGGAAGCCACCGAAGCCGCTACCGAGGAAGTCACGGCAGAAGCGACTGAGGAAGCCACCGAAGCTGCTACCGAGGAAGTCACGGCAGAAGCGACTGAGGAGATGACGGCAGAAGCGACTGAGGAAGTGGCAACAGAAGAAGCTGTTGTGACAGAAGCCGCCACTGAGGAAGTGGCAGAGGTCGCTACGGCAGAAGCGACGGAGGCGGCACCCGTTGGCAACATCGTGGATGTGGCTGCTGCGAGTGATGACCTGACGACGCTCACGGCTGCGGTTGAAGCTGCTGAGTTGGTCGAGGTGCTGAGCGATGAAGCGGCCAGCTTTACCGTTTTTGCGCCTACCGATGACGCCTTCAACGTGACCCTGGATGCGCTGTTCTACAATGATGTTGAGGACTTTTTGGAAGACACCGACCTGCTGACGCCGGTACTGGCCTACCATGTTGTTGAAGGTGCCTTCACTGCGGAAGACATCATCGCTGCTGTTGAGGACGCTGACGGTGAACTGATGCTGGAAACCATCAGTGGCAATACGCTCACGCTCACCCTGCAAGACGACGCTGTTGTGATTAACGGCGCTGTCACTGTTATTGTGACTGACGTGGCCGCCATCAACGGCGTGGTTCATGTGATTGACGGCGTGCTGCTGCCCCCCACCAATACGGACTAAGCCCGCTGTGCCCTGGCAGGCAAACGGCCTGCTGGGGCGTCTTCCCCTGCAATACCCCGCGTTATGCTTTCATAATCTATAGATAAAGCGGGTACCCCCTGAGCAGCGCTTGTGTTACCCTTGATTAAGATGGACTATCATATTCATTTGTTATCTTATTTGCAGGGCATTTGTAATGAGTGTACGCCTAAGCATTATTCGTGGGCCACAGTCGGGGCGCTCGTTTGAGTTTGACGACGACGAGATTACCATTGGCAGTGGCCGCAACAACCACATCACCATCCTCGATAACGACGTGAGCACGCATCACTGCCGGCTGCTGCGGGTGGAAAAAGATTACGATATTGAGGATTTGGGCAGCCGCTACGGCACGTTTGCCAATGGCCAGCGCATTACGGACAAAGCGTTTACGCTGCCTTCCCCTTCCATTGTTGAGCTTGGCGGCCAAATCGCGCTGGAGTATGAGCGCGTCCATGAGGACGCCGAGGCAGTCGTGCGCCCGGGGCTGTTCATGATTGACGGTGACCCAGGCTCGCAGCCGGTTCTGATTCACATTGAAGATGGGGTGATTAAAGACGCTTTTCTGCTGCAAAGCGAAGAAATTACCGTCGGGCGGTCAACTGAAAATGACATCATCATTCAGGAAATCGACATCAGCCGCCGCCACTTTAAGCTGACGTGGCAGGGCAAGCGCTTCCACGTAGAGGATATGGGGTCACGCAATGGCACCTTCCTCAATAACGACCTGCTAGAAGGACCCAGGCCCGTTCAGCACAGCGATGTCATTCGGATGGGGTCTACGGTGAATTTGCATCTGGTGTTCCGCTCAGACTTGCCGACAAGTTGGAACCGCCAGTCATCAGCCAGCCTGCCCAATGCAGAAAACATGAAGGAAACCGACTACACCCTGCCCCGGTCCCCCATCAACCCGGAAGGCACCAAGCGCCTGACGCAAACCATGCGCGAGGGGGAGTTAAACGAACACATCTTCATGGCGTATGCCCGCGAAGACTGGGAAGACATTGTGGCGTCGATTGTGTTGAACCTGAACGACAGCAAGCAAAATGTGTGGGTGCCGCAGCACCTGAGCATTGGCAGCGAAGCGTGGAATAAAGCGGTTGAGCAGGCGCACCGCGAATGCTGGCTGCTGATTGTGGTGGTGTCAGAAGCGGCGATGCGCTCGTCGTTTGTGCGCGACCAGTACCGCTATTTCTACAATCGGGAAAAGCCGATTATCCTGGTAGATTACAAGCCCATTGACCCACTGCCGGTGCAGTTAACCCGTGTGCCGCGCATTTTGTATGACGCAGACCAACCGGGGTTGATGTTCCAGCGCTTGTTGTTTGAAATCCTCAACCTCAAGCCGCGCTACATGGCCTGAAGCCGCGTGTCGCAGGGGTCAGTCGGCTGACCCCTCGTTGGCCGATGTGCCCAGTGTGCCGTGTTGCAAATCGCGCTCAACGCTGCTGATACTGGCACCGCTGCTCAGCTTAGCGGCGGCGTTGGCGTAGTTTTCGCCCAGTTGGCCTGCCGGGGCTGCGCCGCCGACCTGCTTCATCATCTCACCGACAGCCTTTGAGTCGCCACTTTCAAACACGGACAGCATCTCGTGGGCGTTCATGCGGGTGTAGTCGTGGTGGGTGCGCCCTTTGGCAATGGCGACACTGGTAATTGTGCGCGTCAGGTCGATGCTGCTGCACCGGGTGCAGGTGGGGGTCGCGGCGTCGTAATCCTTAAATGTTCGGTAGCGCAGCGTTAAGCTCGCGCCACATTGATTGCACTTGAAGTCATAGGTTGGCATTTTGTTATATCATATCCTCAGCGCGGCTTTTAGAAATGCGTGTTTTCAGGTAGGCTGGCATTTGCAGGTTAACTTGTAGCCCCTACTTAACTATAGCGAAAACCACAGCTCATGCTCAACGACTCCGACAACAGAAACCCATCAGAAAAGACAGGTTCCGGCAGGGAGCAGGTGACGCTGCGTATTCCGTCGGTGCGCCCGATTGTGACGTGGGTCATTGGGGGGATATTGGTGTTGGTGCTGCTGGCTCGTATGACGGCCACCCCGGCAACTGATCAGGCCTTGATGACGATGGGCATTGAGGGGCAGGCTGTGCTGGCAGAGGCTGAATCTTTTCGGTTGGCGTCTGCATTGGTGCTGCTGGCCCAACCCTACGGTATGCGCTGGTGGGTGCCGGGGCTGAGCGCCCTGCTGAGCCTGTACACGTTGTATATTGTTGGCAATAGCGCAGAGCGGCTGTGGGGCCATTTGCGGTTCGGGCTGGTGTACGTTGTAGGGGGCATCACCGGGGCGCTGGTGACGTTAGTGCTGGTTTCTGTCGGTTTTGTTCCGGTGGGGGTGGCTATTGTGGCGGCTCCTAACGCGATTGTGGCGCTGTTGAGCGGTGAGGTGGTGTATATGTATCGCCATCGCAAGCTGTACGGCAAACGGGGCGGCCAGCGCCAACGCTTTTTGGGGGGGATTGCGGCGTTAAACGTGGTGCTGGGTGCGTTTGCCCCTACCGTAGACCTGTTCGGTATAATGGGCGGCCTGTTGGGTGGGGTACTGCTGGCGTGGTACGTGACGCCGCTGCATGTGCTGCGCTCCCACCCAGATAAACCCGGCGCGCTGCTGGGCGAAGATGTGAACCCGCTGCGCGGTCAGTTGGTGCCGCTGGCGTTTTACTTAACCGGATTGGTGGGGCTGCTGGCGCTGGGCATGACGCTTATGCGCTAGGGATTGACTAAAGTCTCATTAGAATGCGCGAGAAAAGCGCAACAAACCCAAGTGATGATCCGTCTATGTTATTAGTAAGCAAGCCAGAAAAGAAATCTCATGCGTCCTTTTGAAGATTCGGACAAACCCGCTCGTCGGCTTCATCCACTGGAGCAGGACATCAGTTCACCCAGCCCGGAGGCCCCGCCCAGGCCAACTGAGCGAATCGTTATCAACATGAGCCAGGTTCGCCCTGCCCTGACGTATGCGCTGATTGCCGTGAACGTCTTCATCTTTGGGGTGGGGGTGCTGTCCATTGACCTGAACGAAGTGTTGTTTTTGGGTGGCTGGAATATGCCGAACCAGGTGTTTGGCGATGGTGAATACTACCGCCTGTTTACGTCCATGTTTTTACACGCAGGGGCGGCCCACCTGTTGTTCAATATGTATGCGCTTTACATTTTGGGGGTGCAAACCGAGCAGATGTACGGGCGTGAACGCTACCTGGTGATTTACTTCCTGGGTGGGGTGAGTGGTTCTGTATTGAGTGCGGCCTTTGGCGACCCGATGGTGCCGTCAGTAGGGGCGAGTGGGGCGGTGTTTGCGCTGTTGGGCACGCAAATTTTGTACTTCGCCCGCAACCGAGACACGCTGGGTGAGTACGGGCGGAGTGCGCTGCGCCAGTATTTGATTTTGCTGGGCATTAACCTGTTCCTGGGCTTTTCCATCGCCCGTATTGACAACCTGGGTCACATCGGTGGGTTAATTGGTGGGGCAGTGCTGGGCTGGCTGCTGGCCCCCGCGCTCAACGCACACAGCGGCCTGGACTACACCGGAGCGCCCACGCGCACTATCAATGTGGAACAGCGCGAGGGCCTGCCTTACGTGGCGGCAGGCTACGCGGTGGTGCTGGTGGGCTTTACGGTGTTTGCCGGGGTTATTTTGTTCTAACGGGCTGATGAGTTGGGGGGGGCATCGCTGGTGCTGCCCCCTTCGCCCGATAGGGCGGCCCGCGTTGCGTAAAGTTCCTGGCGCAGCAGGGCCATCTGCTGGGCGATGTCTTTGTTTTCCTGCGTGAGCCGGGTTAGCACGGTGCTAAAGTGCAGCAAAATCAACAGCATGAACACGATGGCGACCAGAAACAGCGCACTCGGCGGGTAGAAAATGCCGATGGTTCCGGCGATGGCGTCCAGCAGGGGGCGGCTAGAGGCCAATACCAACAGCGCCAGCGCCGTGCCTAACCACAGCAGGCTGTATTCCTCGCGCAGTTTGCGCCGCCGCACCAACTCCACGACAAACACCAGCGTTCCGATTGCACTTACGATCCCAAAGATTAATGTTCTGTCCAGCATGAGGGGTTACTCCGTATTTACGCGGGAACTTATGGCTGCTCGCACACGTCTACTCCGCAGACGTGACTCATAATTGCACAAGAGGGTAGTCAAATGCGGAGCGTTATCACAGGTTTGATTGTGGGGTTTGTGTGGCTGCTGGCGGCATACTGGGGGCTGAGGGGGTGGTTTGTAGATGTGACCGCGCTGCCGACGGCCATCTACACGGGTGTGATGGCCCTTTTGACAACGCTGCTGCTGGTCAATGAGCGCTACCCGGCCCGTTCAGGTGGTGGGAAGGCCAAGCGCCGCCCAGACGGTGACGCTTACGCGGTGAAGGTTCGTGCGCTTCTGGAGATAATGGACGGTGACGAGCGCGAGGCGTTCAAAGAAGCGATGAAGAAGCGCCTGCTGGAAAGCATCGCCAGTGACAAGGCTGACGATGTGCAGACGCTGGCGGACCTCATGCGGAACTGGAACCGCTAGAACTGGTTATAGTACGTTTCGATGGCATCACAGAATTGGGTGTCTGTGCCAGCATACAGGTAGGTAAAGGTGTCTCCGGCGGCGCTGAATTGGCCGAAGTCGCCGCAGGGCTGGGCGGCCTGGGCACTGAAGCTGTTGGGGTCGTTGGGGCTGACGGCGCACGCCACGAGGTTGTCGCGCAGGCGGTCTTGATTGATGACGGCCACAGCCCCTAGCGGCGGCACCTCGCCGGCGGCGATGGCGGCAAGGTCGTTTCGGATGTATACCTGCGCCTCAACAGCGCCCACGTCGCGGTAGCAGGCAATGAACTCGTCCACACGGCTGACGATGAGGCTGGTAGCAATGGCACCCAGGCTCAGGCTTTGCGCGGAGAACGAGTTGGGGTCATCCGCAGACTGTGACGCGAACCCGTTCGTTGACGCAATCAGGTCGAACGCGCCCTGGATGGTCGAGGCGTTGGCAGTGGCGTAGCCGCTGAGGGTGGGGATGTAGGCGGCGGTGCTGCTGCCCGCCGCACCGGGGGCGCTGCTCACGCTGCCGCCGGATGAACCGCTCGTACCCGGTGATGTGCCGTTATCCGTCGTGCCGCTCACGCCACCACCGGGGCTTGCGGCAGCGCTCGGTGCGCCCCCGCCGGTAGACCCGCTATTTCCGCTGTTGCCATTATCAGGAACGATGGGCGCTGCAAACGGGTTGCGTAGGGCGACAGTTTGGCCACCGTAGGCGGTGTTAAGCACCAGCAGAACAAGCAAACAGGCAGCACAGGCACTCAAACTGACCACCACACCAACGATGGCAAGCCAGCGGGCGGTGTTTTTGTTGCCATACAGGGACATAGTAGGTGTTCCGTTCGTCAGGTCGTCTTTATAGTGACCATTATAGGCAAAGCACCGCCCAGGCGACATTGATACTTGTCATCCCCGGCCCGTCCCCCTGAAAATGCGGAGTCATCATAACAGCGACGTAACGACTTAGCTTGCCCCCACCCCGATGGCTTCGCCGTCACCCCTTACCCCCAAAATGAGGGAAGGGGGTAGGGGTCTTTAGGCGAGTCCCTGAGCCGTTACACAGCGACAAAGGATAAATAAACATGAAAACGTGGCGGACGCTGGCCCGCCGCCCACTGCTGGATTTGGGGTGGCGGTTAAAGGTCGAACAGCACACGGTTGAACTGCACGACGGGCGCGTGATTGACGATTGGAGTTGGGTGGTGACGCCGGACTATGCCAATGTGATCGCGGTGACGCCGGATGGCCGGTTTGTGGCCTTCAAGCAGACGAAGTATGCGGTGGGGCATACGCTGGCCCCGGTGGGCGGGCACATGGAGCCGGGGGAAGACCCACTGGCCGCAGCCAAGCGCGAACTGCGTGAGGAGACGGGGTACAGCGCCCCGGATGAGAACTGGCAGTTTATGGGTACGTATGCCGTCGATAGCAACCGGGGCTGTGGCACGGCCAGCCTGTACCTCGCAACAGAGGCGGTTCCAGTGGCAGAAGTGGCCTCCGATGACCTGGAGGAACAAACGCTGGTGCTGCTCACACGGGCGGAAGTGGATGCGGCCCTGGCGGACGGCGCGTTTAGGGTGTTGCCCTGGGCGGCGGCGTTTGCGTTGGCCGTGCTGCGCCTGGATGTGCGGTAATTGGCTAACGCGCAGCCAGGGTGCCAGAAACCGCTGCCCTCCCCCCTCGCCTAGCCGCGCAGCGGCGATTGGGAGAGGGCTTCATCGCCAATCATCTGAAATACACCCGCGCAGCCAAACGAAAATGACAGGTTGTGCTATCATGAACCCTGTAAGAAATTGGATACGCGATGGCTTATGCACACAACTTTTACGTCCATCCAACAGCTTGTTGAAGCGATTAATCAGGCCCCGACGCCTATCCTGGCGGCAGAGATGACCCTGGACTGGCTGCTCAATCGTGTGGGCACCTGTGCGGTGGGCCTGCTGCCCATTGATGATACAGCGCTGCATATTGTCGTCAATGAGCGCAACCTGCCTGACCCGATGATTTTGGCCTGGCTGCGGTCAGACGCAAGCTGGCACACACTCACAGAGGCGGGCGAGGCGCAAAACGGCGGGGCGTTGGTGGTGCCCCTGCGGCAAAACGGCCAGATGTACGGCGTGTTGTGGCAGTCTTTTAGCGATGATGCGTCAAAAGCTGCCAACGCGGATAGGGTCTCGTTGGCTGCCGGGATGCTGACGACGCGCATCCACCACCTGCAAACGCTGCACGGCCCGCAGGAACTCACCGAAGTGGTGGAAACGCTGGCCCGCCAAACCGTGAGCCTGAGTGTGGCCACGAGCGTTTCCAGCGTGATTATCGACGCTCATCAGAACTTGCAAGCCATGCTCAACGATGTGACGGAGTTGATTTGCTTTCGGTTTGGGTATGCGAGCGTGGCGGTCTATTTGTTATCGCCAGATGAGCATGACTACCTGGAACTGGCGGCCATATTCACCGACAGCGGCCAGACAGAGATCACCGAGGCGGTGACCTACGCGGTGGACGACCCTGGGATTGTGACGTGGGTTCTTCGCAACAGGGAAGCGGTCATGGTGAACGATGTGACGCGGCACCCGCTTTATCAGGGTAGCCCGCACCTGGGGGATGCGGCGGCACAGATGGTGGTGCCCCTGTCGCTGGGAGAGGCCCCCCTGGGCGTGCTGGCGATTTCCAGCACACAGCCAGACGCCTTTACTTCGCAGGATGTGCATATCATCCAGAGTATCGCTGACCAGCTTGCAGTGGGGATCAAAAATGCGCGGCTGTTTGAAGAAGTGGACGCCCGCGCCAATGACCTATCCGCGCTGACGGAAATCGGCCTGTTGGTGAACTCCACGCTAGATATTGACGATTTGGCTGAGCGGGTTTACGCAGCGTTCGAGCGCCTGCAAAGCCCGGATATGTTCGAGTTCGTCATCTTTGACCGCTTCGGCGATTTACTGGATGTGACGACGTTTAAGGGTGGGCATATCACGCACAAGCGCCGCCCCTACCAACCGCGCACCCACCTGATTTCACAGATCATTGACCAGACGACGCCCGTCTTCTGGCGCAATGTGACCGACCGCGAGGCGGCAAGGCCGTACTTTTTGGTAGAGCAGGCCGATTATGACTCGTTTTTGGGTGTGCCCATGCTCACGAAAGATCATGTGGTGGGGGTGTTGTGTTCCTATTCGATGCGGGCAGGGGCATTTAATGAGAGTGCCTTGCAGGTGATGCTCACGTTTGCCAGCAGTGTTGCCGTTGCAATTGAAAATGCAGATTTGTTTAGCTATACGGCGCGGCGTGTGCAAGAGTTGGCTGTTATCAATGAAATTAGCCATGTACTGGCCCTCAGCTTTGGCGACGATAACTTCTGGAAGTTGATTCACCGGCAGGTTGCGTCTTTGTTTGAGGATTCCGCGTTGTTTGTGGGCCTGTGGGACGCCAGCACTGACCGGCTTCACTTTCCGCTGGCGTCAGATACCCACATGGAGGTGCTGCCGTTTGCCCCGATCCCGCTGGGGGGGCTGTGTGAATACGTCATCCAGAACGGGAAAATGCTCAAGTGTGACGATTTGAAGGCGGAGCCGCGCAGCCTGCTGCTGCCGCCCGTTAAGCCAATGCCGGGCGAACCGGGGGCTGAGGCGCGGTCGTGGCTGGGGGTGCCGCTGCAAAACATCGGGGCCAGTGTGCGCGGGCTGGTGTTGATTTACAGTGAACGCCCCGGCAGCTATGATGGGCAGGACTCTACCCTGCTGCTGACGGTGGCCGCGCAGCTATCCCTGTCGCTGGAAAATGCCCGCCTGCTTAAATCGGAGCAGGAACGGCGGCAGGTGGCCAACACGTTGATTGACGTAGGGCGGGTGGTGGCGTCTACGCTGGAGTTGGACCCGGTGCTGAACCGCATCCTGGAACAGATGCAGCGGGTGGTGCAGTTTGATGGTGCTTCCATCCAACTGCAAGTTCCAGGTTATGCGGATGGATCGCAGATGCAGATGCGGGCCAGGCGCGGGCGTGTGGGCATTCGGGTAGGGTCGATAATTCACTATCAAAGCCCACAGCATCCGGTTCGGCGTGTGTGCCAAGAGCAGCGCACACTGACTATGAGCGATGTGCGGCAGTTTAGCCCGTGGGAAAACATCAGGGTGGTGGGTGAATTTACGCCGTTTCCCATCCGGTCATGGATGGGGGCACCCATGCTGGTACAAAATCGGCTGGTGGGCATTATTACCCTGGATAGGTTCGAGACGGACTTTTACACCGACGAGGACGCGGCGACGGTTTACGCGCTGGCGCGGCAGGCTGCTGTTGCCGTAGAAAACGCCCAACTGCACGAACAGCAAAAGGTCGCGCTAAACACCCTGGAAATGCGGGCCAACCGTCTTGCTGCGTTGCACCGGGTGGCCTCTACGGTGAGTTCAAACCTGGATCACAATCAGGTCATGGTTGACACGGCCAACCAGCTTGAAGACCTGTTTGAAGCAGGCGGGTGTTTTATCGCGCTGCTGGTGCCCAATACCGACCCCACGCTGGAAATCGCCTATCCCCTGTTGAATGCCCCCCCTGACGGCACCGCCATCGCCGTCACGCACAGCCCGCTGTTCGATGCCCTCAGCCAGCAGCGCCGTATCATTACGATTGACGCGGAAGGCACCGCCGACCCCATCCGGCAGGTATTGGGCCGCACCAAGATGCCGTCGGCATTGGTGGCCCCGCTGATTGCCAGTGACGGTATCATTGGGGTTATTGGCCTGGAAATTGGCAACCGGGAAACACCTTTTGACGAGGAAGAGCAGCAAACTTACGCTGTCATCGCCAGCCAGGTTGCCGTAGCCATTTACAACGCCCGCTTATATGAGGAGGCGCTGGTGGCTAATCGCCTCAAAGCGGAGTTTCTGGCCAAAATCAGCCACGAACTGCGAACCCCGCTCAATGCGATTATTGGCTACACCGACATGTTGCTGACGGACGTTTATGGCACGCTTAACGAAAAGCAGGCGGATAGGGTGAGCCGGGTAAACCGCAGTGGGAACAATCTGCTGGCGCTTATCAAAGATGTGTTGGATCTGTCGCGCATTGACGCCGGGCAGCTTGAGTTGGAACGGGTGCCGCTGTCGGTGAATAAGCTCATTCAGGAAACGCTGGTAGACATCACGCCCCAGGTGGAGCAAAAGGGCCTGTCGCTGGACTTCATCGTTAGCCCTAACCTGCCGCCTATCCAGGCCGATCCGTTTCGCCTCCGGCAGGTGTTAACCAACTTGCTGAGCAATGCGGTCAAATTTACGGATGAGGGGTATGTGTCGATTACGGCCCGCCCGGTGGCGGTTGCCGGGGGGCGCAGCCCTGATCTGCCGGTTCCGAGCTATGTTAAAGTGCCCGATGGTGCCTACCTTGCGCTGCAAGTGGAGGACAGCGGCACGGGCATTAGTGAAGACAACCAGCGCTTCATCTTTGATGCTTTTCGCCAGGTGGACGGCTCTGCGGCGAAAGTGCATGAAGGCACCGGGTTGGGGCTGGCCATTGCCAGCCAGATTATGGAATTGCATGATGGTTTCATCTGGGTAGAGAGCCAGTTGGGTGCGGGCAGCACCTTCACGCTGCTGCTGCCTGCTGCGGGGCCATACACCTCGCAGGATGTGTTCGAGATAGATACAGGCGGCGACCGGCCCGTCATCCTGGTGATTGATGACGATACGACATCGTTGCAACTGGTGCTGGATTACCTGAGTGATGCCGACTACCGCGTGATTTGTACCAATCGGCCTGCACGCGGCCTAAAGCTCGTCCGGGATAATCAGCCTGCGGCTGTGGTGTTGGATGTGGTCATGCCCGAACTTGATGGGCTGGCCCTGCTGGAAAGACTCAAGGGGCAGGCGGATACCGCGCACATTCCGGTTGTGATGTTGACAATCACCGAAGACCGCCAGCAGGCCATCCAGCGCGGGGCTGACCGCTTCTTGCTGAAGCCTATTAGTCAGGAGGCCCTGCTGGCGGCGATTAACGCGCTGGCGGCGAATTAAGCGCGTTTGCGGGGCACCCGCACGGTGACGGTTGTGCCCACATCGGGCTGGCTTTGCACGTCGATGGTGCCCTGGTGGCGGTCAATAGCAAACTGGGTGATGGTTAGCCCCAGGCCCGTGCCGGGCAGTGCCATAGCGGTTGCGTTGTTGGCACGATAGAACGGCTCAAACAGCAGATGCTGCTCTTTTTGTGGGATGCCGATGCCATCATCCTGGATGCGAAAAACCACCTCATCGGCCTCGGCACGCACCTCAAATGTGACCGTGTCCGTTTTGGGGGCATAGATCACAGCATTTTCCAACAGGTTCTTGAGCGCCTTTTGCAGCAGGACGGAATCTGCATTCAGGCTTAGGTCGTCGCCCATCGTTGTGAACACAACGGCGGGCTGGCCGTGATGCCAGTTGATTAAGTTTGTTAAATCGCGGCAGAACGGCTCCAGGTAAACCGTTGCGGGCTGGAAGGTGATTTCGTCGTTGGCGGCCTGCTGCACCAGCGCCACATCATCCAGCATCGACTCAATCTGCCGGATTTGCTGCTGAATTTTTTCAAAGTGAGACACTCGCTTGTCGTCGGTCATGCGGTCGCTGTAATCGCGCAGCAGTTCATTAGACGACGAGATGATCGTCAGCGGGGTGCGGAACTCGTGCGCCAC
>DAOTTY010000281.1:0-9441 GCA_034437575.1 Anaerolineae bacterium | reverse complement strand
AGGGGAACACCGCCGAAGGCGGCACAAACCCCTCCCTCCCGCCGCGTAGCGGCGATAGTGGGGGAGGGGTGGCGCTTTAGCGCCGGGGTGGGGGGCAAGCTGAGCAGTTACCTTTTCGGACGCAAAGCGTCCCCGTGATGTGAAAACTTGACTTTGCAATAGCCCTACAAATGCGAGTGGGCTGTGTGTCTATACTCGTGCGGTGGGGTTACATTGTATAGTCAATATCCCGGCTTTTGAACATACACACGGAAGCACTTTTTATGCAGAACTTTATGCCAACCCTGCCAACCCTGCGCCGCCTTTATCACAGCCCCAACGGCTTCAACGCCGTAATGAACCACTACACGGCGATGCTTAACAGCTACCCTGTGCCGCAGCGTACCTTTTACGTGCCCACCCGCTACGGCCTCACGCACATCGCCGTCAGCGGCAGCCCGGATAACCCGCCGCTGGTGCTGCTGCACGGGCTGGGCGTCCATGCCATGATGTGGAAGCCCAACATTACTGATCTATCCGAGCGGTTCCTCGTTTATGCGGTGGATGTCATCGGCGACGGCGGGCGCAGTGCCGGGGCACGCCCGTCTATGCTGGATACCAGTTACGCGCTGTGGCTGGAAGATGTGCTGAATCAGCTTAGGCTGCCGTGGACTCACGTTGCGGGCATGTCGATGGGCGGCTGGCTGGCACTCAACGGGGCGCTGCACCTGCCCAACCGGATTTCACGGCTGTTTTTGATTGCGCCGGTTGGGTTGGTCACGCTCAACACGTCGCTGACGATGCAAGCCCTTCTATCTGTTATGCCGCACACCTGGGACACGCCCCAAAACATAGCCCGCCTGATGGCCCGCATGAGCGGCGACGACCTGAAACACGAAATTACCCGGATGATTTACCTGTCTGCACGGCATCACCGCACCAAAATGATTGCCCCGCTGCCCGTCTTACGTGACGATGAGCTGCGGCAGGTGCAGGTGCCCACCACGCTCGTTGTGGGCAGCCAGGATGAGATGTTTAACGCGGCAGGGCAAATCCAGCGGGCGCAGCACATCGCCGGGTTGCAAGCAGCAGAGGTGATCGACGATGCGGGCCACTGGATGAACGTGCGGCAGGCGGGGTGGGTCAGTGCGCGGATGGTGGGGGCACTGGCGGGTTAGGCCGGTTACAGGCGGGCGTAGATCGCCTGCAAATCGGCCACGCTCACATTGAGGTCGCCGCTGTCGATGACCGCAACGGCCACGCGCATCAGCCGCTCAATCTGATTTTTGGCGGGGGCACCTGTACTGACGTGCTGATCCATGTACACCGAACCGAGGTCATCAAACGGGAAGACGACCACAAGCCGCAAATTGGCGAAGTTGGTATTGGTTTTGGGGGCTTCGGTGGGGTCTAAAATCTGGTTATTGGTGATGTGCGGGCGCTCGTTGCGCTCATACGCCTGCCGGATGTTCTCAAAACCGCTGAAGATCGGGGCTTCAACCTCAGCCTGGGCGAGGTTGTGCAGCCCAATCACGTTCAGGTCACCGTCCACGGCCATGCCGCGCTCTGCCCCACTGGCATTGAGGGCAAAAGTCATAAACGTTGTCAGGAAGTCCGCTGCGGTCATGGTGTTGTCCCGGTCTGTGCCACTGCACGGCAGGCGCTAATCTGCTCTGCCCTTTTTAATCACTGTGTTCAGAGTATCTGTCACAGGCAGTAATCGCAAGGGATGAATGTTACAATTTTGTTTCGGTATGCCACATATGTTCGGCTCAGGTCATCTGGTAGGCATCCGCCGTGATGTCGGTTAGCACACGCCGCAGCAGCGTTCCCACCGCGTCGTAATCTGCCTGGCTGATGAGCGCCACCGGGCTGTGAATGTAACGCGCCGGGATGCTGACGGTGGCTGACGGGATGCCGCCGTTTTGCGTCTGGATGGCACCGGCATCGTTGCCACCGCCCCGCCGGGATTTGTACTGGTAGGGCAGGTTTTCAGCATCGGCGGCGGTGCTTAGCAGGTTCACCATGCGCGGGCTAACCATAATGCTGCGATCCATCACGGTAATCACCGGGCCGCCGCCCACCCGCGCTGTCGGATTGACAGACACCATTGTGTTGTCCGGGTCGGCGGTGGGGTCGGGCAGGTCGTGGGCGGTGGTGGTTTCCAGCGCAAAGGCCACATCCGGTTGCAGGGCGCGGGCCGCGACCTGTGCCCCACGCAACCCCACTTCCTCCTGCACCGTGAAGGCGGCCAGCACATCACACGGGTAGGGGCCGTTGGCCAGCAAATCTACCAGCACGGAACACCCCGCCCGGTCATCGAAGGCTTTGCCGCGCAGCAGCTTGCCCACTTTGCCATAGTGACTATCAAACACGATCATGGTGCCCAGCGGTACCTTGCCCTGGGCTTCGGCTTTGCTGGTCGCGCCAATGTCAATGCGGAGGCTGCTCATTTTGGCAACGTTCTGGTCACGGTTCTTGTGGATGGGTGCCCACATAATCACCCCTGGCAGGCCGTCTTTGCCCACACACACGCGCAGCCCCGGCAGAATGCGGTCGTCAATGCCGCCCACGCTGTCGAAGTGCAGGCCGCCGTCGCTGTCGTAGCCCGTCACCATGAACCCGACCTCATCCATATGAGCGGCCAGCATCACGCGGGGGCGGTTGGCGCTGTCGGTGCCTTTTTGCTGGGCCAGCACATTGCCCATTGCGTCAATGGTGATGTCGGTGACGTGCGGCTCAATCGCTTTCAGGATAATGTCGCGCACGGCGTCTTCCTGGCCGCTGATGCCGGGTGCCTGCGAAAGTTGGTCTAAGATCATGGGTGGCGTCCTTCAGGGGATGAGGGTGAGTTTTCCAAGGGTTTATTCTGTGCTTCGTAATGACTCCGGTACTCCGCTTCAATACCAACGTGCCCCGGCCCCCTGCCCCCCAAAATGAAGGAAGGGGTGACGGCGAAGGCGGTAGACCCCCTCCCGTCGCTGTGGGGGTGAGGGCAGGTGTGTTATGCCTACGTACAGCCGGTGCCTGAGTCGTTACCTTGACCTTACTTGCATCCGTCCCCGTAGATAGAATGTCGTCAGGTTCCTATGCAGCCCGACTGGACTGCAAAACGATGACAACTTCGTATTCCGTATCTGCTGCATCAACGGGCAGTTCCACGCGCAGGATGCCGTTTTCGTCACTGCTGAGTTTCAAAGGGATGGTTTGCACGGGTGTGCGCTTTCCGTCTACGGTATGTTAAATGTAACCCATCCCTACAGCAACGCAAAGAGCAAAATTCGGGGGCATTTCAACAAAGCCCTGCCAAATCCCTCTAGCCCGAAGGGCGCGGGCTAAAGGGGGCCGCCACGCTGTTCTGTACTCGTCCCCAACACACAGATGTTGTACAAGCAGCCGCACATAACGCCCTTACCCGGCCTTCTCCGAACACAATACACGCTGAAGCGTCTCCGGGTCAACATTGCCGCCGCTCACAATCACCACCGTCGGGCGCTCATCAATTTTCACCACACCGCTGCGGATGGCCGCAATCCCGACCGCGCCGCCGCCTTCAACCACCCAGCCGCCGTGCAGCACACTCCAGCGCATGGCCTCCGCGATGGCGTCCTCGCTTACATTCACGATGTCGTCTACGTGGTCTTTCACCAGCGGAATCGTGATACTGCCCTGTTCCACGCCGCCCAGCAGCGCCTCTGCCAGCGATTCGTCATGCAGCGGCAGTGATGTGCCATGAAACAGATTATACATCGCGGGGGCCTTCTCCGTCCCCACGCCGATAACCTCTATGCTCGGCTTGAGTGCCTTGAGCGCCAACGCAATCCCCCCGATGAGGCCGCCCCCACTCACACACACCAGCACGCGCTCCACCTGCGGCATCTCAGAAACAATCTCCATGCCGATAGTGCCCTGACCGGCCACCACGAACGGGTCATTATAGGGCGACACAAACGTGCGCCGTTCGTCCCGCTCAATGCGGCGGGCCTCGGCTTCGGCTTCGTCGTAGCCCCCTGTGTGAACCACTGCCCGCGCCCCATAGCGCTCAATCCCGTTGATTTTGCGCTGTGGTGTGCCGCGTGGCACCACAATCAACGCCGGGGCATTCACCAACCGGGCGGCATAGGCCAGCCCCTGCGCGTGATTGCCCGACGATGCCGCCACCAGCCCGGCGGTGCGCTGGGCGAGCGTCAGGTTCAAAGCTGCGTTAAGGGCACCGCGTATCTTGAATGAGTGCGTCAGGTTGACGTTTTCCAGCTTGGCCCACACCTTCGGCCCCAGCTCGTAAACCCGTTCCAGGGGAGTGGGGGGCAAATGCGCGGCCAGCCGGTCTTGGGCGGCCTGGATGTCATACAAATTAATCATAATGAATAGTAACTCCCAATGGATTAATTCCCTATAGGGAGTTTAACTCATCATGTTGTAGGAGCGCGAGTAGGTAAACCCTGGAGGGTGCCTTTCAAATGATTGGCATGGGCGGGACACAGGTAGGAGTGCATACGGCTTCGCCTAATGCTCCCCTACAAAACGCCAACAACAGCCGTCACCTCACTGGCACGCGGATTGTAACTGCTGCGTTGCAAAGCTGTCCCAGGGCACCCGGAAGAAGGCCACATAGTCTGCAAACAGCACGCGGCGGTTGGCGGCGACATCCACCGTGAAGGCGTCGGGGGAGCCGTTGCTGCCCTGTGTTGGCTGCCAAAACAGGCGGACGTTGTGCGTGGGGTAGTACAGGCGATAGGCGCGGCCATCAAACGTGATGTGGCTGGGGATGCCATAGGTGTACACCACATCCGCCGGGCAGCGGTCCTCCACTTCTAGCACAATTCGCAGGGCGATGCCGTTGATGTCTGTATTGACGCGGCCAATGAGCGTCAGGTCATCGGGCAAAATGACAGATAGATACGGGTTGCGCGGCCCGAACCTTTGCGCCTGTGCCCCGGCGTCAGCGGCTAGCTGTTCGGCCTGTTCCATCGGGGTTAACCCCGGCTGGATGCCCAACCAGCACGGGCTGGCGCAGCCGTCTAGCAGGGTGAAGCGCGGCGGGGCCTGCGTGACCACACCGTACACCACGCGCAGCCCGCCCATCAGCACCAGCCCGGCGGCGGCCAGCACACCCGCCACACGCACCACCCTAAGAAGCACTCGCCACCTCCGTGGGGCACGGCTTGCGAAAGTCTGCGGCTGCGTCGCGCCAGCGCACAATGCGCCCCCCGTACAGCGTCTCCCGCGAGAGCAGGTCGTACAGCCGGTCAGATGTCGCCAGCATGGTCGTCTTGGTAAACAGGCGGTCATTTTTACGCTCGAAATACACCGCGAAGTGCCGCTCCGGGTACACCGCGAACACATTACCATCCAGCGTAAACACAATAAACGGCGGCAGTCCGGCACTGTAAATCACATTGGCGGGGCAGTTCGGCGTGGAGAGGAACACCCCGGCCACCACGTCCTGGCGGTAAGGAATGACAAAGTCAACGCCGTCGTGGCCGGTGCTAATCAGTTGGTCAGATGTACTCGAGATGGGTGGGGTGGTGTAGGGCAAGCCCTGCGCTTGCAGGTAGGCGATGGTGTCTTCGGCAGTGCTGACCCCCGGCTCGATGCCGTTCCAGCAGGGGTAGCCGCAGTCGGGCTGGGCAAAGACGGGCAACGTATCTGGGGCAGCCATAATAAAGCCGTTGGCGGCGCGTAAGCCAAACACAAGGCCAGCCATTGCCAAAGTAACAGTTACAGTGAGCCGGGCAAAAAGGCGGATCATGATGTGGGGTCCGGTGTTGCCAAACGAAACTCAATCATAGCAATCAGATATAAGCCCAGGATAAGCGCAAAGGGACGACCACAAAATAGCGTGGATGTCCCATTTGCCCCCCTGACCTTTTCTCTTTCTCCCCGCAGTGGGCAGCCAGGACGGTTCTCTAAAGTCCCCTCACCCACAAGGTGGATTACTCCTCGTCTGGCTCAAGGAACTGCTGCCAGCGCTCGTCTATTCCCGCTTCGCTCACACCGTAGAACACGCGCAGCTTGCCATTTTCCCGCTTGACCAAATCGTAGCGCACATCGCTGCCGCGCTTATAAGCCCGCCACAGGCCAATGTCGCCCTCGCTGGCCCACTCTACGCTGTCTGGCTTGACCGGGTTTTCTTCTAACTGGCGGATGGCATAGTGCCACAGCCGCCGTGCCGACTCGCGGGTGACGTTGTGAACCACATTGCCGTTCCGCAGGTCACGCATGATGTGGTAATTGGTGCCGTTACGCTGCTCGGTGCCGATGATTTCCACCCCGGCACGCGGCACAGCACTCCCGTTGAAGCTGGCCGCCACCGGGCCGACGGTCGGCTTGGGCGTAAACCGATTGGGCGGCAGGGCGTGGTTTTCGACGTGCGGGTTGAACTTGCGGTCGTTGGCGCTCGCGCCCGCTTCGGCGGCGGTTTCAGTCGTAACCGCTTCGGCAGGTTCGGCCTGGGGGTATACCTGTGGCTCATAGCCGTTGTCGTTGTCGTCGGGGTGGTCGTCGTAGTCGTCGTCCACTTCATACACTGGCGTGTACGGTTCTGGCGCTTGCATTGCTTGCTCAGCAGGGGCGTAGGCGTGGGGCGGTTCGGGGGTGGCCTGCACTTCGGCGGCGGCGACAGCCCCCGTCACGTCGGCAACCGGGCGCATCCCCCGGCGGGCCAGCGCCACAATTTCGTCGCGCACGGCCAGGTTGGTTTCGTTTTCCCCGCGCACATAAATTTTGTAGTCGTCAATGGCGTAGGGCACATCGGTGCCGGGCTTCACCTGCACGCGGATAATCATGTTCTGGCCGGATTCCAGCGTGTCGATTTCGACAGGCAGCACCGGGCTAATCATGCGGCTGATGGCCTGGCTCAAGTCGTTGAGCGCATCGTTGACGTTCGTTACCCCTTTTATGTCGTGGCTGGGGTCGGCGTCCACACCGACATACACCGTGCCGCCGTTGGTGTTGGCGAAGGCGCACACATCCGCAACAATGGCGTACAGGTGGCCGCCTTTGCGCTGCACCAACTCATGGAACGACTGCACAATCGACTCGCCCTCTTCACGCGCCGACTGCACGTAGTCGTTGGCCTGGCCGCCCTCGTACTCGCGTGAGCGGGAAAAGTCGTTGCTGATGAACATCTCTCGCAGGTCATCAAAGCTCTTTTCGTGCAGTAGCACTTCAGTGGTGCGCTCACCCACGCCCATCGTGACGACCTTGCCGCGCCGGTCGGTAATGGTTTCCAGCGCGTGGGCGTCACTGCCCTGGATGCAGCGCATCTTGCGGGGGTATTCTGGCTTGGTGCCGTTGAAAAAGCGCTGGGTGCTGTTGCGGCGATTGCTGCCCAAATCGGTGACTTCCAGCGCGTGCAGGTAGTCGTCCTGGGTGTAGGCGATGCGCGTTTGCCCGCCGAAGTCCATGCCGCGCATGGCCACCCCATGATTGGCGTTGGCGTGGGCAGCAACCACAATGCCGCCTGCCTCGTGAATCATCTCGTAGGCCCGCAGCACGTCAGACGACGCGCCCACTTCTGACGTGCCCTCTTCAATGGCGGCAATCGGAATGTTGAGGTTGAGCAGCAGGTGTTCTAGCTCGCGGATGGACTTTCCTGGCGAGAAGATGCCCAGGATATGAAAGCCAAACGTTGCGGTGAATTCAAACCCCGGCAGCACCAGGATTTTATCCAGCAGGTGCAGGTACTCGTCCAGTTGGGCGGCTTCGTCGTCGGTAGCGCGCCCCAGGTCTTTCAAATAGGCCAGTTGCTCAATGTCGCGCATCATGGCCGCGTAGCCGTTCACCGTGTTGTGATCGGTAAATGCGATAATATCCACGCCCCGGCTTTCCGCCTTTTTGAGGATGTCCAGATACGAAATGTCTTTGTCGTAGTAGTCGCTGGATGCGGGGGTGTGGAGGTGCAAGTCGACTTGGTACCAACTGAGTTTCGACTTTTTCTTTGCCACGTTGTCAAGTTCTCCAATGGTTGTAGTAGCTTCAAATAGCGACGGTGGAGGCGGTTGCAGGCTGAAGGGGTTGGGTTGAAGTCGGGGGCGGTGGGTCAGGTTCCGTTAGGTTGCGGGGCAGGCCGTGCTTGATGGCGCAATACACACCCAGCACAGGCTGCCCCAGGGCCGTTCGGCTATGACGCTGCAATCAGGTCATTGAATATCGTCGGCAGTTCGTCCGGCTCAAAAGGCTTCACCAAAAACCGATTCGCGCCTGCCGCCAGCACCTCACTGCCCACGTCCAGGCCGCTGGCCATGACGACGGGCAGGGTGGCGTAATCGTCGTGGCTTCGCAGGGCGCGCAGCACCTCAATGCCTTTGATGTCAGACAGGTGATAATCCATCAGGATGACATCAGGTTGAAAGGTGGAGACAATCGACAGCACATCAGCACCACGGCCCACCGTTTGCACGTCAAACCCGTCTAATTCGAGCAGGGTTTTCAGCAGGCCAACGGTTGTTTTGTCGTCGTCTACAATGAGTAATTTCGCCAAAGTGAGTCCCTCTGTAAAAGCCACACGAATCAGGAACCGCTCGCTTCTGCCCCACAAATAGGGTAGAACCGCTTTAGGTGCAATCGCCGCACCGTCCTGTTCAGTATACAGCAACTCGCGTACAGCGGCTATAGATACATCCGGCAAGGGGCAAAGCACGCTATAATCAGGATTCATGCCCGCGTTTGGGGTACCTGCAAAAGAGATTATTTAATCATGGTAGACGTTTACGGTGCGCTTCACTTTTTACAGCAACACGGCAGCCCGCTGCATCACACGCTGGGGCAGTATGTGGTGGGCGAGGCGGCGGCCCCTGATGTGGTGGCGGCACTGCTGCCCTACCAACGCGCCGACGGCGGCTGGGGTGCGCTGAACCCGGACTGCCCAACGACGATTTCCACGATGCACTGCACCTGGCGGGCGCTGCAATACGCCCGCTGGATGAGTGCGGATAATCACCCGTTGGTAGACCGCACCGCGCAGTTTTTGGCAGCGTCCCAGCACCCTGACGGCTATTGGGACGAACCGGACGCTGTGCAGGGCCAGGATGTGCCATCGTGGTTGGTGCCGGGTCAGCGCAGCGTGCGCGTCTGGCTCACTGCGGCCCTCACCCGTATGCTGACGGAAACCGGCCACGAAACGCACGTCTACTTTGGCAAGGCGCTCAACTACCTGAGTGCCGCGTGGCACGCTGGGCTGTTCCATACGCCCGATGCCCCCGTCAACGCGCTGTGGATGATGCTGCCGTTGTTCAAGGCGGCGGGCCAACCCGAAGATGCGCCCATCATTGAGGGGTGTCACGATTTGCTGCTGGAGCGGGTACAGTCTGGCTTATTAGACCCAATGGATGTGACGATGGTGGCCCATGCGGCGCTCAATGCCCGCTACACGGGCAACCGGCTGTACGTGGCGGCACGCGATAAAGCCCTGGGGCACCAGTTGGCCGACGGCGGCTGGGCCACTTACTACGGCGAGGC
>DAOTTY010000280.1:0-1892 GCA_034437575.1 Anaerolineae bacterium | reverse complement strand
GGGAACACCGCCGAAGGCGGCACAAACCCCTCCCTCCCGCCGCGTAGCGGCGATAGTGGGGGAGGGGTGGCGCTTTAGCGCCGGGGTGGGGGGCAAGCTGAGCAGTTACGTCACACCTAAGTAAACAACCGTCGAGGCACCTATGAGCGAGAAAATTCTGGTTATTGACGACGAGGAAAACAACGTCGAATTGATTTCCATCCTGCTGGAACGCAGAGGGTATGAGCCGATTCGCGGCTACAGTGCGGAAGAGGGCCTGCGTTTGGCCTATCGCAACCAACCTGACCTGGTCCTGCTGGATATTATGATGCCAGATATGGACGGCTGGGAGGTGTGCAAACGCCTGCGGGAAATGTCTGACGTGCCGATTATCTTCCTGACCGCCCGCGACGAAACCCCGGACATCGTTAAGGGGCTGGAGATGGGTGCAGATGACTACATCGTGAAGCCCTACAACAATGAAGAACTGGTCGCCCGCGTCCGCGCTCATCTGCGGCGCAGCCCGCGCCCCAATGTGAGCGAAGAATTGGCCTTCAACAACGGGGAGTTCCGCATCAACTTCCTCAACCGCGAAGTGCGCGTGCGCGACGAACTCAAGCACCTGACGCCGAAGGAGTTCAATCTATTGGGCGTGCTGGTCCGCAATGCGGGGCGGGTTGTCCCCCGTAATGAACTGGTCACGCAGGCGTGGGGCGACGAATACGGCGATGCCATCGACAGCCTGAAGCTGTACATCCACTACCTGCGGCAAAAGGTGGAAGTGAACCCCACCCGCCCGGAATACATCGTCACGTCACGCGGGGTGGGCTACCGCTTCGTGGAGCGGTAACGCGATCATCTGCGGTGGTCCCTGCGCCCTGGTCGAATGACAGGTCAATGACACGCTGATGGGCGCGGCGACACTCGAATTTACTTGTTAAAGCATTTGTTTTAGCCAAACTTATTTGGGGGCGCTCTGGCGACATCAATGCTTTCCTTACCCCACCTGATCGCTGGCTCTGGTACAATAGTACCGTTTCGCGTTAATTTTGGGTAATAAAGCGACCGGAGCAAGCGCGATGGCGAGTCAGCATGAAACGGATACCCTCAATCGTATTTTACGCCTGGATTGGCAGCAGAAGACATGGCAGGCGCACCCCTCACAACAGGCGCTGTTTGGGGAGTTCTTGCGGCGGACGGCAGTGTGGGCGGTGGCCCTCAACCGTGCTGATGCCCATCCGATTGTCACTGACTTCCCCGCGCATGTTGTGCCGGACGTGCGAGCAACGCCAGTCAATACCACGTTGATGCAGCAGACCTTACGCACATTAGGTGACACGAGCGTGTATGAGCGGATGCTGCTAACCCATGCGCTCAATTGGGCCGCGATTGCCAATTATGACGCGGTGCTGCGCTATGACCTGCCCGACCTATACGAGCCGATACTCTGGTTTTATGAGCGGGGCGGGTGGCTGCGGAAGAACGACCAGAAACAGGTGTGGGATGTTGGTGGGGTTGAAGGACTGCTCGACCGTGCCTTTACCTACATCAACAATGAAGAGGTGCCGCTAGACGCCGCCACCCTGGATGCCATTGACAGATTTTGACCCCGCCGCAAGCCACGTTGCTTCCTGGCCGTGGGCAGGGCTTTAACATATGGTAAGGGGTGCATCCCATGCAAGGGCGACATCCAGCCCCCACACATAACCCGTGCTATTCCGCCAGCGTGACCGTATCCAAAATCGCCTCAATGGTGGGTTGGGCTTCTTCCAACGGAATATCTGACGTGAGCGTTAGCACCGCCACAAAGCGATTGTCGTCCAGCAGGATAGCATAGGCTGTAAACGCGCTGTCCGTGTCTGCATCCGGGTCGATGGGCACATAACTTAGGCGGGCAGCTTCGTAGCCGTTAA
>DAOTTY010000279.1:0-16614 GCA_034437575.1 Anaerolineae bacterium | reverse complement strand
GTTGTGACAGATGAAATAATGTTTTGCATGGCAGCGTCTTTTCCGTAAGTCTGTTGTGCAGAGTGCCATAGAGAATTCACATCAAAGACGTAAAATTTGCACAACGCGCTTTACCTAACTCAGTGACTTTCGTATACTGATGAAAAATGCCCATTTTTGACCGCTGTCAGCGCCCGCTGATCGTAAAGGAGCTAAATCTATGGTTGCAGCCCTCGCCCGTAACAACCCACACCACTTGTCTGATGAAGCCTATCGCACAGCACTCAGCCAGTACGATCGGGCCATCAGTTATTTAGACTTTGATGATGGTATTCGTGAGTTTTTACGTTATCCCCGCCGTGAGTTTACCGTTAACTTCCCTGTGCGCCGTGATAACGGTAGCCTTGAAATGTTTACGGGCTATCGGGTGCATCACAGCACTGTGATGGGACCAACAAAGGGCGGTATCCGCTATGCGCCCAACGTCACGTTAGACGAGGTGCGGGCGCTGGCCATGTGGATGACCTGGAAGTGTGCGCTCGTCAATATTCCCTATGGCGGGGCGAAAGGCGGCGTGGTGGTTGATCCGCGCCAACTGAGTACCCGTGAGCTAGAAAACCTCACCCGGCGCTATGCCACTGAACTCATCCCGATTGTGAACCCACGTTCAGACATCCCCGCGCCAGACATGGGCACCAACGCGCAGGTGATGGCCTGGTTTATGGACACGTACAGCATGACCGTCGGCTATTCCGTGCCGGAAATCGTCACGGGTAAGCCTATACACATAGGGGGTAGTGAGGGCCGCATCGAAGCCACCGGGCGCGGTGTGATTATTGCAATGGTGGAAGCCATGAAATCACGCGGGTGGATGAACCAGAGCCAGCCGCGCATTGCCATCCAGGGCTTTGGTAATGTGGGGGCCAATGCGGCCCTGTACGCGCACCAGCGCGGGTTCAAGGTGATTGCTGTCAGCGACATTATGGGCGGCATCCACAACCCTGACGGGCTAGACATCCCGGCGGTGCTTGACCATGTGGCAGAAACGGGCAGTGTGGTGGCGTTCCCTGACGCGGAGACAATCACCAATGATGACCTGCTGCTGCTGCCCTGTGATGTCCTCATCCCGGCAGCGCTGGAAGGGCAGGTCACCGGGCGCAACGCGGATAAAGTGCAGGCGGCGATGATCGTTGAGGCGGCGAACGGCCCCACCACCCCCGAAGCCGACGACATTCTGCGAGAGCGGGGTGTGTTCCTCGTGCCAGACATTCTGGCGAATGCAGGCGGTGTGATTGTGTCCTATTTTGAATGGGTGCAGGACTTACAGGCGTACTCCTGGGACAAAGACGAGATATTCCGCCGCCTGGAACGTATTATGGTGCGGGCATTTGACTACACGCTCACCCACGCTGATGAATACGGTGTAGATATGCGGATGGCCGCGCAAATTGCGGCCATCAAGCGCGTTGGCGAGGCTTTAGCAACCCGCGGCATCTATCCGTAGCAGCGTCAAACATAATACCCTGGCGACATCACATCATAAATACACAGTGGGCTGCCTTCGGGCAGTCCATATTGTGTTATGGGTGCAAACACGTTAAAACTAGGTCTATTGCGGCGTCAATTTAAAGTAATCGACCCTATGACTTTTATGGAACGAATGAAAAGCTGGTTGGGGATGAGCAGCGACAGCCAGCCCCCAATTAACCTCGAAATACGCGAGGCGATGGATTATGCCCGCTACGCCCGGCGCAATGAAGAATATGACCGGGCGCTTTCTTCACTGGACCGGGCCATGCGGCTGGCCGACGAACAGAAAGACCCCCACTCCGTCACGGTGATTAGTTTGCATCAGGCGGATATTTTGATTGAGCAGGGCAACTATGAAGAGGCCGAAAAGCTGCTGCAAACCGTCCAGCAAACGGCGGAGGCGGTGAACCAATCCGGGTTTGCATCGTATGCGCTCTCGTCGCTGGGGGTGCTGCATCAGCGGCGCGGCGAGATGACCCTCGCGCTGGAAACCTTCCAGCAGGCCCGCGAACTGGGCAAGCAGGCCGGGTCACCGGGGGCTGAGGGCCGGGCAATGGGGCACATGGCCGACATTTACCTGCACGAGAACAACGCCAGTTATGCCGTGCATTTGCTGCAAGACGCGCTGCCCATGCTCAAGACGGCGGGTGACCTGGAGCTAAGCAGCTTTTTTGTGGGGCGGTTGGGCGAAGCGCTGATTGCTAGCGGCCACGAGAGTGAAGGTTACCAGAACCTGGACCGGGCGCTGCGCCTGGGTGAGCAGATGCGCGACAAGCGCATGACGCGCCACTGGGCGCTGGTGATGGCTAACCGGGCATTCGACGGGCACCGCTACCCACGGGCGTACAAACTGTACAAAGACGCCCTGCCGCTGTTCGACGCCCAACCGACCCGTGAGTACATCGACACGCTGGCCCGCACAAGCCGGGTGTGCCTGGCGCTCAGTGAGCCAGAAGAAGCGCTTGTGTATGCCAAGCAAGCCATTCAGGTCGCCAATCTGGGCGACGACGATAACCTCAAAGTCATGGCAGAAGGTGCCCTGGGCATCGCGCTGCGGGCTAATAACCGTGACCGGGACGCGCTGCCCCATTTGCAGGCCGCCGTTGATGCCGCCGCTGGCCAGGGCAGCAGCATGTATATTGAGCAGGTGCGGCAGTTGGCGTCAGCCCAGGCGGCGTCGGGCAACACGGCCAGCGCAGAGGCCACCTACCGACGCGCTATTGAAGGTGCCACAGCCCCGTCCCTGCGGGTACCGCTGGCCGAAGTCCGTCGTGACCTGGGCCTGCTTTACATCCAACAGCACCGCCTGAGCGATGCTGTTAACATCTGGGCAGAAGCGCTAACTACCTTCAATGCTGAGGGGATGGCGAACCAGGTCGCACGGCTGCACTGCGATATTGCCAGCGCCCGCCGCCAGCTTGGCCAGGGGCAGCGGGCCATTCGTGACTATGAGCAGGCCCTGATTTCACTTAATGATGTAGATGATCTGGCAACGCGGGGGTTGGTGCTATCCAATGCAGCCAACGCCTATGCCGACCAGGGCGATATTGAATCGGCAGAGTCGTTCTTCCGGGAGTCGATTGACATCGCGCAAAAAATTGAGGATGAGGCGGCCCACGCCACGCGCTTAGGGAACTTCGGCTGGTTCCTGACGGCCACAGGCGAACCACGCCGAGGCATTGAAAAACTGACCGCCGCCCTGGAAATCAGTCAGGCGCAGGGGGTTCCGCTGCGAATTGCGGTACAAAAAGACAACCTGGGCCTAGCCTACGATGCGCTCAGCCAGTACAACACCGCACTGCAACACCATGAGGAAGCGTTGGCCCTGCTGGCAACCCTGGAGCCAGTGCCGCCCCGGTGGCAGGCCGTTTTTATGACGAATACGGCCCGCACCAAGCTGGCATTAGGCCGCATTGACGAGGCATCGCTGATGTTTGACGAGGCACTGGAACTGGCGCGGGAGTCCAACGATTTTGAGGCGCTGACCATCGCGTTGATTGGTGGGGCGCGGCTGCTGCTGCGCCAAGAGGACACCAGCGGCGCTGAACCCGTCATTGCAGAGGCCATCCAGACGGCGCGTAAGGCCGATTTGCGGCGGCTGCTGGCGGAGGCGGTAGCTGTCTTCAGTGAGCAGAAGGCCGCTATGGGCGACATGAATAAGGCGCGTGACCTTTGGACGGAAGCGCAGCGGCTGTATCGGATGGTGGGTGGCCCGCAGGCCAGGCAAACGCCCTTCTGGTTGGGTACTGACCCACCAGACGAACCCACAACCTAGCCCACATTGCACGCAAGCCACTCGGATAAAGCATGGCGAAGTTCTGGTTCACATCGGCCCCGCTGTTCAGCCACATGGACTGGGGCGGCTTCAGGCAGACGGCACAAGCCCTCAGCGCAATGGGCCATGCGGTAACATGGGTCAGCGGGGAGGCGGTGCGCGCCCCTGCTGAGCAGAGCGGGTTCGCGTTCGCGTCGGTTACCGAAACAGGGTGGCTGTGGCCCCCGCCCCCACAGCCGGATGTCACCAACATGCCGCCAGAAGAAGCGGTCATGCTGCGCTATGTGCGGGCGCTAGATACCTGGATGACCGAAAGCCTCGTCCGGGAGGCCACCCAGCAGTTGATTGACCTTGCAAGCGATACCGGCAAGCCGGACGCGATTGTGACTGACGCCTTCTTGACGGCGGCGGCGCTGGCTGCCGAAGCGCTGGATGTGCCGCTGGCGGTGGCGGGGTGGGTCGCGCAGGCAGACATGGAAGCCGAGCATATGTTCCCGGTGCAGCAGCGCCTCAGCGATGAGAGCATCCGGCGTATAAACAGCCTGTACGATCATTTTCGCCTGAGTGGGGTGAACTTCTCCAAAGGGGCCACGCCGTCGGTCATCAGCCCACACCTGCATATCAGCTACTTTACTGAGGCGTGGTATCAAGCGGAGTCGGCGTCACTGCTGGATCAGAATGTGTTTGTGGGCGGGCAGGTGCCCCCGGTGCCCCAGCCGCTCCCCGATTGGCTGGCGGCCATCCCGGAGGGGAAGCCGCTGGCGCTGATTACGCTGGGGAGTGTGTTCACGGGTGACCTGGGCTTTTTCAGTTGGGCGGCGCACGCAGCCTACCGCGTCGGCCTGACGCCCATCGTCGTGATTGGCACCAACCCGATTGACCCGAACGACAAGCAAGAGCTTATCCAGGCGCTGCCCAAATCCACGCGGCTGCTGAATTGGGTGAACTTCGCGCAGGTGCTGCCGCGCTGCAAGCTGGCCATTCAGCACGGCGGCATGGGCACGACCCACGCGATTCTGCTGCACGGCATCCCGCAGATGGTGGTGCCACACGCGGCTGACCAGCGCGGGCAGGCCAAGCGGGTCGCTCAGGCAAAGGTGGGGCTTAACCTTTCCGCACATGAGGTGCGAAACGGCAAGCTGCTGGAAGGTGCCTACGCGCTCACCCGTGATGAGGGTGTCCAGCAAAATGCCCGCGCCTTCGCCGCACAGATGGCCGCGCTTGGTGGCCCTCCCCGCGCTGCTGAACAATTGTTGGACGCGCTCAACCTACGTTGACGAGAGCGGTATCTGGCTGGTGGCAACGGGCAAGCGCACAAACGACGCGCTCACCCAGGCAATCGTGCCGTTATAGTTCACCTGAATCCAGGTGCCGGTGCTGTTGCGCCCCAGAATATCCGCCGGGGCACCCTGGGGCAGCAGCCCTAACACCGCCCCGGCGCGGCTGGGCGAACTACGGAGGTTCACCGTGCCTGTTGCCGTGAGCGTCAGCCCGGTTGAGGTGACGCTGAGCGTTTGACTGCTGCTGCTTGTAATGGGGACGCCCGCCGTGTTCACAGGAATCAGGAAATCAGCAAACACCCAGCCCACAGTTCCGTTCACGTTGATTTGCCACCACGAATCATCCGCATTGCGCCCGACGATAGGGTAGGCTTCGCCCCGTTCGACTTTGACCAGAATGCTGGCATCGGTTGTGGGTGCAGCCCGCACGTTCAGCCGGAAGGCGTCAATGGTGCCGGTGGCATTGCTGGCAACCGGTTGATTGCTGGGCTTCTTCACAGCTTGCACGGGCGGCGGTGCCATCTCAACATCTGCCAGGCTGGCCACCGAAAACTCAATGTAGGCATCAATGCGCTCTTCGCGGTATTCCACAACGATGTTTTGCTGGCCCTGCGGCAGCTCTACATCAGCGGTGCCCAGGTCATCCACGCGGCCCTGCCACAAGTCGATTACCTGATTGCCATTGACAAACACCCGCACGCCATCGTCTGCCCGCGCAGACACGCGATACAAACCACCGTCCAGCGTGGGTGAGGCCGTCCAACGGGCAGTAAACTGGTCTATGGGCACACTGGCCACAGGCGACCCCTGCCCCCAGTTGTTGTTCACATCTTCGACGGAAAAAATGGCAGAGGGGAAGCCGCTCAGGTTATCATTGCCATAGTACTGCACAATCCAGGGGCCAACATTAACCGGGGTCGCAGCCTCGCGGGTGAGCGACGGGAAGGTCGGTTCGGCAGCACCAGCGGCGCTATTTTCCCAGGTGACGAACACAAACGCATCGCCTGTTCGTTCGCGATAGTCCACGCGGATGTCGTGGATGCCACTGCTCAGCCCTACTTCAGCAGCCAGTACCTCCCCAACCCGCGCACTGTCTAGCGTGTCGATAATAACCTGATTATCCACCGTCACCCGCACTTCGTCATCTGCACGGGCGAAAAAGCGATATGTGCCTGCGGTGAAGACCGTCCGGGCAGAAAACCGCACCGAGAAGTTATCAGCGTCAATACCAGGGACGGGCGCATCGCCCTGCCAGTCAAAACTAACTGCGCTCACGTTCCGCACGACGGGGGTGCCCGTCAGATAGATGTTGTTGTAAAAGTCAGCTCGCCAACTTGCCACGCCGTCAGCCCTGGCCTGTAGGCCCACAACCGCCGCGACAATCAGCGAAATAACTGCGGCTACTCGTTTCATGATTTGCTCTCGTTTGTTCCGTTACGCTCATGTAGCTATTCTAGCATGAGCCACCCGAAAATTGGGGCCTGTGGGGCACACGCAGGGTAATTGTCGGTTTGGCCGTGTAGCAGTAGGCCGTGAATCGTGATACCCTAGCGCAACCTATTCACAACTGGCCATGTAAAGGTGAAACGTGGTTCGTGCGCCCCAACCCCTCCCAACCCATTCCATATCCATCAATACAGACCGCCTATCTGCCGACTTTGAAGCGTTGGCCCGTATTGGCGCTACGCCACAGGGCGGCATTACCCGGCCAGCCCTCTCGTTGGAAGACCTTGAAGCCCGCGCCTGGTTTGCCTCCCGCATCGAAGATGCGGGCTTTTTTGTGTGCGACGACGACGCGGGCAACCTGGGCGGTGTGCTGTACAGCCCTGACCCGCTGGCGAAAACGCTGCTGATTGGCTCGCACATGGACTCTGTGCCCAATGGTGGCCGCTACGATGGCTCTGTGGGGGTGCTGGCTGGCCTGGAGGTGCTGCGAACACTGCATGAAGCCGGGGTTGAGCTGCCCTTCAACCTGGAGGTGGTGAACTTCACTGATGAGGAAGGGACGTGGTTCAGTTTGTTGGGCAGCCGGGGCCTGACGGGGCAACTGCCAGTGGGCCGCCTGGGCGACCAACGCGGCGAAGAGGGTGCGTTCCGGGCAGCGTTGAACCGGGCAGGCATTGACCTGGACCGCATCAAGCAAGCCAAACGCGCCCCAACGTCTGTACTTGGCTTTTTAGAACTGCACATTGAGCAAAGCATCAAGCTGTGGCGGCAGGGGGTGCAAATTGGTGTGGTGGAGGGGATTGTGGGGCGCACCACGTTTGAGATGACCTTTCACGGCGAACGCGCTCACAGCGGCACAACGGATATGTACCGCCGCCGGGATGCACTTCAGGGGGCGGCCTTGTTCATCACGCGGGCGCACCTGTTGGGCCATGACCGCTTCGACGGGAGCGTGATTAACTGCGGGCACGTTGAGGTATCGCCGGGTAAGTTCAACATCATCCCAGAAAAGGCACGCCTGCTGGTCGAGTGTCGTCACATTCAGCCAGAGGTGCTGCTACAGGTCGAAGGGCACCTGTTGGAAATGGCCCAGGAATGTGCGGCCACCTACGGCCTGACGCTTGCCACGCAGCGGCTTGAGCATTTGGCCCCGGCTGTGATGGATGAGACAATCAACGTGGCTATCTGCGAGTCGTGCGAGGCGCTGGGCCTCTCACATACGTCGGCATCCAGTTATGCCGGGCACGACGCGCAGCCCATGAGCCACTTTACGCCATCCGGGCTGATCTTCATCCCGTCAGTAGAGGGCATCAGCCACAACCCCGGCGAGTTCACCAATTGGGAAGACATTATCAACGGTGCGAATGTGCTGCTGCACACCGTCCTCAATCTGGCAGTGCGTTATCAGGCTTAGGCGGAGCGGTAACCATGAAACTTTACACAAATGGCGCTATTCACACGCAGGACGCGGCCCAGCCCACAGCCGAGGTGGTGTTGGTAGGGGATGACGGGCGGATTGCGTTTGTGGGCGCACTGCAAGATGTGAACGCGCCAGCTAATACCGAGCGCGTTGACCTGGCAGGGCAAACGCTGCTGCCCGGCTTTAACGACGCGCACGTTCACATCTGGAAGTTAGGGCTGCTGCTCACCCGGCAGGTGGATGTGCGGCGCAGCCAACCCCAATCGCTGCCGGAACTGGTTCGGGCGATGCAAGCACACGCCCAGCACACCCCCGACGGCTGGGTCCTGGGGCGCGGCTACGATGAGGCGTCCATGCAGGAAGGGCGGCACCCATCCCACGCCGACCTGAACGCCGTAAGTGCCGAGCGTCCGCTGGCGTTAACGCGCATCTGCGGGCACATCATGGCGCTGAACAGCCGGGCACTGCAACTGGCCGGGATTGACGCCAATACACCCGACCCGCCCGGCGGTGTGATCGACCGGGACGCCAGCGGCAATCCGACAGGGGTGCTGCGCGAAAGTGCAATGGCCCTGGTGAACCGTGTCATCCCACAGGTGACGGACGACGACATGGCCGACGCGATTGCCGCGTGCCACCAGCACCAACTGGCGCAGGGCATCACCAGCGCAACGGACCCGCTTGTGACCCCGTTCCACATCAGCATCTACCGCTGCCTGGAAGCCGAAGGCCGCATGGCGGTGCGTACAAACGGGTTGGCCGTGCGCCGCCTGGACGGAGGCACCGAAACCATGCCGCTCCCAGAGAAATACGTCAGTGGCACGCTGCGCCTGGACAGCGTGAAGTTCTTCGCAGATGGCGGCTTGAGCGGCGCGACGGCAGCGCTAGCAGTTAACTACAAGATGACGGGTGACAACGGCGTGCTGCGCTATGATACCGACGACCTGCTCCAACTGATGCAGGAAGCCCACGACGCGGGCTATCGCATCGGCACCCACGCGATTGGCGACCGGGCACTGGATCAGGTGATTGGCTGCTATGAAACGCTGTATGAGCGCACGCCGTCGGCTATCCGGCACCGAGTTGAACACCTGGGCCTGCCAGATGCCGATCATCTGCGGCGGGTGGCGGCGATTAACGCGCTGGCCATCCCTCAGGCGGTGTTCCTGCCCGCGTTGGGGCGCAACTTCCGGCGCTACCTGCCCGACGAGTACATCGCCCGCTGCTACCCGGTGCGTTCTATGTGGCAGGCCGGGCTGACGGTCGCGCTGAGCAGTGACGCCCCTGTTGTGCCAGATGACAGTCCGCTGTTGGGGATGCGGGCGGCGATTGACCGGGGCGACCACGAGGGCCAGCCCATCGCAGCCGATGAAGCGATCACGGCGGAGCAAGCGTTGTGGGCCTACACAATGGGCGGGGCGGTTGCCAGCGGCGACGATGACAACCGGGGCAGCATCACAGCGGGCAAATACGCGGATTTCGTCGTGCTGGAGCGTGACCCGCTGCAAGTCGCCACCGGGGAACTACCCGATATTCGCGTCCGGCAGACGATTGTTGGGGGCCGCACCGTCTATGAAGGTTAGGCGGCTGTGGCTGATTTACGCGGTCATCATGGCGGGTGCGTGGGGCGGCATGTGCCCTGGGTACGCTGCTGATTTCTTGACCCCTGACGGGGCGCGTATCAGTCAGCGATAGTGCAGGTGCCTGCCTTCAGCTTGAACTGGCGGGCGGGCTAGAAAGTAGGGCTAAGCGGGCACCCCACCGCATACGAGTAGCCGGGGGTAGAATCTGCGCGGGGATTGACGATAATGTTGAGTTATTGATGGTTGATTGCAGCGGAATTTTTCGGTGACGGCATTTATTTTTGCAGGTGTGGTGATTGCCCTGATTGGGGCGGCAATTATGGTGGCGTCGCTCATCCCGGAGGATGCGATGGTGGCGCTGCCGCTGCCGTCGGGCAAGTGGCGCTATGCCCTGATGCCCGTTGGGGTGGTCGTCCTGATGATCGGGGTCGTGATTCCGGCGGTGGGTGTGACCACCCTGCCCCCGACCCCTACACCCACGCTGCAAAACACCGCCACGCCGACGAATACGCCGACGCGCACGCCGCCACCCACGATTGCCATTGTGCAAACATCCACGCCGCGCCCGCCCACGCTCATCCCCTCGCCGACGCTGGTGGGCACGTTGGCACCGCAGCAGTCGCTGCGTAACACCGCACCGCCAGACGACCTGTAAGCCGCTTAGTTTTCGACGGGCTGCTCATCTTTCAGTTGGAAGAAGGGAAGGCTGTCGCGCATTTGCTGCACATCGTAGATTTCTAGCACGATGGTAGGCTGCACGGCCAACTGGCGAACCTGATCTAACACCTCGTTATAGTCGATTACCCCGTCATCCAGGGCATTGTGCGAATCAAGCCTGCCGTGCGTGTTGTTCATGTGCATGTGAACCAGCCAGGGTTCAAACGTGGCCAGCCACGCCCCAAAGTCGTAATCCGGGCCGTATAAGAACGAGTGCCCTACATCCAGGCAAGCCCGCAGCGACGGGTGATTGACTTCGCTAACGATGTCGATGAGCAGCGACGGGTCAAACTCCCACATATTTTCGATACACAGCGTTACCCCACGCTGTTTGGCATAGTCCGTGATGACGTTCCAGAAATCGACATTGCGCTGGTGCCACTGCTGGCGATAGGACGGGCTGTGAATCGACGTGATGAAATTCACATGAAAGACGATTTTTTCCGCGTTCAATTCGGAGGCAATGTGAATGGCCTGCTGGTAGCGCTGCATACACACGGCGTTGATGCGCGAATCCGGGCTGCCGGGGGCCATGTCCATGAAGGGGCCGTGCAGGGTGATGGGGCCAGTCACCGGTTTGAGGTAACGCCGGTAGTCCTGCACAGTGCGCTTCCAGTTGCCGTCCAGCACGTTGGGATAGGCAAACGCCATAACTTCGATGCCCAGGTCGTGTTCAATCGCAAGCTCTGCGCACGCTTCAATGTTGTTGATGTTGGCACTTAAAAGAACCGTCTCCATAGCCAGCACACCGCCCATCCCTATCGTGTCGAATGCCAACAAGTCTACTGAGTCTTCACGAAACCATCAACGAAGCGTGAAGATTGTTAACAGCTTATTTATAAGGGTTAAATTTGCGTTTTTTAAGAGTTTGTGTGGGGCTGCGGCACAGGGCCAGGTTCGCTGAGTTCGCACTGCCCGCGTCCGAATGACTCGTGCCGTACACGCTCCGGGCGAGGCGTACTGGATACGGGTTCGCATTGCGGGCACGTCAGCATCGCGTTACCGTCGGGTCATCCGAATCGAAGGACTGTATCGTCAGAGAGAAGATTGGTGAAGGTAACATTGGGTGTCACAGCAAGAAGGATCAACGCTACAAGGTGGACGACCTCCCAGGGTGGCTTCCCGTGAAGTATAAAAGGTTAACTTACGTCTCACATAAAACTTATCACAACGTGGAAAGATACTGTCATGTTTGCTTTTGTTGGCAAAGGCTGCAATACATGGTGTATTATCGTGTAGATAAAATTTCAACTCAATTGCATGAACTTACCCGGTTGAATACGCTAGATATGATCGAAGCCTTCAAATTGGATTTGCTGCCCGTTCCAGAGCGCATGCTCCAATTTATATTAAAACGTCCGGCCCAGGACATCAGTCAGGCGGCGCTAGGATACAACGCGGCCATCCAACAACAGGGGCTACAAGCGGCCTCCGGTTGGATTACGAGTTTATTTAACGAAACGGTGGTTGGCCACGGTGTTGAGCGCATACCGAAGGACGGGCCGCTGCTTGTGGTTAGCAATCATCCCGGCATGACTGACGCCCTGGTAATCATCGAATCTCTGCCAAGAAATGACGTAAAGATTTTGGTGCAAGAACGTCCGTTGCTGCAATTGTTGAAAAACATGCAAGAACATTTCATAGTCGTGACGAATGACCCGCGCCAGCGTGTGCGTGCGATTCGTGAAGCGGCGGCTCATCTGCACGGCGGCGGCACTGTGCTGCTGTTCCCCGCTGGCAAAATTGAGCCAGACCCGGCCCTGCGGTCGTCAGCCGCAGATACGCTCAATGACTGGTCAGCCAGTGTAAATTGGTTTGCACGGCGCGTCCCACACCTGCAAGTGCTGCCCGTGACTGTCGGTGGTGTAATCTCCCATCGGGCAGCACAGAACCCTATCACGCGGCTGTATCGCACACCGGCTCGTAAAGACTGGGTGGCAGCAACCTTGATGGTAATAATGCAGCGCTACCGCGACACGCACGTAACCCTGAGCTACGGTCATCCGCTCACGGCTTCTGAAGACAAACCTGACATCTTGCCGGAGGTTCAAGCACAGATGCAAAGGCTGATGGCCGCTTACAAACCGATCCAGTAGACTGGTATTAAGGTTTACATGAAAAAAATAACACTAAAGCAGATTTGCTTACTTAGCAGTCTGTTGATGGCACTATTTGCAACAGGTGTAATGGCCCAAAGCGAGGCCGAACCTGTGACCATCACGATTCTCTATAATGCTTTTCTGCAAGATTCCTTCGGTGAGGGGCCTGCACCGCTGGATGTGATCCAGGCGGAAGTTGCAGAGGCATACCCACACATCACAGTTGAACTCAACATAGCACCAGACGACATCAATGCATGGCGCGATCAACTTTCGGTCGTCCTGACTGCCCAGGATGGGACCATTGACATCTACGGGATGGATACGCCCTGGGTGTTGGAGTTCGGGCAAGCGGGTTGGGCTGTTCCTCTGGATGAGCCATTAGACCTGCAAGCAACCTATGTCGAAAGCGGTTTGGATATTTTCAGCTACGATGACCAGACGCTGGCAATCCCATTTTGGGGAAGTGTGGGCGGCCTGTTTTACCGGACGGACATCTTGGAAGACTACGGCTACGAACCGCCACAGACCTATACTGAACTCGCTGGCATCGCTGCGGACATCACCAGACAAGATGATACCCTTACCGGGTTTGTATGGGCTGGTGAACGCTCTGAGGCACTGATGCAAACCTGGGCAGAGATATTCCTGGGCTTCGGTGGCAAATACTTCGATAGCAATGGCGATTGTGCGATCAACACACCGGAGGGCATGGACGCGGTCACATTCATGCGCGATCTGATCGAGAGCGGACTCTCCCCACGGCAAGTCACCACATGGGGCGCAGCCGAGGCGCGGGTGCGCTTCATCGAAGGCGATGCGATCTTCTTGCGTCACAATGCAGACATCGTCACTTGGCTAGATGACCCGGAGCGCTCTGACGTGGGCGGTCAGTGGGGCGTTATATCGAATCCCGCCCAACCTGATGGACGCCGGGCAAACATCACAGGCGGCTTTGGGTTTGCAATGAACCCATACACCGACACCGAAGAAGCGACGCTGGCGGTTATGGGCGTGCTGGCTAGTTTCGAGGTTCAACGTGGGTTTGCGCGTGCGTGGGGGCCAGTCCAGTATTACGACGGCTTGTACGAAAACGACGATGTTGCCCGGACGATCCCCAATGCAGGGGCGATCAGCGAATTGCTGCCGAACGCTGCCAGCCGCCCCCAGGTGCCACAGTACTCCCAGGTGTCACAAATCATCCAAACCGAAATCCACTCGATTCTCACTGGCAGCCAGGATGTCGAAACGGGCTTAGATTTCGCGTGCCAGCAGATCGACCAGTTGCAGTAATTTTGTCGGTCGTCGGTGCAGGCTTCTATGCGAACGCATGAACGTATTACCGCCGGGGTCTTCCTACTGCCAGCATTCGCCGCGCTGGCAGTCTTCCTGTATTACCCGATTGTACAAACCCTCATTTATAGCTTGTACGATCTTCAGTACACGACGGAACTTTCCGTAGAGCGCTTTAATGGGTTTGGTAACTATATCGAGGTAGTGCAAAATCGGCGTTTTTGGCTATCGCTGCGCTTTACGCTGTACTTCGCGCTGGTGTCTGTTTTCTTCGAGTTTTGGATTGGGCTGTCCTTTGCCATGGCGACGTTCTATGTAGTGAAGCCGTTGCGGGTGGTACTGCGGGTGCTTATCGTCATCCCCTGGGTGATCCCACCCATTATACATGCTGCACTGTTTCAGTGGCTTTACAATGCTGATGTTGGCTTGTTCGGGCGTATTCTTGTGGACCTAGGCATTGTGCAGGATCAACCGCTGTTTTTGGTGGAACCTGTACTCGCCGCTCACAGCGTGATTGCCGCGTATGTGTGGAAGTCATCGGCAATTACGAGTATTTTCTTGATGAGTGGGCTGGCGTTGATCCCGAATGACTTGCGAGAGGCCGCCATGCTAGACGGGGCACGGGCTTTTCGACGATTCCGACGGATTACGCTTCCCCTATTGTGGCCCACAATTATCGTTACTTTGCTTTTCCGCACGATTGATGCGCTGCGTGTTTTTGACATCATTTATGGGCTGACACAGGGTGCGGGTGGAACCGATGTGATTAGTTACTTCACCTATCAGTTCTACTTCCGCTATAACCAGTACGGTATGGGATCGGCCTATGCGGTGATGACCTTCTTACTTGTGATGGCCATCAGCTTCTTCTACATCCGGCGGCTGGTGCCCCAGTTTGCGTTTCGCTCATGACCCGTTTTCTGTACCACTATCGAGCGCCGCTGCGATGGGGCACGTCTGTGATGGTGACACTGGTTATCGGGGTGTGGTGTCTGCTGCCGCTGTACTGGATCGGTGTGACATCGCTCAAGGAGCCGGGGACAGAATTCCGGCAAACCCAGAGCTACCTGCCTGATGAGGTCACCTTAGAGAATTACGTCACGGTACTAAAAGCCCCCTTTCGCGTTCAGGACGCGATTCTTCGCAGCCTCATCGTCTCCTCTACCGTGACGCTGGGTGCGTTGGGGTTGGCATCGCTAGCGGCATATGCGATAGCCCGACTGCGTTTCCAGTATAAGTTGCACTCGCTCTTACTCATTTTCATTGGCGGGATTGTGCCGCCGGTGGTAGTTATCGCCCCCACGTTTGTACTCATGCGCTCCGTCGGGCTGTTGGGCGAACTCCCAGCGCTGATTCTTCCTAATATCGCTTATAACATCCCGCTCAGTACGTGGTTACTGGCGGCGTACTTTAGCGGGTTACCGCCAGAACTCGAAGATGCCGCGATGGTCGATGGGCACAAGCCGCTAACAATCTATTGGCGGGTGATCTTGCCATTAGCGACGCCTGCGCTGTTTTCTGCTGGGCTGTTGGCGTTTCTCGGTTCTTGGGGAGAGTTCATTCTCGCGTTGACGCTCTCTTTGAGCCGGGTCGAAGCGCAGACAGTCCCGGTTGCAGTGATGAGTTTTAGTCAGCAATTTGAGCTGCAATGGGCCTGGGTTTCTGCTGGGATCGTGCTATCACTACTGCCCGTCGTCGTCATCGTCATTGTATTCCAACGGTGGGTGATGACGGGTTTAGTGACAGGGACGACGAAATATTAACCATGGCACAAATCGAAGTCAAAGACCTCACAAAACGATTCGGCAGCGTGACGGCTGTAGATGCAGTTAACCTCACCTTTACCGATGAAAAACTCACGGTACTGGTTGGCCCTAGCGGATGCGGCAAAACAACGCTCATGCGGATGCTTGCCGGGTTAGAAGAACCCTCATCTGGCGAGATATACGTCGATGGAAAATCCGTCACGGATGTGCCCGTTTGGGATCGAAATATTGCGATGGTGTTTCAGAACTATGCGCTTTACCCACACATGACGGTCTATCAAAATCTGGCGTTCCCGCTGGAATCACAAAAGATGACGAACGCTCAGAGGCGTAGCCGTATCGAAAGTGTTGCGGGTCAGCTTGGCATCGCTGAGCTGTTAGCGCGTAAACCTCGGCAGCTATCTGGCGGGCAGATGCAGCGGGTTGCCCTGGGACGGGCGATTGTGCGTGAGCCACAAGTATTTTTGATGGATGAACCGTTGAGCAACCTGGATGCCGAGCTGCGTGTTTCTACCCGAACCGAGATCAAACGCCTACAGCGACAGACGCAAACAACAACTGTATATGTCACACACGATCAGATCGAAGCGATGACGCTGGCGGACACGTTAGTGATTATGAAGTCAGGCTGTGTGCAGCAGGTGGGCACGCCGCAGGATGTCTACGATTGGCCTGCTAATATATTCGTCGGAGGTTTTTTGGGTAGCCCGGCGATGAACTTTATGAATTGCACCTATGTGGATGGGCGGCTCAGTCAGGATGGAATTGCGCTCATTGTGTTAAAAACCCCGGTAGACCTACCCGCTCAAATCACGCTTGGGGTCCGTCCAGAACATATCCAGATTTCCACTCAAGATGACCGAGAAATGCCCCGTGGTCATGTGCTGTTTGTAGAGCCAATCGGTAAGGAAAACATCCTCAGTTTCAAAACGGATGCAGGCCAAGCCATCAAAGCCATTGTGCCAACCCAAATGAGCCTCGAACCGGGGCAAACGATATGGTGGCAGATGTCCTCATCAGAAATCCACCTGTTCGACCGATCAACCCAGCAACGTCTAAATTAAAGTGTCACACCATCAGACTACGACTCATTAGCTCTCGCATTCACGAGGCACTGGTGAAGCCACCACAGATGGGGCACCTCATCGTCGCGGAAGGTAGCGACGACTGTCATTTCAACTGACCAATCGCATCAGCGTAGTAGGGCGAAGCCACCGGGCCTTCCA
>DAOTTY010000278.1:0-6938 GCA_034437575.1 Anaerolineae bacterium | reverse complement strand
CCCCACACCTCCGCACTCAGCTAACCTGCGCTGCCCCTGCTCAACCGCATAATCTGCCGCGCCGCCTCGTCATCCGTAATCAGCACATCAATATAGTGCCCGCGCAGCGCCCCCCATATCGCCTCCGCTTTATCCCTGGACCCGGCCACCGCAATGACGGTGCCAATCTGCGGCAGCGCCTCCAGGCCAATACCGATGGAACGCCGGTTCAAGTCAATCTCTAGCACCTGCCCATCCCTATCGAAGAACTGGGCACACATGTGCCCCACCGCACCGATGTTCCGCAGCCACATCAGTTCCTTCTCGGTCAAATAGCCTTCCCAGATGAGGGATGTGTCGCTGCCAAGTGAGCCAATGCCCAACAGCGCAATATCCGAGTGGCGTCCCAGGTTTAACGTCTCGTACACCGTCGGCTCGTTGGCCAGCAGGTCGCGGGTGCGGGCGTCTTCCACCATCAGTGGGGCGTGCAGGTAGCGGTAATGGGCAGAGTAACGATGGGCCAGTTCGCGGGTCAGGTCGGTGCCCTCAATCAGCGGATTGCTAGACCCCAACGCGCCAATGATCTGCACAACGGTCACGTTTTCGCGGGGGGTCGGCGGGATTTGCTCGACGGTGGCGGCAATCGACCGGCCATAAGACACGCCAATTTTTACGTTGTCGTCCGCAATGCGGTTCAAGTAGCGTGATGCCAGATGCCCCAGCCCCTTGTGCGTTTCTGACGTGGGTGGGTTGTAGGCTTTCAACACCTTTGCGTCCCGAATGCCAAAATGATGAATCAACTCATTTTCCAGCAGCGTATCGCGCTCCCAGGTGTAGTTAATCGTAATTTGCACCACGCCCGTATCCCGCGCTTCTTGCAGCAGGCGGCTCACTGTGCTGCGCGATGTGTTCAAACGCCTGCCGATCTCGGATTGTGTAAGCTGCTGCTCGTAGTAGAGGCGGGCCACATCAATCAACAGCCCGCGTTCACTGTCTTCATGTTTCATATTGCATTCATCTTTATGGTTTGGTGATTGCACATGGGTCACAAAATAAATTGCGCTAAACGCTATTTTACCGCGATTTGGCCATATGAACGTATAGCATTGCACACATTCTCAAAATTGTTGACATTTTCTCACATGGACACTATGATGCTGAACATTGCTAATGTGTTTACCGTACAAATTAGCGCTTGTACTTAAATAACCTTTAAGGGGAAAAAATGGGTGACAACGTTCACGAAATAACCCGCGAATCGTGGATTTTAAGTACCTTCCCAGAGTGGGGAACCTGGCTAAACGAGGAAATTGAGCAGGAACAGGTCGAGCCAAACACATTCGCAATGTGGTGGCTAGGTTGTTGTGGCATCTGGGTCAAGACGGAAAACAACACCAACATCTGCGTTGACCTGTGGGTGAAGACGGGCAAGCAGACCCAGGCCAACCCCTGGATGCGTGACCAGCACCAGCACCAGCGTGCTATCGGCGTGAAAAAGCTGCAACCCAACCTGCGTAGTGCCATTGTCCCCATTGATCCCTTCGCCATCCGTGAACTAGACGCGCTGTTGGCCACACACGACCACAGCGACCACATTGACCCCAACGTCGCTGCTGCTGTCGTCCAGAACTGCCCGGTTGATGTGCCCTTCATCGGCCCGCAGTCCTGCGTGGATAAGTGGGTGGCCTGGGGCGTGCCGGAAGACCGCTGCATTGTGGTGCGGCCCGGCGATGTGGTAGACGTTAAAGATGTGCAAATCGTCGCCCTCGATTCGTTCGACCGCACCGAACTGGTCACTGCGCCCCCCGGCGTTACCCTCAAAGGCCAGCCCGTAATGGATATGGACGAAAAGGCCGTTAACTTCCTCATCAAAACACCCGGTGGCAACCTTTACCACGCCGCAGACTCGCACTATTCCAACTGGTTTACCAAGCACGGCAACGACCACGATGTGCATGTGGCCGTTGGCAACTATGGTGAGAACCCACGCGGCATGATGGATAAGCTCACCTCCGTAGACATCCTGCGGATGGCTGAGGGCCTGGATACTGAAGTCGTGATCCCGATTCACTACGACATCTGGACGAACTTCCAGGCAGACCCCAACGAAATCCTCGTCTTGTGGAACATGCGGAAGCACCGCCTCCAGTATAAATTTGAGCCGTTCATCTGGCAGGTGGGTGGCAAGTACACCTACCCCACAGACAAAGGCAAGCTGATTTATCAGTATCGCCGTGGCTTCGAGGACGCCTTCACTATTGAACCTGACCTGCCCTTCAAAGCCCTTTTGTAGCGGAAACGCTCGTCGCACCGTCAGGCACCCTGATTTTGTGAACAACCCGGCGTCACTGGCCTCTTCAAAGCCGACGCCGGTTGCTCAAAATGTGTATATAGTTTCATTTGGAGATATAAAGTGTACAAAAAACTCTTTCTGACCCTGGCCCTCGTTGTGGGTGTCGTTTTGGCGCAGTCCGCTGCTGCCCCTGCTGCCGAAGCCCAGGACGGCCCCAACCCCTACGCGCCCTATGAGGGCACGACCGTCGTCGTAAGTTGGCCGTCCCTTTTCCACTTTCAGCAGGCTGCTACGCTGATCCCGCAGTTTGAAGAAGAAACGGGCATCAACGTAGAAGTTGACTTCATCCAGTACGAAAACATGAAGACTGCTCAGGAAACCGAATTCCAGAAGACACGCGGCGGCGACTACGACGTTGTGGCCTGGGTGGTCTTCACCAAGTCCGAGTACGTCAAAAACGGCTACCTGACCCCGCTGGCTGAGTTCTTCGTCAATGCAGAACTGGCCGACCCCAACTACAACCCGGCTGACCTCGTCCCGGCATGGCTGGAAACGGGCGGCATTGTGGGTGGCAACCGCGCCTACCTGCCCGGCCCAACAGATGCCCTCTACGGCCTGCCCTTCGGTGCAGAGACGAGCATCCTGGTTTACCGGACGGACATCTTCGAGGAATACGAGCTTGAAGTGCCGGAAACCTACGAAGAAATGCTGGAAACCGCTCAGTTCATCACCGACAATGTGCCCGATGTTTACGGTATGACGAGCCGTGGCGCTGCTGGCCACCAGATTGTTCACGGCTGGCTGCTGCACCTTAGCCCGTATGGTGGTGGTATCTTCGATGACAACTGGAACCCGATCATTGAAGAGCCAGAAGCTAAGGCCGCTGCCGAAGCCCTCAAGACCATCATCGACAACTCCCCGCCAGGCGTTTTGAGCTATGGTTTCGGTGAGCAGGCTAACGCCTTCCTTCAGGGTGACGCCGCCATGTACCTGGACACGCACAAGATCGCTGCCATGAGCCGCGACCCCAACCAGTCAGTTGTTGACGGCAACGTTGGCTACGCCCTGCACCCGCGTGTTGGCGATGCTGAGTGTGGCCTGTCTGAAACGGGTGGCTTTAGCATGGGTATTCCGTCCAACTCCCAAAACAAAGAAGCGGCCTTCCTGTTTATACAGTGGATGACCAGCCAGCGCATTGACCGTGAGATTGCCCTCATCGGTGGTGACCCGGCCCGCCTGAGTACGCTTGAAGACCCCGAACTGCAAGAGATGTTCCCCGAATATCCGGTGGTTTTGGAGCAGCTTGAGTGCGCTAACGCTGACTGGCGTCCGCTCATCCCGGAGTGGGGTGCCCTCAACGCGCCGATCCTGGGTGTTTACATCAGCGAATACGTCACGGGTGAGCGTACCCTGGACGACGCGATGGCCACCGCTGCTGAAGAAATCCGCGCCGAGATGGACCGCTCCGGCTACTACACCTGGAGCCAGTAAGCTAGATTTATGTAGTGTGCTGCCTGCGGGCAGCACCCTTCGCTAATATATGGTGGGGTGGGCCACCTGCCCCACTGCTTGCAAATAAAAAGGTTTATTACCCATGACTGGAACCTCTGCACTACAGCGCAACACAGTCGCTTACCTCTTTTTATTGCCTGCTATTATTATCTTTATTCTTGGGCTGATTGTCCCGCTCTTTAGCGCTTTCCAACTCAGCTTTAGCGATTTAGACATGGGTACCCCCTGGTCACAGCGCGAGTGGATCGGCCTGGAGCAGTATGCGCGATTGTTCACAGATGAAGGCGTGCGAACTGCCGTTTGGGTGACGCTGCGCTTTTCGTTTTGGGTGTTGGTCATCGAAATGCTGCTGGGGCTGGGGCTGGCCCTGATGCTGGAAAAGCCCATTCGCGGTGCAGCCATCTTCCGCACGATTTTTATCCTGCCGTTGATGGTTTCGCCGGTGGCAGTGGGCTTGATCTGGCGTTACCTGTTCGACGGGCGCATCGGCCTGATTAACTATTACCTCACTGCCATTGGCGAAGCCATCCCGCCGCTGCAAAACATTGGCTTTACCGCCCACACCTGGCTGGGGGAGCCGGGGCTGGCCTTCTTTTCGATCATCCTCACGGACATTTGGCAGTGGACGCCGTTCATCTTTATTATTTTGCTGGCGGGCTTGCAAGCCCTCCCCAGTGAGGTATCCGAAGCCGCCTACATCGACGGTGCCAGTTGGCTCCAGATGACGTGGTACATCAAGCTGCCCATGCTGCGCTCGATTTTGCTGGTAACGGTGCTGCTGCGCCTGATTGATGTGTTCCGGGCGCTGGAGGTGATCTTCATCCTGACGTTTGGCGGGCCAGGACGAAGCACCGAAGTGCTATCGCTGCACATTTACAAAGAGGCGTTCACCTCACAAAACCTGGGTTACGCCGCCACCATTTCCGTCCTGTTGATGTTCATCATGGTGGTTCTCAGTTTCGGGCTGCTGTTGTTCTCCAACCCATTGCAAGAGGAAAACTAACCCACGATGGCTACCACAACCAAACCCGACGCCCTTCCAGTCAACAGTGCCGGCCAACGATCATCTGAGCGACGTTTTCCCTGGGCGGCCCTGTTCCAATATGTCGCCCTCATCTTCATGGCGTTGATTGCCCTGCTGCCCATCCTGGTGATGCTGCTCACTTCGTTCAAAACGCAGGTAGACATCATGGCGGACAACCCGCTGGCAGCTTTTACGCCCACGCTCAATAACTACCGCACCATCCTGGACAACAACTTCGACCTCTATTTGCGGAACTCGGTTATCGTCGGGTTGGTGTCCACGTTTTTGTCACTGTTGGTAAGCGGCATGGCCGCGTATTCGCTGGCGCGTTTGCGCTTTCGTGGGCGTGGGCCTTTTGCCTACTTCACGCTGATTGTGCGGATGGTGCCGCCCGCTGTGCTGGCCATCCCGATTTTTGTGCTGTGGCTGGGTTGGGAAAACTTCCTGTTCTTCTCATTAGATGACAGCGCCCTAAACCAGTACGAAACGCCCTACCTTATCGCCGAAGGGTTAGTTGATGGGCGCGTTGGCCTGATTTTGTTCTACACTGCGCTCAATTTGCCGTTTGCCATCTGGCTGCTGGTGGGCTTTTTGCAGCAAATCCCGCGTGAAATCGAAGAAGCCGCCATCGTAGATGGTGCCTCGCAGTGGCAGGTATTTACACGGGTTATCTTCCCATTGATGCGCCCCGGTTTGGCAGTGGCGGCTATCTTCGTGTTCCGCATCTCATGGAATGAGTTCTTACTGGCGCTGATCCTCACCGGGCGCACCACCCGCACGCTGCCGGTGGGCATTACGCTGTTCATCACGGAACAGGGCGTGCAGTGGGGCAACATCATGGCAATGGGTACCCTGATTGTGATTCCGCCGTTGGTACTGACATTTTTCGCTGCCCGCCAAATCATCGCCGGGATGACGGCAGGCGCAGTTAAAGGATAGGAACCTATGAACAAGCCGTTACTCCAAATTGCGCTGGATACCTTTGATTTACCGTCCGCGTTGGGGCCGCTGCAACAGGCCGTTAACCACATTGATGTGATCGAAGTGGGCACAATCTTGTGCCTTGCCGAGGGAATGCAAGCGGTGCGCGTCATCCGCAGCCTGTACCCGAACAAAACTATTCTCGCGGACGTTCGCATTGCGGAAGCAGGCAGCGTCATCTCTAAGATGTGCTACGATGCGGGCGCAGACTGGGTGAGTGTGGTCAGTGGGGCCGCCCCCGACACAGCCGAGGTCGTGCTGGCCGAGGCCAAATCTCGTCAGGGCTGCGACGTGCAAATCGAACTGAGTGACGGCTGGACGTGGGACATGGCCAAAAAGTGGCAAGACCTGGGCGTCCAGCAGGTGATTACCCACCGCAGCCGTGATGCCGAACTTAAAGGCGCACTCACATGGACGCCAGAAGACTTTGACACCGTTCATAAGCTGCACGACATGGGCTTCAAGGTCACGGTTACGGGCGGCATCAAAGCCGATGACATCGCCCTGTTCGCAGGTGTGCCGGTGTATATCTTCATCGCTGGCCGCGCCATTTGCAACGCAGACGACCCCGCCGCCGCTGCCCAAAAGTTCCAGCAGGCGATTGCTGCTGCCTACGCAGTGGAGGCGTAATCATGCGCTACAATCTCCCGCTGGGCATCTATGAAAAGGCGCTGCCCGTTGATGTGGATTGGCATGAGCGCCTGTCACTGGCACAGCAAGCCGGGTTTGACTTTGTCGAGATGAGCTGCGACGAAAGCACCGAACGGCAAGCCCGCCTGGACTGGTCTAACAGCCAGCGGGTTGGCCTGCGCCGTGCTATCGAGGCCAGCGGCACACCGATTATTACGATGTGCCTGAGCGGTCACCGCCGTTTGGCGCTTGGCAGTGCAGATGCCGCCATCCGGCAGCAGGGGCTAGACTTGTTCCGTAAGGCGGTGGACTTTTGCGCGGACATTGGCATTCGCACGATTCAAGTGGCAGGGTATTACGACTACTACGGCGAGGCAGACATCAACACGGAGCGGCGCTACCTGGATGGGTTAGCCGCAGGCGTGGAGTGGGCCAGCAAAGCCGGGGTCATGCTGGGCGTAGAGACAATGGAGGGCGAAAATGTGGTTGATTCGATCACGCGGGCGATGTACTTCGTTC